>JANLYH010000111.1:0-7044 GCA_031365545.1 Pyrinomonadaceae bacterium | reverse complement strand
TCAAACCGCCGCGGTGATGGAGCGCTTTGAACCGGTTGTCCTTGACCACAAGCCTGACTGGGTGCTGGTAGTGGGCGATGTTAATTCCACGCTTGCATGCGCGCTTGTCTGCGTGAAGTTAGGCGTCAAGGTTGCGCACGTCGAAGCGGGACTTCGTAGCCGCGACCGCACGATGCCGGAAGAGATTAATCGCTTATTGACGGATCAGATTGCTGATTTGCTTTTCACGCCGTCCGCGGATGCCAACGAAAACTTGCTTGCCGAAGGAATTCCCGAGGCCCGCATCCGGCTGGTCGGCAACGTCATGATCGATTCGCTCTACAAACATCTGGAACGCTCGCGCCAGTCGTCGATCAGAGAAAGCCTCGGACTAACTGACAAAGCTTACGCGGTCCTTACGTTGCATCGTCCGGCAAATGTTGACAGTCCCGTGGTGTTTGGAAGAATCATCGACGCGCTTGAGCAAATCAGCGAACAACTTCCGATTGTTATTCCAGTGCATCCGCGAACCAGGAAGACCATTGCTCAGCATGGCTTCGAAGAGCGCTTCGCGCAGCTGCCGGGGTTGCGATTGATTGACCCGTTGGGCTACCTGGATTTTCTGAGTTTATTTAGCAGCGCCCGGCTGGTGCTCACAGATTCCGGCGGCATTCAGGAAGAGACCAGCGTTTTGGGTATTCCGTGTCTCACGTTGCGCGAGAACACCGAGCGCCCGATCACAGTAACGATGGGGACGAACAGAATAGTGGGGACTGATCCGGAGAAGATTGTCGCAGCGGCGCTTGCCGCGCTCGAGGAACCGGCAAAGGGGAGTATCAACATCCCGTTGTGGGATGGACACACAGCGGATCGTATTGTTGCTGAGCTCGTTGCCTAGAGCCCGCGAAGCGAATTATTTTGAGCCCGTGAAACGGGCGACAGCCGCCCAGTGAGCAAATGCAGAATTCTTCTGAGCGCCTCAACAAACATGGTAACGATTCTTTGTCGAAAGGAGTCCGCGCTGTGTTGGGCGGGAGAATCGGTTTTGGCCGGGCGACGCTCGAAGCCTTTCGGCGTGGCCGCGCGGCCGTCAGTTCCCGTCGCGAACGAGCGATGCTGGCTGACCTCGCCTTACAACCCGCACGATTGCGCCCGGAGTTTCAATCCCTCTCGCCGTCCGAATTACTAAAACACTTTCGCGAGCGCGAACGACCTTCTTTCTTCTCCGGTTTTGAGACTGCGAAGTCGATCGCTTCAAGACAACCAGACCTTTTCCCCGCTGAAGCTGAACAACTAATCAAATCAGCTGGGAAGATCGCGCGCGAACACCGCTGGCCGTTGTTGGGTTTCGGTGAGAAAGAATTTGGGGCGGAAATTAACTGGCACCGTGATCCACTCTCAGGCAGGATCTGGCCGCTCGCCTATCATGCCGACATTCCTTTGTGGCACCACGACGGTTCAGACATAAGAGTTTTGTGGGAACTCAATCGCCTCGGCCACCTCATCACGCTCGGACGCGCCGCCGCAGTGACAAGCAGAGAAGAGTTTGCCGTAGAAATGGTTGCCCAGGTTGAGAGCTGGCGTGAACAGAATCCGGTGGGACTGGGCGCGAACTGGTCGTGTGCAATGGAAGTCGCCTTGCGCGTTATGAACCTGCTCGCCGTCTTCGCGCTTCTCCGAAGTTCGCCGCTGTTCAACGAAGAGCGACTGCAAATGTTTCTCGCCACTTTCGACCAGCACGGCGCTCATATTCGTCGCAACCTCGAGTTTTCTCACATCACTACCAGCAACCACTATCTGTCAGACATCGCCGGGTTGTTATGGATTGGCATCATGTGTCCTGAGTTGGCACTCGCGGAAGAATGGCGAACGTGGGCGTTAAAGGAAATGCTCCATGAGATGGACAAGCAAATCCTGCCGGATGGAGCCGACTATGAGGGCTCGACCGCCTATCACTGTTTTGTCCTCGAACTATTTCTCTACTCGTTTGCTCTTTGCCGCGTAAATCAAATCGAGATTCCGGATAAGTATTGGCGCAAGCTGCAGACGATGCTGATTTATCTGCGCGCTATACTTCGGCCCGATGGTTTGGCGTCGCTGATTGGCGACACGGACGGCGGCCGGGTGCTGCCAATCATTTCGCGCAACGCCAACGATCCCGCTTATCTGCTGGCTCTGGGAGCGGCTATTTTCAAGGACGCACAATTCAAGCTGGCAAACCTTCACGCCCCGCCGGAGTTATTATGGCTGTTAGGTGAAGACGGTTTGCGAAACTACGAACAGCTTGCGATTTCGGATACGGAAGCTTCATCGCAGGCGTTTCCTGATGTGGGCACCTACGTGCTGCGACATCAAGATAAGTTTCTCTTGTTCAATGCAAACGGCGCGCAAAGCGGCCGCCCCGCTTCCCATCGCCACAACGACGTCCTGAGCATTGAGGTATCGGCATATGGACGCGCCTTCATTATCGACCCCGGAACATTTGTCTACACGGCTGATTTACACGAGCGCCATATCTTTCGTGCAACTGCCTATCACTCCACGGTGCAGATTGACGACACTGAGCAGCAGGCGATTCACGAAGCGGCGCCGTTTGCAATAGGCGGAGAAGCAACGGTGCGCGTTTTGGTTTGGGAAACGACGCGCGAACGTGATCGCGTTGTCGCCGAACACTCCGGCTACGAGCGTCTTGCCGAACCCGTCAAACATCGCCGCGCGATTACTTTTGACAAAGCCAATTCCTGGTGGTTGATCGAAGACGAATTTTTCGGCAGCGGTGAACACAAAGTCGCGACGCGGTTCCATCTCGACGCTGGACTCGAGGTGACGCTGGTAGATCAAAATAGTGTTATGGCTTACGACGCTGGGAGCCGAGCTTGTCTGTTGTTACGTTCGCTTGAACTTGATCAGCCAGCAGCACTCGAAGCGAAGTTCACGTCGCGACAATACGGCTCCAAGTCTGAATCCTTGTCGGCTTGTTGGACTGCGAAGATGAATTTGCCCGGCAAACTCCGTTGGGCAATCGTGCCGGTACGCGCTGGTGAAGATCCGACTGAACGCTTGCGTGTCCTATCTGACCTCTGACATCTAATCTCTGACCTCTGTTCTTATGTGTGGCATTTGCGGAATCTGGGAGTATGGGGCAAGCGAGGGTCGAATTGATCTGTCGCTAGTCGAGCGGATGCGCGACGTGATGACGCATCGCGGACCGGACGACGAAGGCGCAGCACTATTTGACGAACAGCGTCTCGGCTTGGGTTTTCGCAGGCTCTCGATTATCGATCTTTCGCCAGCCGGAAATCAGCCGATGCGCGGCTGCGCGAGCAAGCAGGTTTGGATTGTTTTCAATGGCGAGATCTACAACCATGGCGAGTTGCGAGAGGGTCTTGAGCAGCGTGGCCACCATTACGCCTCACGCTCAGACACCGAAACAATTCTGCATCTCTACGAAGAGAGTGGCCCGGATTTCGTCAATGAAATTGAAGGCGACTTCGCGATCGCCTTGTGGGACTCGGAACGCGAGCAACTCGTCATCGCTCGCGATCGTGTCGGCGTCAAGCCGCTGTATTACTATCACCAGGACGGCCGCTTTCTCTTCGCTTCAGAGATTAAGGCAATTCTGCAACACGAGGCAGTAACGGCAGAGATCGATGAAGACTCGCTTTACCACTACCTGACGTTCCTAACCACTCCCGCGCCGCGCACGCTCTTTCGCAACATTCAGAAACTTCCGGCCGGACACACGCTGGTGGTCAAACGCGACGGCACCGTTGAGCTTAAACAATACTGGGACGCGCTGCCCAATCCAGCGCCTGACGATCGCAGCGCCACCGAACATCAGGAAGAAATCCTGCGCCTGCTAAGAGACTCAATCCGCAAACGAATGATGTCTGACGTGCCATTCGGTGTCTTTCTTTCCGGAGGTGTCGACTCATCGGCGAATGTAGCCCTGATGTCAGAACTCATGTCCCAGCCGGTGCGGACCTACACAGTGGGCTTCGACGATTGTGACGAACTGAATGAACTTGAGAGCGCTCGTGCGGTAGCAAAGCGTTTCGGTACGGACCATCACGAAGTGATCATCGGACGTCAGGATATGCAAAAGTTTCTTCCTGATCTCATTTTCCATCAGGACGAGCCACTCGCCGATCCGGTGTGCGTACCGCTTTACTACGTCTCAAAGCTGGCGCGCGACACCGGCACAATTGTCGTCCAGGTTGGTGAAGGCGCTGATGAAATCTTTGCCGGTTACGATTGGTTTCGGAAATACGTGCGCATCAACCAACTGTTTTGGCAACAGGCAGAGAAGCTCCCGCTGTCGCTGCGCGGGGCGTTGGCGGCGACGGCAAAACCGCTAATGGAGGCTTTGTTTAATAAACGTACGGCGATCGAGTTGGCCCGGCGATTAGGCGCCGGCGAGCCGCTTTTTTGGGGAGGAGCGATCGTGTTCGACGAAGACTTCAAACGCCAACTGTTGTCGAGCGAAATGAACACGCGCACTGAGAGCTGCTCTTCCTACGACGCCGTGCGGCCACATCTGGAGCATATAGCCGAGCTGCGGCCAAACTCGGATTTCGCTACGCGCATGTCCTATCTTGAACTCAAGCTACGACTGCCGGAGTTGCTCCTGATGCGCGTGGACAAGATGACTATGGCAACGTCAGTTGAAGCGCGCGTGCCGTTTCTCGATCACCACCTGGTTGAATACGCGATGGGCCTGCCAACCAATCTCAAGATCGAAGGGACGAGTGGAAAGCACATCTTAAAGCAGGCGTTGGAAAAGGTTTTGCCGGCAGACTTGCTCTATCGGCCCAAGCGCGGCTTTGGGGCGCCGATTCGCGAATGGTTTCGCGGCCAGAGTGGCGAAATGTTGGGCGGGCTAATCATGAATTCTTCAATTCGCCGTCGCGAATTGTTTGACTACGAGTTTATTGCACGACTGATTGAAGAACACCGCAGCGGCAAGCGCGATTGGAGTTTCCATCTCTGGGCACTGCTTAACGTCAGCCTGTGGTATGAACATTGGGTCGAATAAACAAATCCCAACTTACGCTACGAGAGAGAATGAATAACTTACTGATAACAGGGGGCAGCGGATTTGTGGGGAAGAATTTGGCAACTTTTTTTGCCCCCCATTATTCGGTTGCCACAACCTACTTTCAGCATCCGACGGATCCTGATTCAGCAGGACATTCGTTTCGGCTTGACGTGACGGATCCCAAACAGGTTGTCTCCCTCTTCGAGCGTGTAAAGCCTGATGCGGTGATCCACGCCGCTGGTAATAAGGATGTCAGGTTTTGTGAAGACCATCCCCGCGATGCCCACCGAATAAATGCCGAGGGCACGCAGAACATAGCGCGCGCTTGCCACGACTTTGGGGCAAGTATGATTTACCTTTCCACCGATTTAGTTTTCGACTGCACCAGCGGAGATTACAAAGAAGATGAATTGCCGCAACCTACGTTGGCTTATGGCCGAAGTAAGCTCGAGGGGGAAAGGTTTGCCCTTCAAGAGTTAAAGGATGTCGCTATCTGTCGCAGCGGCGGAATCTACGGTAAAGCGTCGCCCCTGTTAAGCTGGTTGTCGGCGGAGCTCGAGGGCGGCCGAGCCGTAGATTGTTTTGTAGATGTTTTTAACAGTCCGACCTACGTAGAAAACTTAGCGGAGATGATGATGGTGATCTTGAGGAAAGGGCTGACAGGGGTTTTTCACACCGTAGGGCGAGAACGCGTCAGTCGCTTTGAGTTTTTTCAGTCTTACGCCGGCACGTTCGGGCTTGACGGAGGTTTGCTATCCCCCGTTTCAATCGCCAGCATCAAAGACAAGCTCTTCTTACAGCCGGATTCCTCTTTATCCATGGACCACACGTCTAAGAGGCTGGACGTTGCATTCAATTCCATAGCGGAAGGTTTCACCCGATTAAAGGTTCGCGGAGGCTTATAATGCAAAAACTTTCTCCTTACATCGCCAGGTTGGACGAACGCGGTGGGTTTTTGGGAATTACACGAGAGAGTTGGGCCGAGGTCAATTTCATTGAAACCCGGGCGGACCAGGTCCGGGGTAATCATTATCACAAAGAAACTCGTGAGCTGTTTTTCATCGTCTCAGGTGAAATAGACGTCACAATTGATGACCTAAACTCCGGCAAGCATCTCGAGCTGTCATTCAGCAAGGGAGATGTTTTCATAGTCGAGCCATATGAATTGCACACCTTTCGCACCAGGACAGACGCGCAGTGGATAAATATGCTTTCGCAGCCGATGGACTCGCAAAATCCGGATTTCCATCAAGTGGCTAGCAAAGAATAAAACGGAATTTGTAATTCGATGCGACGAGCTTTGCCCCAAAAGTCTGGAAGAAACTTAACACCGAACTCCTTCGGAGTTAAATTCAATTCCGATTCTTGAGAACCGCCTTACCCGAGGACTTTTGAGGCAAAGTGATGCGACGCTTCATGCGTTGCCGTCTTACAACAAACCGACTCTGGAACTTTGGTTCGCCGGGACGCTACGTGCGCCGCACCGCTTCCAGCACTGATTCGTTAACGACTTTCCCTATTACTTCCGGCGTATAGTTTTCGGCGATGTGACGGTAGCCATTGTCTGAGAGCGCGTGCCACAGCTCAGCGTTTCCATAAAGACGCACGACGGCGGCAGCAAAGTCGTCCGGAGTGTCTGCTATCAACACCTCCCTACCAGCGGTGAATTCCCATCCCTCCGCTCCGATGGTATTCGTGACGACCGGCAGCCCGTATGAGAGTGCCTCACCAATCTTACCGTTAACGCCTGACCCAAAACGAATCGGAGCGACGAAAACGCGGCAAGCAGCGAGGACCGGATCGAGATCCGGCACATATCCCAGCAGCCGGACGCCGCCAGCAGCATAGTTGGAGAACTCAGGCGGCGCGTTGACGCCGACGACGAGCAGTTCGACTCCGGGGAGAGAGTTTCGGATGAGCGGCAGGATTTCGCGGGCCAGGAAGTGCACGGCGTCCTCGTTGGGGCGATGGCTAAAGTTGCCAACGAAGAGAAGGTGCTCGCGCTCAGCGAACGCTGGCCCACGCTG
>JANLYH010000092.1:0-2665 GCA_031365545.1 Pyrinomonadaceae bacterium | reverse complement strand
CACATGGATGCGTTGATTCACCACTTCCTGATCGTCGCGGAAGGTTTCGACGTGCCGGAGGGCGAGGTTTACCACGCCATCGAAGCTTCAAAGGGCGAGCTCGGCGTTTATGTGAAATCCAACGGCGGACCAAAGCCGGCGCGCGTGCATTTCCGTGGACCAAGTTTTGTAAACTTGTCAGCGCTGCAGCATATGTCTGAAGGCGCGATGGTAGCAGACATCGTAGCGATTATCGGATCGCTGGATATTGTTTTAGGCGAAATTGACCGCTAACGGAGAATGCGGTGCGAGAAAGTACCTTAACGATTCCTGAAATAGCTTTAATAGGCGCGACCCGGGGCGCGCTTGGGGCCGGGATTGCGCTCATCCTCGCCGACAAACTTGATCGGAAAGAACGTCGCGCGGTTGGCTGGGCGCTCTTTCTGGTGGGGATCGCTACGACCGTTCCGCTCGTGCTGATGGTATTTGGGAATAAGCCCGGCAAGCGTTTGCCAGAAGCTGAATAAGTCCATGAGTCAACAGCCAATCAACATTCAACCGCTCTCGCAACCGGTGCAGATGCCGGATGAGATCGTCACGTTCTCCCCCGAGGTCGAGGCAGAGGTCGACCGCCATCTGGCGAAGTATCCGGTGGCGCGCTCGGCTATTCTGCCCTTGATGTTCATCGTGCAGCGCGAACGTGGCTACCTGGATCCGCCGGGCGTTGCTTACCTGGCCAATCGTTTGGCCTTGCGCATCACCGACATCTGGGAAGTTGCGACTTTCTACTCGATGCTCCATACGGAGCCGGTCGGCACGTATCACATTCAGATCTGCAAGACGCTTTCGTGCAAGATTATGGGCGAACCAGGCATTACTGAACACGTTTGCAGTCGCCTCGGAATTAAGCCCGGCGAAACAACGCCGGATGGCAAGTTTACAGTTTCGCTGGTCGAGTGCCTGGGTTCATGCGGCACGGCGCCGATGTTTCAGATTGGTTTTGACTATCACGAGAACCTGACAACGGCGAAGGTAGATCAGATTCTTGATTCGTTGGAATGAAGTAAATCGTAAATAGTAAATCGTGAATAGAAGTTCTTAGGTTAACCCGATTCACGAACGTCGACCATGGTCTGGGCTATTTACTGTTTACTCTTTACGATTCACTAAGAAGATGTTTATTGGCGCCATCGGCTGTGAACCACTGCAACTCGCGCGAGTTCATCTCGAGAACTCGCGGACTCTCGAGGTCTATCGTCAGCACGGCGGTTACGAGGCGCTCAAGAAAGTCCTGTCGGGAATGTCGCCGGACGATGTCATCGGCGAGGTGAAGAAATCGGCGCTACGCGGACGTGGCGGCGCTGGTTTTCCCACCGGAATGAAGTGGAGTTTTGTTCCTAAAGACTCCCCGAAACCGAAGTATGTAGTTTGCAACGCTGACGAATCGGAGCCGGGGACGTTTAAGGATCGCTATTTGATGGAGCGCGACCCGCACATGCTAATCGAAGGCATGCTGATCGCGGCTTACGCGTTAGGGGCGAAAACCAATTACATCTATACCCGCGGCGAATATAGATATTTGATCGACATCATGGACGTCGCGCTGGCTGAAGCACGCGCTGCCGGTTTGTTGGGCGATAATATCCTGAACTCAAACTTCTCTTCCGAAATCTACACACACACTGGCGCCGGCGCTTACATCTGCGGAGAAGAAACAGCATTGCTGAGTTCTCTTGAAGGAATGCGAGGCCATCCGCGTATGAAGCCTCCCTTCCCTGCTGTCTCGGGTTTGTATGCCAGCCCCACTGTAGTCAACAACGTCGAAACGCTGACGGCGGTGCCCGACATTATCAAGATGGGTGGTGAGGCCTATCAAAAGCTGGGCACGGAAAAGAGCGGCGGCACCAAGCTTTGGTCAGTTTCCGGCCACGTGAATCGTCCCGGCGTCTATGAGCTTCCCATGGGTTACGACGACATGGAAAAGTTCATCATGGAAGACTGCGGCGGCATGCTCAATGGCGGCAAGCTCAAGGCGGTGATTCCGGGTGGGTCTTCAGTTTACGTCATGCGGGCCGATCAAGTTATCGGCAAAGACGTGCGGATGGACTACGAGGGATTGGTCGCTGGGGGTTCGAGTGTTGGCTCTGGCGGTTTCATTGTGATGGATGAATCGGTTGATATCTTTGAGTCAACCAAAAACCTGACCGAGTTTTACAAACACGAGTCGTGCGGCTGGTGTACGCCGTGTCGCGAAGGAACAGATTGGCTGGTGAAAGTATTCAAACGCGTAGCGAATGGCGGCGGCCGCCCGGAAGACGCGCAGTTGTTGTTGGACATTTGCGACAACATCGAGGGAAAGTCGTTTTGCCCATTGGGCGATGCGGCATCATGGCCGATTCAGTCAGCGATTAAGAGGTTTCCTGAAGACTTCAGGAAACATCTCGTCGGGGAGTCGAACCAAAGTCAAGGAAGACACGTCGTAAAAGATGTCCACTGAAGTAATCAAGGTCACCATCAACGCAAAAGAGTTTGAAGTGCCGAAAGGCGCGCGGCTGATCGATGTCTGTCGCGACAACGCCTTCGACATTCCGTCCTTCTGCTACTACTCCGATCTCGCTTTGCAAGCCTCGTGTCGGATGTGTTTAGTGCGCATCGAGAAGATGCCGAAACTCCAAACCTCCTGCAC
>JANLYH010000074.1:0-4418 GCA_031365545.1 Pyrinomonadaceae bacterium | reverse complement strand
CCAAAGTGACACCGCTTTCCCAAGACAGGCGGTGACGCAAATCCCCCAGCGGCCCTGGCAAGGGTCGATAGAAAGGCCCCCCATGATAAAGAAAACGACGGCTAACAGAGTCCTCTTCAGTAGTTTATTGATCCTCGTTCTGTTCACATTGCTAACGCCAATCGGTTTCCTTAAAGCGAAAAACCAGACGCGGCGTGCGGGTAGTCGTGAGACTGTCACTCCGGTCAGCCCGCCCCTGAAAGAGGTTGTTGAATCAAAGACACGGCAGCCGATCATCGAGAACTACGGCAAGCTACCGATGACCTTTGAAGCAAACGAGGGTCAGACCGACGGTCAAGTGAAATTCCTGTCCCGCGGCAGCAGCTATTCTTTATTTTTGACATCCACAGAGTCGGTCCTGGTCTTACGGAAATCCGTTCCCCAAGAGCGGCAGCTGCAACTCAGCGCGACTCAACTCAAAGGCTTGACTCGTCCGACGGAGTTGAACTCCAGCGAGCGCGCTATCGTCCGCATGCAGTTAGTCGGCGTGAATCCCCGCGCCCGCCTCGAGGGTTTGGAGGAATTGCCCGGCAAGTCTAACTACTTCATCGGCAATGATCCCAGGAAGTGGCGTACCAATGTGCGCACTTATGCCAAAGTGCATTATCCAAACGTCTACCCTGGGATTGATCAGATCTATTACGGCAATCAGGGCAAACTAGAGTACGACCTAGTCGTCGCACCCGGCAGCGACCCGAAGAGCATCGCGCTCGGCTTCCAAGGCGTCGACAGGCTCGAAGTGGATTTCGATGGTGACCTCATCCTCAAAACGTCGATCGGCATTATTCGTCAGCAGAAGCCGATCGCTTACCAGAACATCGCAGGTGTTCGCAGAGAAATTTCGGCTGGCTACGTGCTCAAAGGCAAGCATCAGGTCGGTTTTCACGTAGCTGCCTACGATGCGAGCGAGCCACTGGTTATTGACCCAGCGCTCATCTACTCCACGTTCTTGGGCGGTAGTGGAGGTGAGGGCGCATCTGACATCGCGGTGGATCCGGCCGGCAACACCTATGTGACGGGAGGCACCGCCTCGCTCAACTTCCCCACCACCGCGGGCGCTTACCAGACTGCTCTCGGTGGCAACATCAAGGGCGATGCTTTCGTAGTCAAGCTGAATTCTACGGGCTCCGCGTTGGTCTACTCCACCTACCTCGGCGGAAGTGACTATGATCAGGGTAACGGGATTGCCGTGGACACTGTGGGAAACGCCTACGTGACCGGCAACACCACTTGTACGATTAGCAACTTTCACTGCGTCAATAACTTCCCGACTACCCCTGGGGCCTTCCAAACAACTTTCGGCGGCGCTAACAGCGATGGCTTTGTGGTCAAGCTGGATCCCACGGGCTCCGGATTGATCTACTCCACTTACCTCGGCGGATTGAGTGATGATCTAAGCCAAAAGATAGCCGTAGACGCTGCGGGCAACGCCTACATGACAGGAACCACCAGCACGATCTGCTGCGGGGCAGCGTTCCCTACGACCGCCGGGGCCTTCCAAACCACTGTCGGCAATGGTTGCGGCGATGCGTTCGTTACTAAGTTAAATCCAAACGGCTCAGGGTTGGTTTACTCGACCTATCTCGGCGGAAATGGCAATGACGTAGGTTTCGACATCGCGGTGGACAATTTTGGTGACGCCTATGTGACGGGCATCACCACTACCATCCCAAGCGGTTGCTCGACTAGTCCTGACAGCTTTCCGACTACGAATGGCGCCTTCCAGACCGCGTTGGCCGGCGGCGACGATGCCTTCGTCGTCAAGCTGAATCCCACAGGCTCCGGGTTGGACTACTCAACTCTCCTCGGCGGCGGTAACGATGACGTAGCCATCGGCATTACCTTGGACGGTGATGGCAACGCCTACGTGACGGGTGCCACCGGCTCTGCCAGCTTCCCCACGACCGCCGGAGCGTTCCAGACCACCTATGGTGGCGGCTCCAGGGATGGGTTCGTAGCGAAGCTCAATCTGACGGGTGCGGCGTTGGTGTACTCCACTTATATCGGCGGAAGTGATTTTGACCTAAACTCTGCCATCGCGGTGGACGGTGCGGGAAACACCTACTTGACGGGCAACACGTTTTCCACCAACTTCCCGACTATCGTCGGGGCCTTCCAGCCCATTTTCGGCGGCGGCGTCACCGATGCCTTCCTGGCCAAGCTCAATTCCACGGGCTCCGCGCTCGTCTACTCCACTTTCCTGGGCGGGTTTGGTAATGATTCAGGCTCAGGCATCGCCGTCGACCTATCGCCTAACCCAAACGCTTACGTGACGGGAAGCGCTTGTTGCAACTTCCCCACCACGTCGGGCGCGTTCCAGTCCAGTTCCGCTGGAGCCGAGGAGGCCTTCGTGACCAAACTCGACGCCACGGCACCACCGCCAACTCCAACGCCGACTCCAGGGGTGGGTCCGCCGACGAATAAAGATCAGTGTAAGAATTACGGCTGGCAGACGTTTAATGTGCCACGAGCATTTAAGAACCAGGGCGACTGCATCCAGTTCGTCAATACCGGGAAGTAGCCGAGACTTAGTGGACTCGTCACGCACGACGGGCAACTGCCATTCAAAATGAGGACAAAAAGGGCTGAAAGGAACTCCATGAAAAAAACGCCGAGAGCGGTGCGCGCCTCCTTTATCGGGTTCGCGATCGTGATTGCATTCACCTTGTTCACCCCAACAAGCCATCTGACGAATCGGACTCCTCACCAGCGTAACTCCGCAACGCCGATCCATGAGTCGACGGTTGTCACTAGCGATTCTTTTGTCGTTGGAGGGTTTGATACGTCAAGGGGCGGCTCCTACTCGTTTCCTTCGGGCACGTTTCTGAACCAAGCCCGTGCTTCATTGAGCACGAATTTCCCTGGTGTCTCATTCGTTGAAACTTCTACCTTGACCCCCGCTGCTCTTGCCGCAGTTAATGTCTTGATTGTTTCTTCCGCCTCTTCGAACTACTCGCACATCACACCGTTAACGGGTGCCGAACACAGCGCTTTGCTCGGATTCGTTCAAGGCGGTGGCTGTCTGATCTTATTTCCAGACAATGACTCCTTTGGCGGAACCGGAACCCCTGAAGCCAATGAGAGTTTGATCGATCCGTTCGGCATGGATGTCGCCGGCACTTTAAATGGGACTGTCATAGCGGCAGTTGGTAACCCTGCGGCCAGTCCAATCACAAACGGTCCGTTTGGGATAGTCTCGTCCTTTTCGCAGAACTATCCCGGCGGTCTCACCAACCTTGGTCCACTTGCGGCCTCACTAGCGGTCAACCCACTTGGCCATGCGCTGGCAGTGATCCCATCAGGAGCAATCAGCTCGGGATCAGGGCGAGTCGTTGTTTTCACAGACATCAACACGTTTGGGGATGATAACGAGAATGGATTCTTCCCTGACAATGAAGCGTTGTTTCTCAATACCATTAAATTCTGCCGAGGCGTAGGCCCGCCGGCAAATAAAGATCAGTGTCAGAATGGCGGCTGGCGGACGTTTAATGTGCCGCGAGCATTTAAGAATCAAGGCGACTGTATCCAGTTCGTAAATACCGGGAAGTAGTCCAGGCGGAAACCTTGAACGGGCGGGCCAGTGATCGGCTTTTTTCGCGAACTGATACAATGCCGCGGATGCAAGCGGAAACTCTCAACTGTCCAAACTGTGGCGCCGCGAGTTCGACTGACGCACCGGCTTGTCAGTTTTGCGGATCGCGTTTGGCTACGGTTGCGTGTCCGTCATGCTTCGCGATGATGTTCATTGGCAGCAAGCATTGTCAGCGCTGTGGCGCGGCGGCCGCTGTTCCTAAGATCGAAGAAGCGAAGGGTCGCCATTGCCCGCGCTGCAAAGTTGAAATGGAGTCGGCGACCATCGGCGCGACCGGCGTGCTTGAATGCGAACGATGCCTGGGTCTGTGGCTCAGTGTCGCTTCGTTTGAAAAAATCTGCGCAGATCGCGAACAGCAGGCGACGGTTTTAGGAAGCGCCTCCGTCGCTCCGACGCATGCGGTTCAGGAAACGAGCAAAGTCAATTATGCGCCCTGCCCCGAATGTTCTCAGTTAATGAATCGGATCAACTTTGCGCGCTGCTCGGGCGTGATTGTGGATATTTGCAAGGGACACGGAACCTGGTTTGATCGCGACGAGCTAAGCCGCATCGTGGAGTTCATACGTGGCGGCGGACTCGAAGCTTCACGCGCGCGCGAGATGAATGAGATCAAAGAAGAGCGGCGCCGCCTATTGGAACAGCAAGCGGCTGTCGAGACGCAGGTTTCAGGATATTTTCGACGAGCGGGCGATGACAATCCTCGTCTGGCAGGAATTGCCTCGGCGCGTGGGCTGCTGAAATTCCTAATGGATGACTAGTCCGCAGATTCGAACTAAGAGATTTAGCC
>JANLYH010000057.1:0-2465 GCA_031365545.1 Pyrinomonadaceae bacterium | reverse complement strand
TTATGTTTCTCCGCAAACAACGTAATGGCATCCCCAGTTCTGAATGGCAAGAACACGTTTTGCGAAAGATTTGATATGAAAGTTTGCGAGATGCGGGCTGGGAGCCCGTAAACGTTATTGATGAGTCCGCCCAGCGTGGTGGCGTCCGTAGAATTAATGCCTGGCGCGGTGCTGAAGCCTGCCGTGGCAAACGGGTCACGATTTGCCGAGGCAAAGGTCACTGTAGGAGTAACGTTAATTCCACCGGGCTGGCCGCGTTGATCGACGTGACGATAGTAGCGCATGTTGAGTCCGACGCGGAAAACATGGGCGCCGTGGACGATACTCAGGTTGTCCAGAAACTGTGGCGTGGTAACGACCCGCGCTGTCCGCGGCGTGTTGATGTAAGGTTCACTCACGTTATTAAAATCAAAAGGCGGCACGTCCGGCCAGGCGGGGTTAGCCTCACCCTGACTGAAAAGGAAACCAAAGCGCGCGTAACCGGCGGTGAACTCATTGACGATGCGCGGCGAGATCACTCGGCGCCAACTAAGCGCGAGGTTAGATGTTTTGCGGAACACTTCACCGAGTGGTGGGCCGTTGGGATAAACCTGCGGTCTGCCGTTCAGCGGATCGCCTTTCAAAGTGTCGTATTTCGACCAGAGGTAGCGCCCGAATACGCTGTTGTTCTGGTTGAAATTGTGATCGATGCGGAAGGCGATCGCCGGTCCTCTAATCGCTGTCGGCGGATTCCAAAGGAAGGCGCCAGTATTCAGTCCGTCGCCGGAAGTAAAGTTATTCGGCAAAGGTAATGGCGTCAGGATCCCGGCCACGGCTGTATCGAGTGGTCTCGCTCCCGTGTTGTTTGCTGCTGATCGGGTGTCATAAATGCGAACGCAGCGAAGCGAAGTGCCCGTCGCGCAAATTGGAACATTCAACGCACCGGTGGTCGGATTAACCAGCAGGGTCGAATTACGCGTGATCGTCGTGCCGTTAATAACCAGGGGGTTGGCTGGATCAGGGACAAAGTAACGGAAGATGCCATTGCGAGCTTCGGCGGTGTAAACAATTGGTATCCCAAATGTCTGATCGATCGGCTGCGTAAAGTCCACCCGGTTTGCCTGGTAGCTGCCAAAGAAGAAGGTCTTGTTTTTCTTGATCGGGCCTCCCGCTTCGAACCCGTACTGACCCATCCTAATCAGCGGCTTGGCCTGTTTCTGAGCATTAGCGAAGAACTCATTTGAGTTGAGAGCTTCGTTGCGGAGAAAGAAGAATCCGGTGCCGTGAAATTCGCTGGTTCCGCTTCGAGTCGCAATCGAAATCGAAGCGCCGCTGTTGCGACCTTCCTCTGCGGTGGCGTTATTCGTCGTTACTTTGAATTCCTGAACATTGTCTGGGTTGATGCGATAAAGATTGCTGACCGGGTTGGGCACCGACGATTCGTTAGCTTCGATCCCATCGATCGTAACGTTGTACGCTCGGTCGCGGGCGCCGTTAACATGCACGCCGGAGCCGGCGCCGCCCGCGGATCTTTGCACGACGCCGGGTTCCAGCAGCAGCAGCGTTAGCGGATTGCGTC
The DNA here is from genome assembly GCA_031365545.1 of Pyrinomonadaceae bacterium. Taxonomy (GTDB): domain Bacteria; phylum Acidobacteriota; class Blastocatellia; order Pyrinomonadales; family Pyrinomonadaceae; genus PSRF01. The sequence goes on along the minus strand of JANLYH010000057.1, from coordinate 907 downwards.
CATTGAGCGGCAGGGCTTCAATGGCCCTCTGCTCGACAACATTCCCGATGGTCGCGTTAGTTGTTTGCAGTTGCTCAGTTCCGCCCTGCACCGTCACCACCTCGGACACTTGGCCAACTTCCAGGGCGGCGTCGACCGAAAGTGGCGAGCCAACTTCCAAAGCGTTGCCAGTCTTCTGGAACTTTTTAAAGCCAGCCTGCTCTACCGTCACCGTGTAGTTTCCCACCGGTAGTGAAGCGAAAGCATAAACACCCGACTCGTTCGTGGTCTGCGTTTGGGATAGGCCGGTGGCTTCGTTGGTGACAGTCACGCTGGCCCCGGGGATTGACGCCTCTTTTGAGTCGACGACGCGACCGCTGATGCGCGATGTTCCAGTTTGAGCTAGCGCAACGGGAGCCGAAATGGCGAGTAGAACGAATAGAACGAGAATCGAGCGGGTGCAATTCAACATGAGTTCCTCCTGGAGAGTCGAGATCGAGAAGGTGAATACCTTCCGCGCAAATGTCTGTGAAACCTGTTGACTGATGAAACGATGGGTGGGGGTTCAATTGTTCTGCGTCTTACTTCGCGTCGACGCCAAGGCAACAAGTTGAATCCCAACGAACCGGACCTTTGAATGAGTGCAGTATATAGCGAGCAGCTTTTGCGTCAAGACATTTTTACCCTAGTCTCCAATCACTGCCGCGCGATCAACTGACTCACCGGAGCCGGCGCTGGCAAAAGTGTCCTTGCTGGGTCTCGGCGCTCGGAGCCTCCCGACTTGTTATCAGCAGTGCTTATTCCAACAATAAGAATCTTTAGTTTTCCTTGTTGGCCAAACTACGTATAATAGCGCTCGTTTCAGCAGACAGCAGGGCGTTCGGTTTCCTTTCGACGCCAATCACAAACAACTTGAGGATTCGAAAGA
>JANLYH010000051.1:0-29740 GCA_031365545.1 Pyrinomonadaceae bacterium | reverse complement strand
GCCGCAGATAGACAGTCATCTGTCCACGATGATGCGCCCAATGGCCGATCGTGTCCTGAATCATTTCGTAGCGTGGCGCTTCAGCGACGACATTTCCGCCGGCCTTCAGTTGCCAGTTAGTCTTCAGATGTTCGTCGGTTGTTTTCTCGAAAGCCTCACGTGCGCCCGCCGCCGCTTTGTCGAGTGCAGCGATGTATTCTGCGCTGGCGTTTAGTTTTTGTTGTTCCATCTTCGGACCGTCTTTCGGCGCGATGTCCAGTTCGTCCTGGTTGATCTGCATGCCGATCCACATCGGTATGGTGGCGACCATGTTCACGAGGTAGCCGAAGGCCATCGACTTCTCGTGCGGTTTCCAGTCTGCCTTGCCCTCGGGAACCTGCTCCAGTGCGTGGCGCGAACGGTCAACTTCGCGGTTCAATTCGTCTAGCAAAAATCCCTTGATATCCATCGATTCATCCTCCTTCGAAACTTGCGCAAAGGTTACGCCAAAACGCCTCACATTGTCTTGTCAGGGACTTACGAAGTAGACACTATTGGGCGCTGTTTCAGGGGGAATCGTTCAACAAATCCATACCAACCTGACATCCCGCTCCGCATCCCCTATAATCATCCCGGCAAACGGGGGCGACAGGCTTCGACAGGGGTTTGGACGACCGACGGATGTCATGCCGGGCTTCTCTAAGCAGCTCGTTAAAAAGCCTAGGGAAAAAACAATTGCCAACTCTAATGAGTTTGCACTGGCTGCCTAATTAGCCGCCAGCGTCTCGCCGCAAGTTGCTTATGCGCGCGGAGGGAGATGTCACTCAGATAAGCTAGCCTGAACTTTCGGTCCGTGGGTTCAGGCGAAACTAAGTCGGACTAGCGTTCATCGAGGTCTTGTCACTTCACTTACTCGATGCAAAGCGAAAAGCCAGCCGCTTGACGGTTGGAGAAGAGAAGCGACTAAGCATGTAGAGTCTTTCGGGGTCTTCTCTTGGATCCGAGTTCAATTCTCGGCGCCTCCACCAATTTGAAAGGATGAAGGATGAAGGCGGAAGAATGAACAAAAGGCTTTTCCGCCGCCTGACTGGCTTTTTCATCCTTCATCCCTCATCCTTCATCCTTGCTTTCTACTCTTCCCATCGGAATCTTTGACAGCGGCGTAGGTGGACTCACTGTCTATCGCGCGCTGCACGAACGTCTTCCCGACGAACGCTTTGTTTATCTGGGAGACACTGCTCGCGTGCCTTACGGGACGAAGTCGCTTGCCACGGTCGAACGCTATGCGGTCGAGAATGCCAAGTTTTTGGAGTCACACGGAATCAAGTTGCTGGTTGTGGCGTGCAACACGGCCTCGGCCCTCGCGCTGCCGGCCATTCGCGCGGCGGTTGGCGTGACCGTTGTAGGTGTGATTGGACCAGGCGCCAGGGCAGCGGCAATAATGGCTGGCGGAAAATCAGTTGCAGTAATTGCCACTGAGGCTACGGTGCAGAGCGGCGCTTATAGTAAAGCCATCGCCAAAGTGGATCCAGCGATCCAGGTAATTGAAAGGGCCTGTCCCTTGTTTGTGCCCCTGGCCGAAGAAGGATGGGCAGAGAGCGACGTGGCGCGGGCGGTCGCCGAAGAGTATCTGAGTGATATGAGAGAAAAAGATCTGGGTGCGTTGGTGCTTGGCTGCACCCACTACCCAATTCTTCGGGATCTGATCGCGAAAACAGTGGGCACGGAAGTGCCGCTGATAGATTCGGGCGAGGCAACCGCAGTTGAGGTGCAGGCGCGGTTGGAAGCCAACCAACTTGCGGCAGGGAAATCTGATCACGCCGCGCGCGAGCGTAAACTATGCGATGACCTCGACCATTTTTATGTAACAGATGCGGCGGAGCGCTTCGCAAAAGTTGCGGAACGGTTTTTGGGAACGGCGCCTGCGGTGCTTGAGGCGGTGGAAGTTTGGGGACACGATGAGCTTAGAACGCACTGACGGGCGCGCCTTCGATGAGCTGCGTCCGGTGAAGATAACTCCCGGCTACCTGCCATACGCGGAAGGTTCGGTCCTGATTGAGATGGGCCTAACGCGCATTATTTGTTCGGCTTCGGTTGATGATCGCGTGCCCTCGTTTTTGCGGAACACCGGACAGGGATGGATTACAGCAGAGTATTCGATGTTGCCGCGAGCCACCCAACAAAGGACGCCGCGAGAAACCAGACGCGGTGGCGCGTCAGGCCGAACTCATGAAATCCAGCGTTTGATTGGTCGGAGTCTGCGCGCTGCTGCAGATATGAAGTTGCTCGGGGAACGCACAATTACGCTCGACTGCGATGTGCTGCAGGCCGACGGTGGCACTCGCACCGCGGCGATCACCGGCGCCTATGTGGCCTTCGTCGTGGCTGTTAACGGTCTGCTTAGGAGCGGTAAGATTCAGCGAAGTATTATCACTAACGAGGTTGCCGCGATCAGTGTTGGAATTGTCGGAAATACCCCGTTGCTTGATCTAAAATACGATGAGGATTCGCGCGCGGACGTGGACATGAACGTCGTTTGCACAGGTGACGGTCGTTTCATTGAATTGCAGGGAACGGCGGAACGCGAACCGTTTTCGCGCGAGCAGATGGAAAGTTTACTGGCGCTGGCCGCCAAGGGAATTCAGTCGTTGGTAAAGAGTCAAAGAGAAGCCATCGCGAAGGCAAATTCCTGAGCTTGAAAGCGCGAACAAACTGCGGCGACAGGTCGCAGGCAACCAAAGCGCTGACAGGTCAGCGCATTCGCAAAAGACAACCGCGTTGTCAGCGGAGTGCATCGAAATTCGCAAGCGGATCAAGGCGGATCAATAAGGAGTGAAGTTAAACAAATGAAACACCTTTTAGCGGCTTTTGCTTTGTTTCTGATGGCGACCGGCGTTATGGCCTTCGTCCAGGAAGTGTATGACGGTGATGAATACACGATCGAGCTTCCTTCGCCGGCTTGGAAGGTGATTACCGAACCGGACGCGATGCACGTTCACGCGGAATTCGTCAATGGGGATCGCCTGGAAGGTTACCTGCAGATTCGCAAGGAAGCGGTTGACGCGGGCACGACGGCATCGGATCTTGCTCGGCGTGACCTTGACCAGAAGCTGAGATTTCTCCCCGGGTTCGTAGAGGGAAAAGAGGAAAAATTTTCCGGCCGTTTAAACGGGGTTACAGTCTCCTACGAATTCATCAAGACCGCGAAACCAATGATGGGTCGCATTTACTATTTGCAGGCCGACAACCGCACGATCTATGCATTGCGTTTTAGCGGCTCGCGAGACAAGTTGGCGCGCATTCGCAACCAGACGGATCTGATCGCACGTAGCTTTAAACTCAAATAGTCGCAGCCCCGGAAAACCAGGTTAAGATCAACCCTCAATCATGAGACTAAAGCTGGCGCCAGGGTTATCAATCCAAAAATCTCCAATTGAAGGTAAGGGGTGCTTTTCGGTTCAGCACTTCGAAGGCCGGCGCAAGATAGCCGAATACAGCGGCGAGCGAATTACTGACTCGGAAGCAAACCGCAGAGCGAAGCGGCGGAAGTTGCGCATTTGCGCGATCGATCATCGCTGGAGTTTGGATGGCAGCCGCGGCGGAAACGGCACTCACTACATCAATCATTCCTGCGAGCCCAATGCTTATATGAAGATACTGTACGGCCACGTAATCTTCATGGCGCTGCGCGACATCGAGCCCGGCGAAGAAATAACCATTGACTATCAGTCTACGCTTCACTCAAACAAGAAGAGGTGCGTCTGCGGTGCGCCTTCCTGCCGCGGGACGATCAATAACCCCAGGGCCTGAATACTGCCGCGGATTGACGTGGTTGTCGCAAATCTGAGGAATCAGCCGTGCTGCAACAAGTTTCCAGTCCGATCGGCCGGTTATCTGCGTAAATCCGCGGCCCATAATCACAGGCGGGGCAAAGTAAAACTAAACTTGGATCCCCGGCCTACTTCGGAATCGAGATCGACCGTTCCGCCGTGTTGCTCAACCACTTCCCGAACAAACGAAAGTCCTAGTCCGGTCGACTCCTCATCTTTTTCCTGCCCTTCGCGAACTACCCGGTAAAACTTTTCCCAAACGCGGTCCCTGGCCTCGGCGGGAATGCCGTAGCCGCGATCTTCAACCGACAATCTGACGGCTTCGGCTTCGAGCGCGGTAGATACCGTGACCGTCGTTCGCTCCGGACTGTACTTGATAGCGTTACTGACGAGGTTTTTCACCGCTTGCGTGATCATGCTCTTGTCGGCAGCCACCGGCGGCAGACTTTGTGTTGGCCGTTCAACCAAACGGATGCGTCGCTTCTTCGCGGTCGGTTGCAGCCCGACTACTATTTCTTTGACGACTTCGTCCAGACGAAGCGGAATCTTCAAAACTTCCTGCCGATCTTTGCGCTGCAACCTGGTGACTGCCAAAAAGGTATTGATCATGCGCGAAAGCCGTTGCGACTCGTTGGCGATGATGGTGACAAATTCTTTTGCCGTTGCCGGGAGTTCATCGTCCGCCGCTAACAATTCAGCGAAGCCATTAATGCTGGTAAGGGGCGTGCGTAGTTCGTGAGACATCAGCGAAATCATGTCGCTCTTTAACCGTTCGTATTCCTTAAGCAAGGTGAGGTCTTTTATGACCAGGGCGAGGCAGAGCGGTTGCGCAGGCGAACCGGCGGAAACCAACGAGATGCGCAGTCCGTAGGTCGAATTACGATCGGAAAAGTCCAGCTCACGTTCGTAAGCCTCGCCGGTTTGCAAGACTCTGCGCACGGCTATGACTGGCTCATCGAAAACGTCGGTGCGAAACCTATCCAGCAGATCGAAGAAGGTTATCTTAGGCAGGTGCGACTGCCCAATTTCCGCTAATTCCGTTAGCGTCTCGTTAGCGTAGGCGATTCGGCCGTCGAGATATCCGAGTGCCACGCCATCGCCAACCTCGGAGAGGGTGCTGATGCCGATGCTTTGCTCCGTCAATGCTCCGCTCAGAACGTAGAGCGATTCAAGCTGTTGCTCCGCCTCGGTGGCAGAGAAGAAGGCGAGGAGACTAGGTTTAGCCTTGGCTTTGTGGGTTTCCTCTCGCTGGAGATTACGCGCCATCTGTCCGGCGATTGCATTTAACAATGCTCGGTCGTCGTCTTCGAAGGACTTGGCGACCCTGAGCAGTAGAGCGCCAACCGTGCGATCTTCGTGACGCAAGGGTAGCGCGATTCTTTCGGTGACCGGCTCACCCTCGACCTTATCTACGATGATCTCCTTTGCAGCTATTGCTCGCTGACACAAACTGATGCCATCGCGCCAGGCCGAGTTTCTGCTGGTATCGAGAGAGCCATTCTGGTTGGGACGCAGGCGAGCGGAGGAAGTCAGCCGGCCATCGCGATCCAGCCGAAACACCATGGCCTCGTTTGCCGACAAGACAGTTTCAAGCAGTTGCAGGCCTCGCATGAGACAACTTTCAGCTTCCGCCGGCGGAACAGCTTCAAATTTAGCTGAGGCCGCGAGCAGTTTTTCAGTTAGTTCAATATCGCGCTCGCGGAGTCGTTTGACCTGGATGGCTACAGCGGAAAAAGAAGCCGCGAGCGCAATCGGTGCGAAGAGTACGTCGAGTGAAAATAACCAGGAAGCAAACAGACTCACCGCAGCTAGTCCCAGAAACCCTCCGCCGAGATAGAGAAAGGCTCGACGACCGCCGAAGCGGGCAACATCGAAGGCGACCGCAAACGAGACAATGAAGATAAGCGCGGCGCCAACTGGAAAGCTGGGGGTGGTCAGGGCGATGCCTGCGCCTTTGGGCATTACTACAAAGGCATTTTGGAGTGAAAGCAGGAGGCCGGCCGCCCAAAGAGCACAGCTAACCAGTCCGGCCGTCAAGGCAATGGCGGCACAGGTCAAGACAGATCTGATGGTAGATGAACGTGCCAAAATAGGATGTATTTGAAAACGCTTGATGAGGATGGTTGGAGCTGACGAAGCTCTTGCATGAATTACAAAAGCGTTGAGGATTATACAACGTTAAACCTGGGAATGACTATCAAAAAACCTTCAATTCGTTAATAATTGTTGGGAAATCTACTCAACTATCGCTTTCACCGCTCTCAGCAGGTCAGGTTCCTCACTAACGTCGACCGTTCGGAGGTCGAGCAAGACCAGGTCATTTGCGATCCGACTAATCACTGGAGGTGAGGATGCTCGCAATTCTCCTTCAATTTCAGCGGCGCTCAGCGCCGAGTGTTTTAGGGCTACGAGCATAGTGGACGGGTGGACGTTGGGTCCGGAACCCCCGCCGATTGCTGAATGACCCGCAACGAGGCTGGCCGTCATTCCCGAGGAGCCCTCGTCGTCGGTGAGTTGGGAGATGAAGGCCCGTGCCCTTGTTTCAACTGCTTCAGGAGACAATGCCAGCATTCGCAAGGTAGGTATTTCCTCGATGGCGCCGCGCAGATGAGCGTCGAGCGTAGCTTCAAGCGCTGCCAAGCATAACTTGTCGATTCTTAAAGCGCGTTGCAGAGAATGTTTGCGAAGCCGATCAATGATCTCGCGACGCCCGACGATTAGTCCCGCCTGAGCTGCGCCGAGCAGCTTATCGCCACTAAAAGAAACCACGTCAGCACCTGCGGCGATCGAGTCGCTTATTAACGGTTCATCGCCCAAGCCGTAAGCCGAGAGATCGTTTACGACTCCGGAGCCGGCATCTTCATATAATGGCAAGCCGGACTCATGTGCAAACGATGCGAGCTCGGACAGCCCCGGTGAGTCAGTGAATCCCACAATCCGGTAGTTTGAAGGATGCACCCGCATGATGAGTCGCGTTTTGTCATTCAGCGCTCGCTGGTAGTCGTCGAGGCGGGTGCGATTGGTCGAGCCGACTTCCACCATGCGCGTGCCCGAATTAGCCATGACCTCAGGTACGCGAAAGTCGCCGCCGATTTCCACGAGCTCTCCGCGCGAGACGATGGTTTCTCCGCAGCCCGCCAAGACAGTCAGAATTAATAAGGCGGCTGAAGCACAGTTGTTAACAACCAACGCTGCCTCGGCGCCGGTGAGTTGAGTCAGGAGATCTTCAACGTGACCACCGCGTCTCCCGCGCGAGCCCGTGGTGGGGTCATATTCAAGCGTGCAATTGCCGGCGGCCTCGTTTGCGACCGCCCGGCGGGCGGCGTCAGACAGAGGAGCCCGTCCGAGATTGGTATGCAGAATCACGCCCGTGGCATTGATCACTCGACGAAGTGCTGACAGCGCTTCCGCTTCGCAGGCGGATTGGACTCTCTGCACAGCTTCCTTCAGCAAGTCGTCTCGTGTGGTGTCGGCGACCGGTTCTGTCAGAAATTGCAGTCGCATCCCGTCGGTAACCTCGCGGGCAATTCGGGTGAGACGGCGAATGCCAACGGACTTTCGGCATCGCCTAACCTCTTCCGAACGCAAAAGCTGATCGACTGAGGGAATTGCTCGCAAGTCTTTGGTGGAAGAGTGATTGGGCACGGCTTCTGGTTGATTTGGGCGGTCTTGATTGTGTTCGTAGGATAGCTGCTGGCGGTGAACGGAGCAAACCTGTGGGTTGGTGGAAACCCCGCTGCAATTGAGCGGGCCACAATACTCACACCGACCTTGCTTTAACCACATAATTGTTGACAGGGCGCTTTTCAAACACCTAGACTCGACTTAGTTGCGTCCCACGTTGGTGACGCGCCCCGCCAGTTGTCCTGCCTTTTTAAGTAAGGAGAATCACCGAGTGCCCAAGTCCAGCCCTGATAATAGCCTTGTCCGAGCCCAATTGAGAGCCAGGACCAAAAGTAAGGTTTCCGCGGATCTGGAGCCGTCAGTTGACGACCAGTTGACGCGCCTCGAAGACGATATTCGACGGCTAAAGATTGAGTTTGAAATATTCTTCAATGGTTGTTCGAAGAAACCGCCCTACGACACGAAAGGACGTGTCGACACCATGATGAAGCGAATGGGAGATGACCGTACGCTTACTTTTGCGCAACGCTATCGCTTTAACTCACTCGGCTCGCGTTACAACTGTTTCCGTGACCTTTGGCGACGGACGATGCAGGGTCGCGAGGAAGGTCGAGACTTGAAGGCCGCGGCCAAGGCCACTGCCAAAGAGCAAGCGGTGGCGGACTTTAGAAAAACTGAGTTCGTTTGCAACGACGCGCACAAGGATGTCGAGTTAGTGAAGAGTATTTACAGCGCGCTGGTAGAAGCGAGGAAGGTTTGTGGAGAGCCGGTGGAAGATTTTTCGTTTCCACGATTTCATCGGCTGATTGCTTCGCAGGCCGATGGCCTCAAGGAACGACTGGGCTGCGACCGGGTTTCTTTCTCAATCGACGTTACAGGCGGGCATGTGAGTTTCAAGGCTAGAGGCCAGCGAGGCTAGCGGCGACTGTCTTTCGGAAACAAAAAAGGCAACCACTGCGGTTGCCTTTGTTTTCGCTTACCGGACCGGAAGACCGGAAGCGGTCAGTGGCTTTGCAAATGCAAGCCGGGGAGACCTACACCTTCATCACATTTTCTGCCTGTGGTCCCTTGGGACCCTGAGTTACCTCAAACTCAACTTCCTGACCTTCTTCGAGAGTCTTGAAGCCGTCGCCTTGAATGGCGCTGTAGTGAACGAAGATGTCCGACGAGCCTGGCTGTTCGATGAAACCATAGCCCTTCGAATTGTTAAACCACTTGACCTTACCGGATATTCTAGACATAGCTACGAATCCTCCTAACGATTCGGTAAAACGGGGGCGAGAGCCTGAAAGAGCTTTCGCGCGACCTTGGTTAAAGCTTGTGGGCCCGACGCGCTTTTTAGGGGGCGCAACACGGAAACACAATCAAAAAAAATGCATGGTGAAAAACGCTGGATAGCGCATTTCATCATGCATGTTCACGGGGGGGACTACTGAAGACATTGCTGTAAAGCTTGTAAAGCGAAAACTTAGAACCAATTTCGAGGCTCGAACTTTGAACGAGGGCGCATACTAAGCGATAGCAATTTCAGCTGTCAAGAGAAAAAGGCCCTTACCTGGTCGAGCTAGTTAACAGATATTGCAGCGGATTGACGGGCTCATCGTTAATCCGAATCTCATAATGCAGATGAGGACCAGTCGAGCGGCCGGTCGAGCCAACCCGGCCAATGAATTGGCCTCTTTCAACTGTTTCTCCCTGCGTAATGTCAATATGAGATAGGTGTCCGTAGCGGGTAGTCAGTCCGCCACCATGGTCAATGACGACCAACTGCCCATAACCGTTTTGCCAACCCGTAAAAGTCACCTTGCCGCTGGCCCCTGCCACCACGGGATCGCCCGTCTGAGCGTCGATGTCCTGACCGGAATGAAACTCGTAAGAACTCCCACCAAACGGATTCCGCCTACCACCAAAGCCGCTCTCCAGCTTTCCCACTACCGGCCAGATTGAGGGGGTGTAACCGCGTTCACGCAGGATGTTTTCATAGGCCTTGATATTTCGTTCAAGCAGATTCATCTTGCCTTCGAGCGCAGCCAGGCTGTTGGCATCGAGGGGTAGCGCCGGTCCGCCAGTGCCAGGAAGCGCTGGCTCGTCGTTTACTACTCCCGACTTTTCGGCAAGCTTGCGAGACGTATCTTCAACTGCTTCGACGCGATTGCTTAGATCGGTCAGTTCGCGGCGTTGTCGTTCGTTTTCTGCACGTAGCCGCTGATTCTCAGCTTCGGTTCGCAGGTGGGCGGCCTGTTGTGTTAAGCCGTAGAAGCCGTACACAGAACAACCGAGAAAAATAATCACGAAAAGCGCAAGGAGCCTTAGAGACTTCTTTTGAATGCGAAAGCGACGAATTCCTGAAGTGGAACGAGTAGTGTGGGCGATTATGAATGCATAAAAACGGTCATCTCTAGCCATCTGATGTCTCTCCCGTTACCTCAGCAAATAAACAAGGGGGGCAGCTGAGATAACTGAAAGCACAGCCTCCGTCAGGCGACGTGTGCGAGCCTATTAGTTCTACGAGGTTTAGTTTTGACCTGCTTGAAGATTGCAGCGGATGGATAAAACCTCACAGATCGAGGTGAAAACCGTTCCGGCCGATGCTGCAAAAGAAGCCTGACCCTATCACACGGCCAAAGGTCATTGCAAATGGCGGTGCGGCACGATTTGGTTAGATATCTGAGGGCTCGTGACGGCGGCGAGAACGATCGCGAAGGATCGAAAAAGCGATCAGAGCGAGGACGGCGACAAATAATACGACGATCAAGACCTTGATAGCTGTGAGCAGGAAGCCACCCAGCGTAACGAGCGAGCCAAGCAGGGTGATGACCACTAGAATCAGTGCGGCGATGCCGCCCAGTGCTTTGAGTATCAGTGCCATGAATTAAGCCAAATGATGATCTCTAAGAACTTCGTTTGAACGGAATGCTTTCGGTGTCTCGCCGGCCGAATTGCGTCGTTTCTCCGGTCTTGAAACGTGGCGATTCGATCGCGGAGCTCACTACTACTGAGGGTGGCGGCCGGCGCGAGTCGAAGCGAATTATGCGACCAGTCGAGCGGCGCCGGCGCACATAATCAAAGAGCATGTAGATGCCCAGTGCCACCAGAGCGACCGGCAGCAATTGTCTAACCGGAAGCTGAACTCCCAGAAGCGTGTGCAAGAGGAAGAGTGTGCCGATGATTACCAGCGTGATGCCCCAGGCGAAGGGATTTCCATACAAGCGCCGGGCTATTACGTCCTCTTCGGTTTCCGGCGTCAGCCCCGCGCGTATGAGTTGTGCCGTACGACAGGCGTCGACCGCCGCGAAAAGCCACGTGCCAAGCACACCGAGGACAAAGAAGTGAACGCCTTGAGTGAGTACGGCCATCTGAAAGAAACTTGCGAAGATCGCGAAGTGGACAATCGCCTTGGCCGTTTGGCCGTTGTAAGCGGCGCCCAGGCCGGGCACGAACGACAACAGTGTCGCCACAAACGGTGAACTGCTGCGGACACTAGCTGGCGAATTACCCGCCTGGGACTCGTTACGTAGCATTTCAACGCCTGCCACGATGCAGTCCTGACAAAACGGGAAACCGCGAATTCGGTGGTCGCACGCGGAACAGAGTCGCCGGGCACACTGGTTACACTGAACAACTCCCGGATTCTTTGGATGGTAATTGCAATAAAGCATCGCTGGTTTCCGAAGCGACCGAAAACTACTTACGACTTGTGCTGCCTTCCCTGGTTGGGGGCCCCGCCTTGCTTTGGTTGTGGCTGCTGCTGTTGTTTCTGTTGATCGACGCCCTCGCTCTGTTGAGGCGAAGGCTGAGCGGTTTCGCGCTGTCCGCCTACCAACTCTTTAAGGCCGTTGGTAATCTCCTTGATTCCACCTTTCGACCCGGTTGCATAGCTCTGTTCGGCCAAGCGCAGACTGGCGCTGTAAACGCCACTGATCGAACCATCTGCCGAAACGGTATTGGTGAGCACAAAAACCGCTGCCAGCAACATCGTGGCTACAGTAGCAAGCTGTGGAGAAACGATTGGGTCGAGCCAGACGCGCAACCAGGAGGCGAGTCGTTCACCGAAAGATGCACGGATCTCCTCAGACATTTGCGACCCTGAGGTTGCCAGTAGAATTCTTTCGTGCAGTCCCGCAGGTAATGGTTTTTCCTCACCCACGTAGATGTAGCAAGTGCCAATCGCGCGCACGACTTCACCCGGAAGCTCGGTGCAGCGATCACAGAGAACCGCATGACGTTCCCAGCGGTGATACAGCGATGCTGGCAGGAACCCGTCGAGGTAATCAGTAAGAAACTCTTCAAAGTCCGCACAGCTCATCGCCGTTTCCGGCATCGTGCTCAAGAGAATACGGGCCTCCAGCTCCCGGGGAGCTTGCGGACCACCTGCAATCTGACAAGCCTGCATTGCGTGCTTAACTTCGCTCAGAGTCTCGTGACAAACCGGGCAACGCAGCGCATGCTCGGCAAACAGCTTGTGCGTGTCGGGCGCGAGTGCGCCGTCGAGATAATCGGTCAGCCGGTCTTCAAAATCATTACAAAGCATCAAGGTTCTCTTTCCGCCCCGCCCTTATTCATTTTTGCCTGTCTCTCTCCGCGCCACCTAAACAAATCAAGTCTCACTGACAGCTAAAACTTTCATCCGCCGCAAGATCTTGGCTAACTCAATGCGTCCGCGATTGATGCGCGACTTCACCGTACCCTCGGGTATTTCCAGGAGTTCAACGATTTCCTGATAACTCAATTCTTCGATATCGCGAAGAATTACGCAGGTTCGGAGATCCGGCGACAGTTTGTCTATTCCAGCCTGAACCTGCGCCCCAAGTTCCTGACGCTCCATTTCCTGTTGTACCGACCGAGAAGAGGTATGCAGGTGGTAAGTGTGATCGGCGAGGTCGTCAGCCTGATTGTCGTGAGGCGTGCGCTGCCGTTTCCGGTAGTCGTCGATAATCAGGTTGCGCGCCAACCTCATCAGCCAATTCTGCAAGTCTCCCTGCTTCGCGTCGTATTGTTCCAAAGATCGATAAATTCTAATGAAAACTTCCTGAGTCAAATCCTCGGCAGTGTCTGCTCGCGAAGTGAATCGGTAAGCCAGGTTATAGATTCTTCGCGAATAGGTGTGAACAATGTCTTCCCAGGCCGCGCCATCACCAGCGCGACACTTGCGAACCAATTCGGCTCCTTCGTTGGCAGCCAAAGCCCTTGCAGCCCTCACTTAATGTCTCCGCCTATCCGCGTTACGCCAGCGCCACTCGCACCCGCGTGGACTTCCCCTGGTGAGACGGAATAACGATTTGCTTAAGAGGAAAGTTCCCGGTCAAAGCCTGGAATCGGAGATTCAGAAGGCCCGGGCGACACCTTCTTGCTCCATGTTATGAACTGTAGTAGCCTTCGCCCAGCCCAATATCTTGTGGTTTAGGTTCATAACGAGTCAAGCAACTTACTAATTCTTGAAGTCTACTACACGAAAATACCTTGAATTCGGAGTTCTTTGCTTCATTGCGCTGGCTATCCTGTGGTGGTTTGGCAGAAAGCTAAATTGGCAGGAGGTCCGTCAATCTGTCAGCCACGCTAACCCCTATTTGTTGGGCCTCGCAGTCCTGGTAATCAGCTTGGCATATTTCTTTCGAGCCGCCCGCTGGGGAGCCTTATTGGCTCCGCTTTGTCACCCCAGGCTGCGAAATCTGTACGTCGCGACCACAGTTGGCTTTGGTGCTGTTTTCCTGTTGGGACGGACCGGGGAAGTCGTGCGTCCAGTCGTGTTGCCAATGCTTGATGCCAACGTCCGCCCGAGCGCTTCCTTCGTCACGATCATGGTCGAACGCATCTACGACATGATTGCCGTCGTACTTTTGTTCGCCGTGAATCTTCTTTGGTTTCGCCCGCCCGTCAACGCCGGCGTTGAGTTTGGGCGGGTCCGTATGGTCGGGATTATTCTGCTGTTGGTGGCGCTGGCGGGCGTTTTCGGCCTGACCCAGTTTAGAAAAAAGTCGAAGGGTGCGATTGCCTGGATACGAAAGACGCTCGAAGGGAAGCGTTTCGTTCCCGAGCGTCTCACTCGTGCGATCCTGAGTATTCTCGAACAACTCGCGAGTGCTTTGCGAGTGCTGGTCGATGCGCGAGAGCTGGCAATTACTGTCGGCTGGTCGGCCATGGTCTGGTTGGCGATCGCTTTTGCGAATTTACTAGTGTTCCGCGCTTTTGGATTGCCGTTTGGTATCACGCAGACTGTCTTCGTTCTGGGATGGTCGCTGGTAGGTTCCCTGGTGCCAACTCCGGGCGGCGCAGCGGGCGCCTTTCACGCCGCCACCGCTGCCGGATTGATATCTCTTGGAGTACAACGTGACACAGCCGCCGCCATTTCGATAGTGCTTCATATTGTTGACTTCGGACCGGCGTTGATCTTTGGCGTCTATTACATTATTCGTGGCGACATCAATCTTTCACGCTTGCGCGCAAAGACGTCATCCGAATCGGTTGAGCACGCGGTTGAAGACGAACCAATTCTGCCTGACAAACTCTTCGTACAGCCTGAATTAGAAGCAGCAGCTACTGCTCGGGATTGAAGGAAGACGCGGATCACCCCATTTCTGAGGACTAATGCGATGAAATGTCCATTCTGCGGTTATCTCGAAGACAAAGTGGTTGATTCGCGGGAATCCCGCGAGGGCGAGGCAATCCGTCGCCGTCGCGAATGTTTGCGCTGTGAACGAAGGTTCACTTCGTATGAGCGGATCGATGAGATTCCATACATGGTGGTTAAGAAGGACGGCCGCCGCGAGCCTTTCGATCGCAATAAGGTGATGGCCGGCTTGCTGCGGGCCTGCGAGAAGCGACCGGTACCTTCAGCAAAGCTGGATGGCATCGTGAATGCGATTGAAAAGTATGTACAGGAATCTTCTGAGCGTGAACGACCGACAAGCAAGATCGGTGAAATGATCATGCGCCGGCTCAAAGAGCTCGACAAAGTTGCTTATGTTCGCTTTGCTTCGGTGTATCTTGAGTTTGAAGACGTCTCCGAGTTTATGACTGAGTTGAAACACCTGGTGCGCACGCGCGCGAACCAGGCTAGCAGAAAGGGTTAATTAAACTGCGTCGGCAAATGCGCCACGCATGCTTTGCACCAACGGTGTCTAACTAAATGATCAAGCCCGCCCGCGCCACCGGCCTTGAGCGCCTGGAACTCCACCGCCTTAGGGATCGTGTGGGACGATTGTTTGCGGCTCTGCAGGAAGCGACCGTAGCCGATGATCCGCTGGCCTCGGAGACCTGGGCTCCCCCGGTAGATCTTTGTGAGAGCGCTGATGCGATTGTCGTGCGGGTGGAACTTCCCGGATTGACGGCGGAACAAATCAACATCGGCGCTACTAACACCCAGCTAAGAGTTTGGGGTGAGAAGAAGCGACGCGTGTCACGAACCAAAACCCTGTCGCACCTCTGCTCTGAACGAAGCTTTGGGAAGTTTTGCCGGCTCGTGCCCTTGCGTTGGACAGTGAGCGTGCAGGACGCAAGCGCCGAAGTGGCTGATGGAATGCTGACGGTGCATCTTCCCAAGATTGAGGATCGGCGAGGAGTGGAATACAAGATTGCGGTTAAAGATTCCAGCAGCGATTAGTGCTGGCCACATGAATCGGGTTTCAAAGTAGGCAACGATGGGTAAGTAAAAATTAATCATGGCAATCATTAAAGAAGCTGAAATAACTGAGGGAATCGAGGTCGCTGAAAGCAGTCAGGATTTGCAGATTCCCAGCGATTTGCCGGTGTTGCCGCTGCGGGACATCGTCATTTATCCCTTCATGATCGTGCCGTTGTTCGTCTCGCGCGAAAAGTCCATTCGTGCAGTAGATGAAGCGTTGGGCGAGAACCGGATGATCCTGCTCGCTTCGCAAAAGGACCTCGACAAGGAAGAGCCGGCTGCCGAGGATCTTTACAAAGTGGGAACGGCCGCCGTGATCATGCGCATGTTGAAGCTTCCTGATGGTCGCATAAGAATACTTGTGCAGGGACTGTCGCGCGCTGAAATCGAATCCGTAGACACCACCGGCCAATACATTCGCGCCCGCGTGCAAGTCATGGAAGAGACCTTGCCGCCCGAGCGGTCGCTTGAAGTTGAGGCGCTGGTCCGCAACGTTCGCGCCTCGATGGAGAAGGCCATAAACCTGGGCAAGAACATCTCGCCCGAAGTAATGGCCATCATCGCAAATTTAGACGACGCTGGGCGGCTCGCCGATCTTTCCGCCTCCAATCTCGAACTCAAGGTCGAAGACGCACAGTCAGTTCTCGACATTGCCGACACTACCGCGCGGTTGCGTCGCGTGAATGAATTGCTCAACAAAGAAATCGAAGTGTTGACCGTCCAGCAAGAGATCAATACTCAGGCGCGAGCTGACATCGATCGGTCGCAGCGGGAGTTTTACCTGCGGCAACAGATGAAGGCCATTCAAAGCGAGCTTGGCGAAGGCAATGAGCTCGCTGAAGAAGTGGCACAGTTTAGAGAGAAGATCGAATCCTCTAACATGCCGAAGGCCGCCGAAGATGAGGCGCTCAGACAGTTGAAGAAACTTGAGCGCATGCATCCGGATGCGGCTGAAACGGCCACGCTGCGAAACTGGATGGAAATCATGACCGATCTGCCCTGGTCAAAAGCTTCGGTCGATAATCTGGATCTACCGAAAGCTGAAGCCATCCTCAACGAAGATCATTACGGACTGGAAAAGGTCAAAGAGCGAATCATTGAAGCGCTGGCTGTGCGCAAGCTCAAGGAAAAGCCTAAGGGGCCAATCCTTTGCCTCGTCGGCCCTCCCGGAGTCGGCAAGACTTCGTTGGGACGCTCGATCGCCCGCGCGCTGGATCGCAAGTTCATGAGGTTGTCGTTGGGCGGAGTCCACGACGAAGCAGAGATTCGCGGACACCGGCGCACTTACGTGGGCGCCATGCCCGGCCGAGTTATTCAGTCGCTTCAACAAGCCGGCACGAACAACCCGCTAATCATGCTCGATGAGATCGACAAGGTTGGCGCAGACTTCCGTGGCGATCCGTCATCAGCGTTGCTGGAGGTTCTTGATCCGGAACAGAACAACAGTTTCCGCGACAACTACCTCGGCGTAACGTTTGACTTGTCTAACGTCATCTTCATGACGACCGCCAATGTGCTGGACACTATTCAGCCACCGTTGCGCGATCGCATGGAAGTAATTCGCCTGGCGGGTTATACGGAAGAAGAGAAACGTGAAATTGCGCGGCGCCATTTGATGCCGAAACAGCTGGAAGAAAACGGCATTACTGCGAAGGACTTGCACATTTCCAAGACTGCGCTGACCGCTCTCATTCAGCAGTACACGCAAGAAGCCGGACTGCGGCAACTGGAGCGAGAAATTGGGCGCATCTGTCGCAAAGTTGCGCGGCGAATCGCCGAAGGCCACAAGGGCACCGTAAGTGTTTCACTAAAGAACCTTCACGAGTTTTTGGGTGCGCCGAAGATCATTCCCGAGGAAGTACTGAAGAAGGATCAGATAGGCGTTGCTACCGGACTGGCCTGGACGGCCGTGGGCGGTGAAGTGCTCTTTATTGAAGCGCTGAAGATGAAAGGCAAAGGTAACCTGGTGCTCACCGGCCAACTTGGCGAAGTGATGCGCGAGTCGGCGCAGGCGGCGTATTCATACGCAAAATCGCGGGCTAAGGAACTGGACATCAACGAAGAGGACTTCAGTAACTACGATCTTCATATCCACATTCCTGAAGGCGCAATTCCTAAAGACGGACCATCCGCGGGAATCACGCTGGCCACCGCAATGGTGTCGGCGCTCGCTGGGCGAGCTATCAGGAAAGATGTCGCCATGACCGGCGAGATCACGTTGCGTGGGAACGTGTTGCCGGTCGGTGGTGTGAAGGAGAAAGTGCTGGCAGCGCGGCGTGCCCGAGTCTCTACCATTATCCTGCCGCTGCAAAACAAGCGGGATATGGACGAGGTTCCCAAAGAACCCTTCAAAGACATTCGCTTCGTCTTTGTTGACAACATGCGGCAGGTTTTTCGAGAAGCTCTCAAAGAAAGAGTAGTCCCACCAGCTAGCTCAGGGCCCCGACCGCAAAAATTACCCCAGGCGGCGGCGGGGCGACCGGTCTGAGTTTGTCTGCGGTCAACCCGAGGATCATTCTCAGGTCCTGAAGGGTCTCGGAAACCTTTCTCTGCGGCCGATAACGCCAGTTCACGCGATATGTCCGACCCACAAAAATAAGTGAACTGATTTGGCCAGCGCGTGCGTTTAGAGAGACGCACAACCTGTGTTCAGCGAGGTGCATCTTTAGTATTTGGACGAATGAAATTGAGTGGAAAACTTCACTAAATTGCCGTTTATTATGCATGGGACAAGTTTGACACTTCTGAAAACCGTGTGATAGGCTCCGGATTGACTTTGGCTTCACTTTCAGAGGTATTTTGGATCATCCAATCCATCAAAACCTTGAAGCTAAAGCCTCGCAGAAACAATGGATACGCGAGAGACCTCAGGTCAGACCGGTTTGGAAATTCGCTTAATTCCCTGGGAGATGAACGATTGATGAAAACGAGCTACCCGACCTTAATAGCGCGGCTAACGCTATTTGCGGTACTCGTGTTGCCGTTTGCCGCTGTCTACGGACAGATTCCGGCTGGCGGTTCGTCTGCTCGTGATATCCAGACCGAGGTTGAGAGGACCGCACCGCGAGTTACGCAGATAATCAAGAAAGCTGAAGACTCCTTCAGAAAGGGCAAGCTCAATCTGGAGGCCGGCAAGCGCAGCGAAGCCAGGGATGATTTTGATCAGGCAGTCGACGAGATCCTGACGTCAGGTATAGACGTTAGGGCGAGTCAAGATCTTCAAACGTATTACCTCGAGCTCGTTGAGAGGATCTATCGTGAAGAAGTGCCAGTCACACTGCCTACGAGACAAGCGAACGTAATAGAGCTGGTAGCGCTGAATGGACAAAATGCCCCGGTAGCACCGCTGCCGCAGCAGCAGGTCGGATTTGTCGATCAGAAGTTTGAGCCGTCCCCACTTGATGACCTCAGCAAGCTTGTACTTACTGCTGAGGAGCAAAACGTTTCTGCCGACGATGTGCTTGCGCTTGAGCAAGCCAAGCAGAATGTCAATTTTGGCTTTACTATCAACCCGCTGATCCAACAGTACATTAATTACTATCAGGGTCGTGGTCGCAGCACCATGGAGTCGGGACTGCGCCGGTCCGGCGTGTACATGAAGATGGCGCGGCAAATATTTAAGGAAGAAGGCGTGCCGGTTGATATTACCTGGTTGGGACAGGTCGAAAGCGCCTGGAAACCCAAGGCTATGTCATGGGCGGCTGCTTCAGGCCTTTGGCAATTCGTTCCCGGCACCGGCCGGCAGTTTGGTTTGCGCCAGACCGCGTGGATCGATGAACGTAATGGTTTTGAGCAGGCGACGCACGCTTCCGCCAAATATTTGAAGAGTCTGGCTGCCCGTTACAACGGCAACTGGGAACTGGCCATGGCCGCCTACAATACTGGCGCCGGTAACGTTGACCGTGGGATTGCAAGAGCTGGCACACCCAGCTTCTGGGCAATCTATCCCTACATTGCACAAGAGACACGTAACTACGTACCAAACATCCTGGCGACTATTCTAATTGCCAAGAACCCGGAAAAGTATGGGTTCAAGGGGATCCGCCCGGAAGCGCCGCTATCGTATGACGTAATACAGGTAGCAAACTCCACCAGTCTACAGCTCGTTGCTGAGGCGACTGATAGCAGCGTTGACTACATTCGCAGCCTTAATCCGGAACTTCGCCGAGACGTAACCCCGAGAGGCGAGGCCTACAACGTGCGCGTTCCCGGTGGAAAAGGAAAACAGTTTTTTGCCTTGCTCAAACGAATCCCGGCGGAACGTCGCGATTCAGCGCGCATCATTTCAGTAGCACCGGGCGAAGACCTACAGAATGTTGCCAATCGAACCGGAGTTAGCATTGCGCAACTGCAGGCAATGAACAGTGGTGTTGATCTCAAGTCGACCAACAAGCTGGTAGTTCCAAACAGCAACGTGCGGTTGACCTTGTACCGGCGCAAACCCGGAACGGAAAACACTGCTGCAGCCTTAACCAAGATTAGAGCTCGCAAAGGCGACACGATCGCCCGGATTGCCGCGGCCCGGAATCTTGATGCGAACGAAGTCGCTCGCTTGAATGGCGTTACTCCTGAACTCGAGCTTCGCGTAGGCCAGGAAATCAGACTGCCGGCGACGGCTGCCGCTGCTCCGTCGCGGCGCAGATAATTTCGCAGTTTTGAAATCCTGAACGCGTCTGACTTGTTGACACCCACAACGAGCCTGTTCTATTGAGCGCGCTTTCGATCTGACTCCGAAGCGCGCTCGATTCGTTTCACCCTAAATACCGCTCATGCTTTCCCATCCCGCTGGTTCGCAGAGGACGCACCTCCATGCTCTTTCGCACTCTCTCAGCGGCTGTTTATGGCATTAACGCCGACCTGGTTGATATTGAAGTTGATTTAACGCCAGTGCGCGGCGAGGCAGAGTCGCCGCAGTCAGTCACGATTGTAGGTCTACCTGATGCGGCGGTGCGCGAGTCGCGAGAACGCATTCGTGCCGCCATCACCAACTGTGGTTTCTTCTTCCCATTTCAGCGCATCACGATCAATCTGGCACCGGCGGACGTGCGCAAGGAAGGCGCCAGCTTCGATCTGCCAATAGCGCTCGGCCTGCTGGGGGCGAATGGCGATCTTGCAGAGGAAAACAACCTGATAGAGCTACTGTGTGTTGGTGAGTTGTCACTTGATGGCCGTGTTCGCCCCATCAAAGGCGCGTTACCCATCGCGATCCTCGCCCGCGATGCGCAGATCAAGCATGTGATCCTGCCCGATGAGAACGCTAAAGAGGCCGCAGTGGTTTCTGGAGTGAACGTTTATCCAGTTGCTGATCTCCGCAGCGCTGTTGAACTAGTAGCCGCCTTGCGTTCTCCTGATCCACCGCAGCCACTAACAATCGACCCCGCTGAAATCCTGGCGCGTGCCCCACACTACAACGTCGACTTCCGCGAAGTGCGCGGGCAACTCTCCGTGAAGCGTGCGCTTGAAGTTGCCAGCGCCGGCTCGCACAATATCCTGCTCATCGGCCCGCCAGGTTCAGGCAAGACAATGCTGGCAAAGCGATTGCCGACAATCCTGCCGCAGTTGGAGTTTGAGGCAGCGCTGGAGTTGACCAAGATTCACTCAGTCGCGGGATTGACAGGCCGCGCCGGCTTGGTTACTGAACGACCATTTCGATCCCCACACCACACGATCAGCGACGCGGGCCTGATTGGCGGCGGTGCGTTACCGCGTCCAGGAGAGGTGTCGCTGGCGCACCATGGTGTGCTGTTTCTCGACGAACTGCCGGAGTTTGACCGGAGCGTTTTGGAGGTCTTGCGCCAGCCGCTCGAAGACCAGAAGGTCACCATCAGTCGCGCAGCAATGTCATTGACCTTTCCCGCTTCATTCATGCTGGCGGCGGCGATGAATCCGTGCCCTTGTGGATTTTGGAACGACCCGACGCGCGAGTGTCGTTGCAGCCCCTTGCAGATTCAACGCTACGTAGGTCGCATCTCGGGCCCGCTGTTGGATCGCATCGATATCCACATCGATGTGCCGGCC
The DNA here is from genome assembly GCA_031365545.1 of Pyrinomonadaceae bacterium. Taxonomy (GTDB): domain Bacteria; phylum Acidobacteriota; class Blastocatellia; order Pyrinomonadales; family Pyrinomonadaceae; genus PSRF01. The sequence continues at coordinate 8,668 of JANLYH010000051.1, read as the reverse complement.
GTCAAGTTTCGTGACCTCACCGGCGATGCGCCAGCTGAAACTGACGACTCGGCAACTATCCGAGAGCGCGTGATTGCCGCAAGAGAGAAACAGCGCGCGCGTCTGGCCCACGACAAGATCTTTTCCAACTCCGAAATGACGCCCCGGATGATTCGGCAACATTGCCGCATCGGTCCGGAGAGCGAGCAAATGCTCGAAAGAGCCATGACCCGTCTCGGCTTGTCAGCGCGCGCTTATGACCGTATCCTGAAAGTCAGCCGCACAATTGCAGATTTGGAGAATTCCGAAGAAATCCGCTCTGCGCACGTCGCCGAAGCGGTCGGTTACCGTTCACTCGATCGCACCTACTGGACGTAGGCGCAGCAGAGTGAAAATGTTACTGCGGCTGGGGAAATTCAATATCTTTTGGGTAGGGTAAGGCAACGACGCGCTTAAAGCGCTGCATCACACCCGCGTTCGAGGGCAACCAAAAACCTCGCAAATCGCCTGTTTGGAAAATGGCGAGGAAAAAGTTGCCGCTCCCTTGAAAACGCGGACTCGTGAGAGCATGGTGCGCAAGCGTTCAAGATGGGAAATCTTCGTTGCTTACCCTAATACGAACACGTGACCGCAGCCGAAACCGAGACGCAGCAGGAAACGGACTTCGCTCTGGCGCAGAAGGCGGCTCAAGCCGACATGGCGGCCTTCGAGCTGTTGTACCAACGACACAATCGCCGGGTTTACTCGCTCTGCCTGCGAATGACCAGCAACGTCTCGGAGGCAGAAGACCTCGCTCAGGAAGTCTTCATCCAGCTCTTTCGAAAAATTGGGAGCTTTCGTGGTGAGTCGGCTTTTACCACCTGGCTGCACCGGCTGACCGTCAATCAGGTCTTGATGCACTTTCGCAAGCGCGGCGTCAAGATGGAGCAGACGACGGACGATGGCGAGACACCGATACAGATAGTCAAAGGCACGGAAAACCCCAATGCGATGCCGGTTGTGGATCGCATCGCCCTCGACAAAGCCATTGGTCAATTGCCGCCGGGCTACCGCACGGTCTTCACTCTGCACGATATTGAGGGACACGAACACGAAGAGATCGCCAGGATGCTGGGCTGCTCAGTTGGGACTTCAAAGTCGCAATTGCACAAAGCCCGAATGAAATTGCGCGGCCTGCTGAGGCAACAGAAGACGAAGGACTAGCTTCCAAACAGGCTCGCCCGGTTTCAATCCTGAAGCCAGAAGGCAGAACGAAGCCGTCCGAAAAGAGTTTTTGAACGCAGTCTCCCCTTGATTGCTTGAAAACCCAGTATTGCCACGTTTGCTTCGTGGTCGTTACGATTGCGAGCGGGTGGCAGATTTAGAGGTTGATAAGAAATGAACTGCGAGAAGTGTCAGGATTTAATTAGCGATTTTCTGGATGGCGCCCTGGGTCACGAAGATCAGGCCACCCTCAATTCACACCTGGAAGAGTGTTTCCAATGTGCTGACGTGCGTAATGACCTGCAGTCGATTGTGGGTTTTTGCCAGACCAATCGAGGCGATTATGCGGCGCCTCCGAATGAGAGAGCGCTTTGGCTGCGCATTCGGAATATGATTGAAACCGGGGCGGGGTCAGTTGCAGTAGCAGACGCGCCGGGTCGCCGAAACTTTTGGTCTAATTGGGTCGGCCGTAGTTGGGAACTCACCTTGCCACAGTTGGCTGCTGCTGCAGTGGCAATCGTGCTGGTTGTCTCACTGTCAACGTTTGTTGGCTTGCGGCGTTGGCAAGGTGGGGAGTCGCAAGGGCTGGCTGGCACCAATCCTGCTGCTGGGCAGATGAGCGTTGGGGCCGCGAACGTGAGTAATCGCATATCGCAGCAACAACAGATGATTTCGTATTGGAACCAGCGGGTGGAATATAACAAAGCACGCTGGAGCCCACAGATGCGTGAGACCTTCGATCGAAACCTGGCAGTGATCGATCAGGCGGTAAATGATTCGGTCAACAGCTTGAGCCAGAATCCGCATGATGAGGTTTCTGAAGAGATGTTGAATGCCGCGCTAAACGAAAAGCTTTCGTTGTTGAAAGAGTTTGCGGAGTTGTAAGGACAGAACTTAACCTGAGCTCACGTTTAAGACTTAACGATTCTTTGATTTGCAGGACAAGTTGTTGAAGAGCCCCACTCGAATGAAAAGGCGAATATTGCCCGCGCTACCCGGAATTCCCCGTACCATCTTTGCAAAGTTGCTAACGGTTGCATTGGTTTTGGGAATCGCCGTCGTGTACGGCGGCTCCGTTGGCGCGCAGCACCGTTTATCAAAGCGCTACCCGGCCAGCAACAACGTTCGCATCGAACTCAAAAACATATCCGGCACCATCACGGTTGAGTCGTGGAATCGCGATGAAATCAAACTGACAGCTGATCTCGAATCGTCCAAGGCAAACGTCTCACCGCGCCAGGGCAATAATGAGCTGGTTGTTGACGTCCAGAGTGACAACCCCGGCCGCGCTGACGTTGGCGATATCAACTTCAACCTTCAAGTTCCGGTTGGCTCCTCGGTCGATCTGCAAACGAAGAGCGGTAATATCAAAGTCTCTAATATTCGCGGCGAAATGGTGAGCGCGCACGTTACGTTGGAGGGTGATATCACCCTGGCCGGAATCAGCGCTGCGAAAGTGTATGCTCAGAACACCATTGGCGATATCTTCTTTGACGGAGAATTTGCTTCCGGAGGAACCTACCGGTTCCAGTCAGGCAAGGGAGCCATAAGCATTCGCATTCCGGCGAACTCCGCGTTTAACCTGGAGGCATCGGCCAACAATAAACAAATCACGATCGGCCCATTTTGGAATAGTGGCTTCAAAAGCATGGGCGACGGTCGCAAGTATGTTGGAGATGTGATTGATGGACGCTCGAAAGTCATCGTCACAAACTTCCAGGGCAGCATTACGTTCATTCGTCGGTAGGACGGCTCGTTCAGCTGAATATTATTCTCGGGCGCTCTTGATCAAATTGATTTGAGCGCCCTAATTTTTTGTGGGTCCATACGCGAATGATGGTATCGTCTTGTGCGGTTGACCGCCGTTCAAGATTCTCCGAGGGATCCAAGGGTAACTAATGAATTCTTTAGCTGGCCGCGCACTTCTGGCAATTATCACGCTCCTATCATTGCCACCCGCCGCAGTACCACAACGAAAAAAGACTCCGGAAGTAGCCCGGCCGACTCAGATCGTACGCACGACGTCCCGGCACGAACTGCGACGGCTAGCGTATGGCAGCACCTTAACAGTCGTCGGGCCGCCAGACGGATCGATTACGATCGAAGGATGGCCGCGCAGTGAAGTGGACATCAGCGCGGAAATCCAATTGCGCGCCGACACCGAAGCAGACTTGAACCTGCTGGCTGTGGTCAATACTCTCGTGGTCGATGATGATGCTAATCACGTGCGGGTGGTGAGCACGGGAACGCACGATAAGGCGTTCATGCGATCGGTCGCGAAAAAGTTTCCCAAAACACTCCTCGGATTGCCGTGGAGAATTGATTATAGAATTCGCGTGCCTTTAGCGACCGATCTGGAAATCAATGGTGGCCGCGGCCCTATCACCATCAGTGGTGTTGAAGGGAATATCCGCATTTCGGCGGCTGAAAGCGTCGCCAATCTGACAGTTACTGGCGGCACGCTTTCGGCAACGATTGGAGCCGGAAAAGTGAACCTGGAGATTCCGGTCAAGAGTTGGCGCGGTGTGGGAGCGGAAATTCGGCTTGTAACAGGAGAGTTAACGGTTGCACTTTCTCCAGGTTTTAGCGGCGACATAAATGCTGACGTTCTCCGCTTGGGTCACATAGAGGATACGTACGGTGCGCTGCAACCGCGCCAGACTCAGGGCGCTAGCGGGCCAAATCAGCTCAGAGCAAGCGCTGGAGCAGGCGGTCCTTTCTTCCAATTCACAGTCGGAGACGGCACGATCGTTATTAAGAAAGCAGAGAGCAAACAGTAACTGCCAGCAGCAGGCGGCAGGAGGCAGACGGCAGGAAGCGGACAGCGTATCTCCGAATCTTCCGTTCATCTATTTACGATTCACCGCCTTTGGCTGTTTGCTGTTAACTCGTTCTCCACGTTATCCTCTCGTCTCATCCCCATGAGCGTAAAATCAGACAAATGGATTCGCCGCATGGCGACCGAACACAAAATGATCGAGCCCTTCGAGCCGGGCCAGGTCAAAGAAGTTGCTGGTCGGCGAATTGTGTCTTACGGAACCTCGAGCTATGGCTACGACATCCGCTGCGCTGACGAGTTCAAACTTTTTACCAATCTCAACAGCACCATCGTCGATCCGAAGGAATTCGATGAGAAAAACTTTGTCGACGTGAAGGGTGAATTCGTAGTAATTCCGCCAAACAGCTTCGCACTCGCACGCACCATTGAGTATTTCCGCATCCCGCGAAATGTACTCACCATCTGTCTTGGCAAGAGCACCTACGCCCGCTGCGGAATTCTGGTAAACGTGACTCCGTTTGAGCCGGAGTGGGAAGGTTTTGTGACGCTTGAGTTTTCGAATACCACACCGCTGCCGGCAAAAATCTACGCCAACGAAGGCGTCGCTCAGGTAGTGTTCTTCGAGTCAGATGAAGTTTGCGAAACCTCCTACAAAGACCGCGGCGGCAAATACCAGGGCCAACGCGGCGTCACGCTGCCTAAGCTCTGATGCTGCTGCCGACTATCCGACTTCATTGTTCGGAGGTTAATCGACACGACGGTCTTCGGTTAATTCTCAATTCTTATATAACTTAAGTGCCAATGAATTTGCGGTAAGGCGTTCATTGGCGGCTTCCTTTGACGGGCTCTACCTCACCCGACTAAGATGCCAGCAATGCGTGCAGAAACAGCTTTAAGGGTTAACAACTTTGCCGACGATCTGGAAGCTATATCCAGAATCGAAGCGATACCGAAGATTCTGGAAGTCATTTGCCGTATTACGGGACTTGGCTTCGCCGCCATGGCGCGAGTGACCGAGGATCGGTGGATTGCCTGCGCCGTACGTGACGAGATCGCGTTTGGCCTTCAGACGGGCGGCGAACTCCAGGTCGAAACCACCATCTGTGACGAAATCCGCAACAGTGGCCAACCGGTCGCCATCGATCATGCTGCTGAGGAAGTGGCCTTCTGCAACCATCCAACTCCGAAGATGTATGGCTTTCAAAGCTACATCTCAGTGCCGATAGTCACTTCCGCCGGGAGGTTTTTTGGGACTCTTTGCGCGATAGACCCAAAGCCAGCCAGGGTGAACACCCCGGAGACGATTGGCATGTTCAAGCTATTTGCGGAACTGATCGCTTTCCACCTCGACGCACAAGAGCGATTAAGACTTAGCGAGACGGCCCTCATCGACGAGCGACTTACCGCGCAACTGCGAGAACAGTTCATTGCGGTTCTCGGCCACGATCTGCGCAATCCGCTGAATGCTATCCTCGGGGGAGCACATCTCCTACGCAAAAAGCCGTTGACTACGGAAGCGGAGTCGCTTGTCATGATGCTGGAGAGAAGCGCCACTCGGATGGGCGGGCTCATCGAAAACGTGATGGACTTCGCCCGCGGACGTTTGGGTGGCGGGCTCTCTTTGATTAAGACTGTCGACTCGAGCATGGAGACGACGCTGGAACAGATAATCGCCGAAGCGCGCACTGCCTGGCCTCATCGAGTTATCCAAAGCGAAATTGTGCTTGGCCAACCAGTTGTTTGCGATAGTGCGCGCATCGCCCAGATGTTCTCCAACCTTTTGGCAAACGCGCACACGCATGGAGATTCTGATGGTCCAATCTCAGTGTTCGCTATCAGCGACGACAGCGGCTTTAAGCTGTCGGTCACGAATATCGGTGCACCGATCCCCACCGAAATTGTCGAACGGCTGTTCCAACCCTTTTCGCGTGCGTCGGCGCGACCTGGCCAGCAGGGGCTCGGTCTGGGTTTATACATTGCTTCAGAAATCGCTCGTGCGCACAACGGCTCACTCGATGTAGCTTCGTCGGCTGAGAACACGTGCTTTACATTTACGATGCCAGCGGAACAACCAGAGAAATGAACTCGAAGTGCCTCCGAACTTCCGGGCCTCTATTAGCCTTCGAAAAGCGGGTCTAAATTTTTAACATGGATTACGTTAACCTCGGGAAAACTGGGCTCAAAGTTTCGCGCATCTGCCTCGGTTGCATGACCTACGGCGTACCGGATCGTGGTGCCCACCCCTGGAGTCTCGACGAAGAAGAGAGCCGCCCTTTCATCAAACGCGCCCTCGAACTCGGCATCAATTTCTTCGACACTGCCAACACCTATTCTGACGGCACTAGCGAAGAGATCGTGGGCCGCGCGCTGCGAGACTTCGCCCGGCGGGAGGAGGTCGTGCTTGCTACTAAAGTCTTTTATCCGATGCGCGAAGGGCCGAATGCGCGCGGCCTCTCGCGCAAGTCAATCATGACGGAAATCGACGCCAGTCTGCGGCGCCTCGGCACTGATTACGTCGATCTCTACCAGATTCATCGTTGGGACAAGCACACTCCGATCGAGGAGACGCTCCAAGCTTTGCACGACGTGATCAAAGCCGGGAAGGCCCGTTACATTGGCGCATCATCGATGCACGCCTGGCAATTCTCGCAAGCGCAGCACGTCGCCCGGCAAAACGGCTGGACGCCGTTTGTTACCATGCAGAACCACTACAATCTGCTCTACCGCGAAGAAGAGCGCGAGATGATGCCGCTTTGTGCAGCAGAAGGAGTAGGTGTCATTCCCTGGAGTCCGCTCGCACGTGGACGACTGACGCGCGCCTGGAATGAGTCGACCAACCGCATGGAAAAAGACGAGTTTGGCAAGACACTCTACACGGCAGCGGTGGACTCGGATCGCCAGATAGTTGAGCGCGTCGCCGAAATCGCAGCGCAACGAGGAGTGCCCCCGGCGCAAGTTGCGTTAGCCTGGATGGTCCAGAAGTCTTTCATCACCGCGCCCATCGTCGGCGCTTCTAAACCACACCATCTTGACGACGCCGTTGCCGCACTTGCGCTCAATCTCTCATCTGAAGAAATCTCTTTGCTGGAGGAACCTTATGCACCCCGCCCCGTCGTTGGATTCTAGCCGGCCCGAGCACGATGAAGCTGCGGCAGTAAAGCTGCTGCGTTTCAAGCAGCTGGACCCAAGCGCGACTCTGCCAACCCGTGGCAGCTTGCAGGCGGCCGGGCTGGATCTTTACGCGATTGAAGACGTGGTTATCGAATCGAAGCAACGCGCACTTGTTCGAACGGGGCTGGCAGTTGCGATTCCGGAAGGTTACTACGGTCGCGTCGCACCGCGCTCAGGCCTCGCGGTGCAAAAGGGTCTGGATGTGCTCGCCGGGGTTATCGATGCTGACTATCGTGGTGAAATTCGCTGCGCGCTTTACAACAGCGGCGCTGAGGCTATTGAACTGACTGCGCAGACAAAGATCTGTCAGTTGATCATCGAGAAGATAATCACACCTGCGGCGGTCTGGGCGAATGAAATCAGCGAAACGGATCGCGGCAGCGGGGGTTTCGGTTCTACGGGATAAAGTATTTGCCGCGGATTTGCGCGGACTAATTCAGGTGGATTTCGACTGGTTGTGGCAGTCGCTCAACGACTAAAACCAGACCGTGCGGACTCTCAACCGGTTCTTTCTTTGGAGTTTCAAAGAACAGAAATCCCTGGCGCCGTTGATCGGTAGCGGACAACGGCTCCTGCAGATCGAGCGCATACGCCGTAAACTCTTTTTGAAATTGTTTGCGAGAGTTTGGGTTGTAGGCGTAAACATCGTTCGCCTTGAGAATGCGCGAGATGGCCGCTTTCGGCGAGATTAGTTTCCACTCGCGTCCCGCATCATCACGTAGACGAAAGCGTACTTTCTTAGTTTCGACAGACACACCACTTTCGAACGCAAGCTCCACTCGCACCGGCAAAACTCCAGCTAAAGGCAGATTAGCCTCGAAGAGTTCCTGGCTATCTTCGTCGCTCATGAGCGGCGCGACCCGCACCGTTACACCACCGGCGCTGCCGCTGCTAACTTCTCCCGCCAGTGGCGGCAACTCAACCACCGGTTTCACTTTGAAGAGCGAGCCGGCGCAGGAAGTGGTCAGCAGCGCGGTGACCATTGCCAGGACCGCCAGCCGCGGCCTCAACTTTCCCAGATACTCATGACTGAACATTGGTCGAAATCTCTCATGCTGGTCTGAAGACTGTCAATGAGAAATTATCCCTATGCTACTATTACAAAAATATGATTAGACCATTTGGCGGAGTTCACCCGCAGATCCCAGACAGCGCCTACGTCGACGTGAGCGCGCAGGTAATTGGTGATGTACATCTTGGGGAGCAATCCTCAATTTGGTGTAATGCCGTGCTGCGCGGCGACATGTTTTATATCCGTATCGGCGATCGCAGCAACGTTCAGGACAACTGCGTTATTCACACCCGCACTGGTTCACATCCAACGATCCTCGAAGAGGAAGTGACGGTGGGCCACAGCGTCACGCTACACGGCTGTTACGTCGAGCGCGGCGCCCTGATCGGCATCGGCTCGATTGTGCTGGATGACGCTCGTATTGGCACGCAGTCCCTCATTGCTGCGGGTTCATTGGTTTCGCCGGGTACAATTATTCCGCCGCGTTCTTTGGTGATGGGAGTTCCGGCGCGAGTGAAGCGCGA
>JANLYH010000201.1:0-2012 GCA_031365545.1 Pyrinomonadaceae bacterium | reverse complement strand
ATGAAAAGTGGCTTGGCGCTTGCGACGGTCAGATCGATCACCGCTGAGGCACTGATGACGCTGATGCCGCCCGGTAGAGTCACACTGGCGCTCGCGGTTGACGAGCTTTCGCTGCCGGCAAGTCCGCTGCTCTGCACGGTTGTGCGATTGCCTTTCGAAGGCGTGAGGGTGACTTGCACTATCGTGCCGACCGGCAGATTGGCGCCTTCAAGAGCAACGGTCACTGGATTCGGTTGCGATGAAGGCACGATGACGTCCGGAACTCCCTGTAGCGATCCCTGCGGAGTTGCCGGGGCGTTGACTCCGCCGACCGATGCGATGCGCAGCGTCGGTGCGTTTGGTGGTGTGAGTGGGTGCGGAAACGCAAAGCTGATGATGTTTGATGGGGTAGTAGTGCCGCTGAAGTTGCTGTAATCATATGCCTCGAAACGCACATAACCCTGGCCTCCGACGCCGGCGTTAAAGGCGATATAAGAACCACCGCCGCTGCCGCCGGAGACATCGAGACTGCCGCCTCCGGTAATTGTGTTGGCGATGAGCCGGATTCCGCCGCCGGCGCCACCGGCGCCACCAGAGCCCCCGAATTGAGCGTGGACGCCACTGCCGCCACGCGAGTAAATCACTCCATTAATCGTGATCGTACCTGAGCTGGCAATCAGGACAGCGCCACCTCCGCCGCCGCCGGCGCCGCCACGATTGTTATTAATTGCGCCACCTCCGCCGCCACCCGATCCGCCAATGAGGGGCAATATCGTGACGGCCCCGAAACGAGGCCCACCTTGCCCGGCCAGCGTGCCGCCGCCGCCAGTAGCTCCCGCGGTGCCGTAACCGCCCCCGCCGCCAGCGCCTGGCTGACCTTGCGAAGCGCTGCCCGTGCCGCCGCCACCGCCACCGGGTCCATCGCCTGGAACTCCGGAGAACGACTGGTCGAAGCCGTAGCCTCCCGCACCACCGTTGAAACCGCCCGGCCCGCCGAAGCCACCGCTGCCATTTGCATTGCCGGGCTTAGCATCAATGATGATGGTGCCGGCAATCACCACGTCCCCGCTGGCGAGAATGGTCAGCGGCTTGTTGTTCGTGCCGCGGCTGAAGGTGATGTTCACGTTGGCCGGAATGTTGACGGTCGTGTAATTGAAAGTGCCGCTATTCGGAACAGCAATAATTTGTGATGTGGCTGGCGCGAATGCGCCGTCAGCGCCGGTCGAGCCGCTGCTAAAAGTGTTCTGAGCTTGCGCAGTTGCCGCGGCGCAGAACAGAGCCAGCGCCATGGCAACCAGAGCAAACCACCGTTTGCTGATTAAGAGATGTTGCCGGAGGGCATCACCATGATTTGCGAACATCGTTTTTCTCCTTCATGAGTGTTTTGAGCGCTAGTCGAATGAGCGGGGAACCTGCCGCCGTTCAACCTTCGCTCTTGTTGGTTGCTTCTCTCATTGCACGTTTATAATGTTGACTCCCAGATTCACGGTTATCGAATCTCCGTTTGGAGTGGAGGTGAAGACGGTGCGACTGCCAACCGCCGCGCCCGCAGCGACGGTCACAGTCGCCGTGAGCGAAGAACCGTCTCCGCTGACAATGATGTTTGAGACGGTAATGGTGGTATCGGTCGTACCACTGGCGGTTATGAACCTCAGTGCGGTGGTGCCAGTTAAGCCGACTCCGTTGACCGTAAGGGTAACGGTTGTTCCCCGGGTGATATTGCCGGGCGTCAGGCTTTGAATGTATGGACCAGGCGTAGCTGAAACCGCGTTTAGCGGAAAGTATTGGAATGGACTATTCTCGAATTGCACCGAGACCGGATCGCTGAGTGCAGTCGTTTGTTCAGAGATTGCGCGCTGCACGGAAACGCTCCGGCTTAGGGCCGCGCCGGAATTCGCCGCATCACCGTGTTGGACAGCAACTGGAGCCGCCAGAGCTGATTGTGAATCTCCTGAGGAGCCGTACTGGACTGCTATTGCTTTTGCCAGAGCTGATTGTGAGTTTCTCGAAACGCCATACTGCACCGCCACCTG
>JANLYH010000170.1:0-23787 GCA_031365545.1 Pyrinomonadaceae bacterium | reverse complement strand
CTGTTTATCAATTCTAATAACTGTCTCATCCGTGGACTCGTTATCAACCGCTTTAATGGCGCCGCAATCACGGGCCTAATTAGCGGGCAAGTAGTTGAAGGAAACTATCTGGGTGTTAATGTCGCCGGAAATGCAGCCCTCACTAATGGACAATTCGGCATCCTAATGAATAACAGCACCAGTAACATCCTAATCGGCGGCACAACGACTGCCGCGCGGAATGTGATTTCGGGCTTTTCCGACGCGGCCCTTTTCATCGGTGGGACTGGTACTTCCGGGGTTCTTATTCAAGGGAATTTCATCGGCACCGACTCCACTGGGCAGACTGCGCTGACTAATGGCGGGGCCGGGCTCAACATGGGCCGCACCACCAACAGTACGATTGGCGGCACTACAGCCCAGACACGCAACGTTTTCGGCGGTTGGAGCACAGGGATAGCTGTTGGCGACAACTCCACCGGAATTCTGGTGCAGGGCAATTACATTGGCACAAATGTGACCGGCACGATCGCACTCCCAAACGACAGAGGAGTGGGCTTGGTCGACTCGTCCAACAATACTGTCGGAGGTACGCTTAGTAGTGCCCGCAATCTCATATCGGGCAATCGATCTTACGGATTTTTTGTCAACCCGTTCATTGGCAGCACCGCAACCGGAAATCTGATTCAGGGTAACTTTATTGGCACAAACGTGAATGGTACAGGGGCTCTCCCCAACGGAGGCGATGGGGTGGGCGTTCTTTCCGGTAGCAACGGCAATACGGTAGGTGGTACCGCGGCCGGTGCGATGAATCTCATTTCAGGGAATACAAGCACGGGGGTAACTATTGGAGCTAGCACCGATAATCAGGTTCTCGGGAATCTTATCGGCACTGACGTCACCGGCTCGCTTGCGATCCCTAACAGGCTGCGCGGCGTCTTCATCAAGTTTTCGGACAGAAACACGATAGGAGGCACGACTGCCGCCGCCCGCAACGTGATCTCGGGCAACCTGGATGCTGGCGTGAGAATTTACGGCGGCACGGGCGGGCCTGGCTCACCTCCGGTCGGCGCTTCGAACAATGTGGTGCAGGGTAATTTCATAGGGACGGATGTGACCGGCACCAGGAGACTTGGGAACGGTACTGACGGGGTTCAGCTCACCATCCAAACGGGCAACCCGGTCAACATTGTAGGCGGCCCCACCCCTGCCATGCGGAATATCATTTCGGGTAATGGCGGGAATGGAGTGGCTATCGGTATTAAGCTCAACGATCCCACCGCGCCTGGATCAGGCGGCACCGGCATCACGGTACAGAATAACTACATTGGCACTGACGTGAGTGGCAACAACTGCATCGGCAATACTCTTGATGGTGTCTTCGTGGATGCAGACTCCGCAATTAACACGATCTCCGACAACCTGATTACCTGCAACGGCCGCAACGGTGTTTTCATTCCACAGAACAGCAATCCCGGCGTGCGCATCTTCATTGATAATAACTCCGTCTTTGCCAACGCCCTGCTGGGCATTGATCTTGGCAATGCGGGCATTACGCCGAACGATCCCCTCGACCCTGATGTCGGTGCAAACTTTCAACAAAACTTTCCGGTACTAACTTCTTTCGCGACGGCACCGGCAATCGAACCCTCAACCTCAAGAAAAGGGAACGTGGGACGGGGAGAACTACCTGAGAGAAAAAAACCTGACGCGCCGGAAGTTACAGTAACCGTTAACGGCACCTTGAACAGTACGCCAAACTCCACGTTTACGCTGCATTGGTATTTCAGCAGCGATCCACAATGCACGACGAATCAAGCGACGAGTAGACCGTTGGCTATGGGTAAGATTCCTGGTGTCGCCACCGATAACAACGGCAATGCATCCTTCAACTTTCCTTTTGATTTTCCGGTCGGAATAAATAACGGAATCATCAATACCACCGCTACCGACGCGCAGGGAAACACTTCAGAGTTTTCCTCCTGCCTGCCGGTGAACTCAATACTACCGACGGTGAAACTTAGTGCTTCAAGTTACAACGCGGGCGAGAGTGTCGGAAGCATGGGCGTAACGGTGCAACGCGCTGGTGATACTTCGGCCGCATCCACCATCAACTACGCGACGAGCGATAGTGCCGGCGCGAACAACTGCAGCGTGCTCAACAGCGGCAAGGCTTCGTCGCGCTGTGATTATGAGACGACCGCAGGCACGTTGCGCTTCGCCGCCGGCGAAACGTCCAAGATAATCATGATCCCGATCATTGATGACGTTTACGGGGAAGGCAGCGAGGGTTTTACCATGACGCTCAGCAACCCAACGGGAGCAACTTTGGATTCGCCGAGCGCGGCCACAATCACCATCACCGACAACGAGACGACGACGGGAACGAACCCAATCAACAACGCCGCTTTCTTTGTGCGACTACACTACATCGACTTTTTTACACGGGAGCCGGATCCCTCCGGGCTGTCGTTCTGGACTAATCAGATAACTTCATGCGGCGCTGATCAAGCGTGCACTGACATCAGGCGGATCAATGTGTCGGCGGCATTCTATCTTTCAATAGAGTTTCAGGGGACTGGATATCTGGTGGAACGCATGTACAAAGTCGCCTACGGCAACGCGAGCGGAACGTCAACCTTCGGTGGCGTGCATCAGTTGCCGGTGCCGATAGTGAGGTTCAACGAATTTTTGCCGGACACGCAGGAGATCGGACGCGGAGTGGTAATTGGACAGCCAGGCGCAGACCAGTTGTTGGAGAGCAACAAGCAAGCATTCGCGAGCAGCTTTGTGCAGCGCACCCGGTTTACGACGGCCTATCCGGCGGGGATGAGTGCGGCCACGTTTGTGGACACGTTGAATACGAACTCCGGTAATGCGTTGACAACCGCTGAGCGCAATCAGCTGGTGGCGGATCTGACGTCAGGAGCGAAGACGCGCGGTCAGGTGTTGCGTGCGGTGGCCGAGGATAGTGACCTGGTAAACAGTGAAACGAACCGGGCGTTTGTGTTGATGCAGTTCTTTGGTTATCTGCGCAGGAATCCGAACGATGCGCCGGATTCAGACCACACCGGGTATGACTTCTGGCTGAGCAAGTTGAATCAGTTTAATGGGAACTTCGTTAACGCGGAGATGGTCAAGGCATTTATTGTTTCCGGTGAATACAAACAAAGATTTGGTCCATAAACAGGACAGGCATTCCTGCCTGTCCCTCACACAACAGCGGACGGACAGGAATGTATTCATCATTAGACCAGCGATCCGGTATTACCCAACTTTAAATCCAGCACGTCATGCCGCGTGATGATCCCGATGATACGGCCATACTCTTCAACTAGTACCGCCGGACTTCCTTGTAGCTGATGAGTCACTTCCTGAGCGCTCGCATCTACATCGACCGTTGGAAAACTTTCTTCCATCACCTCGCTCACCGGGGATTCAAGTAGGTGACGATTCCGCACCACTTTCGCCAGCACACGATTTTCCCGCAGCGAGCCCACCGGTCGACCTTCTTCCAGCACCGGGATCTGAGTCACTCCCAGGTCGTTCATCTTTGTCAGTGCTTCACCGAGCTTGTCGGGCGGCGCCACGGACACTAAAGATTGGGGCGCGTTTACGGCTTTCGTTCCGCTGATCAATCCGGCAGTCATCCTCTGCGGCTCCAGCAGACGCTTCGACTTCAACCACTCATCAGAATGATGTTTTGTCAGATAGTGTTCGCCGGTGTCGCAAATTATGAACACGACGACGGCGCTTTCATCCAAATCGCGGGCCACCCGCAGCGCGGCGGCCAGGTTTGTTCCGCTTGAACCGCCGCAAAAGATTCCTTCGGTGCGACCTAACTGCCGCGACATCTCAAACGACTCACCATCCGTGACATTGATTACTTCGTCCACGTACTGCATGTGCACGTTGGGAGGTACGACTTCCTGTCCGATACCTTCGACCAGATACGGTGTTGTCTCCACTATCTTGCCCGTATCTTTGTAAGTCTTGAATATCGAGCCATAGGGATCTGCGCCTACGATTCTAATGTTCGGGTTTTGTTCCTTAAGGAATCTACCGGTTCCTGAGATCGTGCCACCAGTTCCGATGCCGGCGACGAAGTGTGTGATCCTGCCTTCCGTCTGCTCCCAGATCTCCGGGCCCGTGGTGCGGTAGTGGGCTTCGGGATTAGCCGGATGTGAGTACTGATCGGGATAAAATGAATTTGGCGTCTCGTTGGCAATCCTTTGCGCGGTGGACACGTAATGATCCGGAGTTCCGGGTTTGGCAGACACTGGGGTAATCACGACGTCGGCGCCCAGAGCTTTCAGGTACCGCGACTTCTCTACCGACGCTTTATCAGTCATTACGAAGATGCATTTGTAACCCCTGACGGCGGCGGCGAGTGCCAGCCCAATTCCCGTGTTACCCGAAGTTGCTTCTACGATTGTCCCGCCTGGCTTCAGCTTGCCTTCGCGTTCGGCGGCTTCGATCATCGAAATGCCTATGCGGTCCTTGACCGAAAAACCGG
This sequence comes from Pyrinomonadaceae bacterium, assembly GCA_031365545.1. GTDB lineage: Bacteria > Acidobacteriota > Blastocatellia > Pyrinomonadales > Pyrinomonadaceae > PSRF01. The sequence continues at coordinate 19,292 of JANLYH010000170.1, read as the reverse complement.
GGTTCAGGTTTTCCATTTTTGCCAACATTGTGGCTTTGGTGTCGCGCGCCATCCGGTGGAGTTTCACCAGTGGAGTATGGCCAATTAGTCCCAGTACGTTGTCGTAATAGTGCATTCCGGTCTCCGAAACAGTTGATTCGTAATTTCTAACAGAACTCTTCTAGCAGAACTATGCCAACCGCGCTATTTCAGAAGCCCACCGTCGCAGATTTCTTTCGCAATTAGTTCGCCCGCCGCGCGGTTGCCGGTCGCGTTCCAGTGGCCGTTACCAATGTTTTTGCCAAATCCGTGAAGGAATAGCTGGTTCTGATCAGCAAACCGCTGCAACTGCGGAGCCAGGGTAATAACGGGAATCGACTCGCGAGCGCCAAGTGCTTTGATCCGGTTATCTGGATAAAACAGATCGCTTATCCCGAAGCGATTCTCGAAGCCCTCTCGCCACCGGGCATCGGGCAACACCTGCGGAGGGTTGCTCAGAGTTACCACGACAAACTTCGCACCGCCTCTCGAGACCTCATCGCGCATCTGGACGATCAGCCCTTCAGTCACGCGCCACGCATCATTCCATACCGGGTTGTTTGGTTCAAGATAGATTAGGTTGTCGGCGCCGAGTTCCTCAGCACGTGCAAATAAGTCAGACTTCTCCGGCGCTTTTCCTGTCTCGCCGGCAGCTACTGGAGGCTGCGGTTTGGCGTCCGTAGGTCTATTCGCACGCCAGGAAGCAAGTAGAACCTTTACAGCGTGGTGACCCTGCGTCGTTGCCTGGATCAATCGCGAGTGCGTTCGCAACCAGGTGCCCGACCGGCTGATGAATGAGTTACTAAAGCGGAATCCCCGTGAGTTTTTGAAAGAATCATCAAGGACTAATTGCGAGCCACGGAAAACAAAGTAAGGGACATCATCAGTCTTTTTTAGAACGCGCGAATTGTCCGTAATGTCGTTGTTTGTAGTGACGGCTAACAGCACCAGATCCGGCGAATACTTCCAAACCTTCTCCCGCAAAGTGAGCAGTTCCTGCGCGGTTCCGTAACCGGAAACCCCAAAGTTGATAACTTCGACTTTCTTGCCGGGGTAAGCGCTACAGCCCTCGAGTTTGCCGGCCATCACTGACCAGAAAGCCTCTTCCGTAGAAACTGAGAAGGCCTCACAGTAAGAATCACCAACGACCGCGATTCTAAAAGTACCTTCCGGTTTTGCTATCGCGTGTTCCCGATCGCGCAAGCCGTCGCTGTTGATCCTTACGTACGACTCGCCCTCTTTTCGATACCAGCCCTCCGCACCCGGGAGTAGCGAAACACCACGAACTTCATCTCGCTGATAAAACTCCGGATACGAGTAGCCGGCGATGCGCAGAGCAATCTCCGCTATCACGCCTCCGAGCGCGAAGCCAATCAGAATCAGCAGAAGTTTTGCGAAAAACCTTTTAGCTCGCGGATGTTTGGTCATTGATGGGAGCGGAAAAACAGAACCGGAGACGCTTCGGAACAGCCCGGATCGTCAGTTCAAGAACGAAGCAATACCTTAAGCGAAGGGCGGTGATTTTGTCCAAAAAGGAGTGGAACTAGCATGGTCGTTTGGCATCAACGAGTATTGCTCATATTGAACTCACAAACACGGAACCGGGAAGCAATAGCGACCGGGTCCCAGGTCCCCTTCACACGAGCTTAGGGTTAGGCTGACCCGGTCGCTACCGCTCCCGGTTCTGTCTTATTGTGGGGCTGGACGAACGGCTTCCGAAAACTGTTGAAGCCCGGATGCGCTCTCCCCTTCGCATCCGGGCCTCTAACAAGGTCATCGATTTTTCAACCAACGACCAGGCTGTACGCAATCAAGAACCTTTTAGAACCTGCGATTCTTGTTGCGAATCTTGTATGTGTAGACGGCAGCTCCGGCCCCGCCTGTAATCGCGCCAATCAGGGCGCCTTTCTTGCCACCGATCAGGCCGCCGAGTACTGCGCCACCAAGTGCACCGCCCGCAGCAGTGATCTTGTCGCGGTGCTTATCCCAGACGGAACGGTTCTGGCCGTAGCGATAGTTATCGTTGTTGTTGTAAACGTCATTACGATAGGTGTCGTTACGATAAACAGCATCGCGATACTGGCCATTGTTATAGGAATCGTACCTGCTGTCGACGCGACCATTGGAGGTCGATCTATTTGGGCACCGATTTCGCGTCTGCGCGGCGACGGGCAAAGCGGCCATGCTAAGAACGATCAGTGTGACAAAGGTTGCGATTAGTTTTTTCATTTCGTTCCTCCGGGCGCTCTATTGGCAACGACCATGCCACGCTGGCCTTTTCGTCTTTTGCGTAGAAAATTGCGCGGTTTCGCAAAGAAACTTAGTTAAGAAGAGGCGGACAGAAACTTGAATCGTAGCCAGAGGCCAACGATACGGTATGCGATCAACTTCTTCAGTTCCCTTTTGGGGTAGCCAACGGTGATAACGCCAAACGATGTGCTGCCGCGGCAGTCATTAGAGTTCTTCCTGAAGAGGCGGAGCCGTTATCATGGGGCTGCCCGGAAATTTGTTACAAAGGAGTGAAAATGTCGCAGGAACAGACTGGGGAAAAGCGGCTACTGTTAATCAGTAATTCAACTCTTCATGGCAGTGGCTATCTCGACCATGCCGAAAAAGAGTTTCGAGATTTCCTGGGCGCAATCAAGCGCGTCCTTTTTGTGCCGTTTGCGTTGCACGATCAGGACGCCTATGCGGCGCAAGCCAGAAAACGATTTGCGGCGATGGGCTATGAGCTGGATTCTGTTCATGACGCCCGCGACGCTCAGCGTGCCGTAGCCAACGCAGAGGCGGTTTTCATTGGAGGCGGAAATACCTTCAGGCTTCTGAATCGTCTGTATCAGGCCGATCTATTGCTGCCAATACGCAGACGCGTCGAAGAAGGGATGCCTTACAGCGGTTCAAGTGCCGGCGCCGTAGTGTCAGCGCCTACAATCAAGACCACCAACGATATGCCAATTGTGCAACCTCCATCCTTCAATTCGCTCGCCTTGGTAAGTTTTCAGATCAACGCTCACTACCTGGATCCCGATCCCAACTCTACGCACATGGGTGAAACGCGCGAAGAGCGGCTGATCCAGTTTTTGGAAGACAACGACACGCCGGTGGTAGGACTAAGGGAAGGCTGCATGATTCGCGTCGAGCGAGGCGTACATATGTTGAAAGGGAGAACAAAGGCACGCATCTTTCGTCGCGGCCGCGATCCAGTCGAACTGGAACCTGGCGCGAAGCTCGACTTCTTATTGTAGGGTCGATGAAGGCTAATGCTGGTTGGATCTAAGTGATTTCAGCCAGAGTATACTCAAACTCGTAGAGGTGGTTTCCCTCTTCCACCTTGATGTCCAACTTCCCTGAGAGGCCTTCGAGTTCACCAGTGCCAGAGTCGGGCACGACAGTAACGCTGAGCTGAGCGGTGCCACGGGTCATGCTGCCAGTGTGTTGCAGCGCAAATGTACCGGTTCGTCCGTTCAGCGTTCCCGTGACGCGCTCAATCGCAACGTAGCCAGCCGAGCCCGGAACCAAAGTGCTGATCGCTAACATTTCACCTTTGCTGGTGCCTTCGAGATCGCCTTGAAACTCTTTGTCTAACGAGAATCTGCCGACCACGGTCCCGCCGCCAGCGTCATCGGCTGGTTGCGCAGTCATCTTCACTGAAAACGTTCCCGTTGCAGTAACAGTCATGAGCCGTTTGCTTCCTTTTCGAAATAAAAACTGCTTACCTGCTCCAGAGTTTAGTCCTTAAAGGTCAGCCGCGTTTGCGCCCGGCCATGTCAAGACCAACCGCAGCAACCAGGATGGCGCCTTTGATAATCATTTGCGAGTAAGGCTCGACCCTCATCAACGACATACCGTTGTCCAGACTCGCCATGATCAGTGCACCCAGAATCGCGCCGAAGACCGTGCCCCGCCCGCCCATTAAGCTGGTGCCACCGATTACGCAAGCTGCGATCGCGTCAAGCTCCAGTAATTGTCCGGCATCGGGAGATGCACTTCCGACACGGGCCGTGTAAATGATCGAAGCAACCCCGGCGAGCGCTCCCATAATGCAGAACACTGCGAGAATATGCTTTCGTATGTTGATGCCGGAAAGGCGCGCTGCATCAGGGTTACCGCCGATGGCATAAAGGTAACGACCGAAAGTCGTGTTCTGAGTCAGGAATGCTCCGGCCAAAGCAATCGCGATCAAGACGATTACGGGGATGGGAACACCTTCGTAAGTGTTCATCGTGTAGATAAACCAAAGAATGACCGCGGAAGGCAGCGCGATACGCAGGATAGTCGAGGCAATTGGTGGAACTTCGAGGCGGTGTCGGCGCCGAGCGCGATTGCGAGCGATGGTCAACCAGACGACTGCGGCTACGCTGAGGGCTGCCAGTATCCAACCGGCACGTGGATCAACATAATTCTGTCCAATTGACTTGAAAGTCTGCAGCCGTAGTGGAATTGTTTCTCCACGGCTCAGCCCGAGGATTACACCGCGCCACGCAAGCAGACCACCCAAGGTAACGATGAACGCCGGGATGTTCAGGTAAGCCGTTAAAGAACCTTGCACGGCGCCGATGACAATCGCAACGGCGATACCAGCAGCCAAAGAAGGAGCGAGACCAAATCCCCACCAGCCTTGCGCCATCGCGGCAATGCCACCTGCAAGACCGACGATGGAACCGATGGAGAGATCAATTTGTGCGGTGATGATCACCATCAGCATGCCCACCGCCAACACTCCAGTGACCGACGTTTGCCGCATCAAGTTTGAAAAATTTCGCGGCTCCAGGAAAATGTGATTGGTTGAGAAGTGGAAAAAGATCCAGATAGCGATTAGGGCAAACACCATCGTGTAGGCCCGGAGGAGATCCGTCGGAATCTTGAATTTTCCGATGGTTGTGACTGGCGTGATGGCGTCAACATCAGGCGCGAGCCCCGGATCGGGGCTTAACGCTGGCCTTTTAGTGCTCGGCTTATTTGCATTCGTCATAGACACCTCTGCACCTCTATCTCAAGCCGCACGTTGCGCGCGTCCGGTGGCGCACGCCATCACCTTCTCCGGCGTGGCGTCAAGTCGGTTAAATTCACCCGTAACTTTTCCTTCATGCAAGATGAGTACGCGGTCCGACATTCCCAGTACCTCGGGCAATTCCGAAGAGACCAAGACAATGGCAAGTCCACTTTTCGCGAGCCTGTTGATTTGCGCATAGATTTCCTGCTTGGCGCCAACATCAATCCCGCGAGTTGGTTCGTCGAGAAATAACACGCGCGGATTCGTCAACAGCCATTTCGCCAGGACGACCTTCTGCTGGTTCCCTCCAGATAAGGTACCGGCAATCGTAAACACCGAGTTGGCTTTGACGCGCAGGTCCTTCATCGATCGCTCGCCCGCTGCCGACTCCGCGTCGATGCTCGTAAGAAAGCGTCCCGAGATTTTTCGCAGCCCAGCCAGCGTCATGTTGTTGAGAATCGTCTGGTCCAATACCAGACCAAAGCGCTTTCGATCTTCCGTAACAAAACCGAGACCGTGCTTGATTGCGTCAGCCGGGCTGGTAATTTGAATTCGCTGCCCCGCGAGCTTGATTTCACCAGTAACGCGACCAGCATGCGCTCCGAAAATTGCCATTAGTAAGTCGCTCCGGCCGGCGCCCATCAAACCTGCGATCCCCAACACCTCTCCACGTCTCACTGCGAAACTGACGTTGTCGACCAACTTCCTGCCAGCGACAGCGGGATCGGTCACCGAAAGATTTGCAACTTCAAAGATGATGTCTCCCTGAACATGATCGATAACCGGAAAAATGTCGCCAACCTCACGCCCCACCATGCGCGCGATAATTTGCGGCTCAGTCCATGCGCTGCTGGAATTTGTCCCGACTGTCTTGCCGTCGCGCAGAACGGTGATGCGGTCACTGATCCGGAACACTTCATTCAGTTTATGCGAGATGTAGATCATGCCGACGCCGCGAGCGCGCAGCTTGTTTAGAATGACAAACAGCGTCTCTACCTCACCGTCGTTTAAGGCCGCGGTCGGTTCGTCGAGCACGAGGATCCGGGCATTGTGAGACAGGGCCTTCGCTATTTCCACCAACTGCTGCTGACCGATGCCAAGATTGCGGATGAGTGTACGAGGGTCGATCGATAGATGGAGATCTTCAAGCAACTCGTTGGCGCCGCGATAGAGTTCTTCCCATCGAATCACGCCAAACTTGCGCGGCTCGCGTCCGAGAAAAATGTTTTCACCGACTGTCATGTCTCTGACGAGTGACAGCTCCTGGTAGATGACTGCGATGCCTGCTTTCTCAGCATCGCGAACGCCGCCAAACTGTTGCAGCTTGCCTTCGATGAAGACTTCGCCGCCGTATTGCGGGTGCGGATACACACCGCCGAGGATCTTCATCAGGGTCGACTTACCCGCGCCGTTCTCACCGACTAACGCGTGCACCTCGCCCTTTTGCAGATCCAGACTGACGCCATCAAGCGCACGAACACCCGGGAAGGTTTTCGTGATGTTGCGCATCTCCAGAAAAGCAGTCTGGAGTTCCGAGTCTGGAGTCTGGAGTGTCGTCATAGCTTGGATGCGCGCAAATGTTGGGCTAGCCTCAAAGTCATTCGGGAAGCTTCATCAAGCAATGCGTAGAGCCTGGCGAAGGTTTCTTGATCGATATAGCCTAAATCCAGTGCAATATATGAGTGCTACTGCGCTTCTGATGCCGAGCCATGCGCCATATTTAGAAAATTCGCAAACTCCTTGTCAGAATGTCGTCCAAAGCCCTCAGCAATGTTCGCCATTACAGATACGCTGGCTCGTTGAAGCTGATTGCTTAAACCATAATCGCTTGCAAATGGCCTATTTCTTGTGACTTCATAAACCAGGCGGGTAGCTTCCCGAGCTTTCTGCCATGCATGAATTTCCTCAAAGCTCTTGAACGTTGGCAATCAGATCCTCCCGACTCGAGACCCCAGACTCCTGGACACCAGGACTCACTCCTTCGGGCATTTCTCCGGCGGCAGGCCCGCACAAATCTCCGCGAGCGTGTGATACCCATCTTTGACAATCGTACTCAGAAGGTTGGTCCGGTCGACGGCTACTGGTTCGAGAAGTATCGCCGGCACTTTCTTAAGTCCATTGTCGATAGTCTCGGTGGTAGCTACGCTTTCGCCGCGCGCCAACTTTACTGCCGCATCAACAGCTCCATACGCAAGCGGCTGAATGGATTTGTAGATCGTCATCGTTTGCTTGCCATCGACAATGAGCTTTAACGAAGCGAGGTCGGCATCCTGACCGGAAACCAAAACCTTTCCTGCGAGGTGCTGCCCTTCGAGTGCCTGGATCGCTCCCCGCGCCGTGCCGTCGTTTGAAGCCACTACCGCATCGACTTGATTGTTTGCCTGCGTCAATGCGTTTTCGACGATGTTGAGTGCGGCGCTCGCCTGCCACTCTTTCGCGTACTCATCAGCTACTATTTTTATGTCGCCGCGCGCTTCCGCAGGTTTAAGCACATTCATCTGCCCCTGATGTAACAGCAGAGCGTTGTTATCAGTTGGGGAACCGCCGACGACGACGAAGTTTGCCGGTTTCTTGTTTACATGCTCGAGCAAATACTTCGCCTGCATCTCACCCATCTTGACAACCTGGTGGGAGATATAAAGGTCAACATCGGAATTTTTTATCAGGCGATCGTAAGAAATCACCGGCACGCCTTGTTTGTGTGCGGCCTCAACAATCGAAGCCGCGATCTCGCCGTTATGCGGTGCGACGATCAGCACGTCGACGCCCTGCGTCAGCATGTTTTCAGCCTGTTTGATCTGCTCGCTGTCGCTGCCATTCGCAACTTGCACGTTTAGCTCGGCGCCAATTTCCTTGGCGCGCTTTTCGACCAGATCTTTATCCTTTTGCCAGCGCTCCTCTTTCAAAGTGTCCATTGAAAAGCCGATCTTAATCGGCTCGTTAGGTCCCTTCCTTTTCCTGGGGCCGCCGTTGTTGCCTTGTTGCGTGCCGGAGACGCAGGCGCCAAATAGAAGCGCAGAGATTAAGACGCCCAGAATCAGAGTTAATCGCGACATGGAATCGTTTCCCTTCTTTGCATTTCGCTGAAATTGAACAGGGAAAAACGAACTCGCTTAAGGCACGAGCGCCCACGGGTTCGCAAGCCTGTTTTCTTCGGGGGACGGAGTTTGCGCCGCCGCATAGAAATTACCCTGACTGGCGGAATTTAACGAATTTGAATCATGATACCACCGACACAGCAGGATCGACTCATCGCATTCACTCCCTCGGCTTTTGCTTTCTCTTCGGCCCTCGATTGCGTATATTTTCAGCCTTGGAAAGAGGCTCTAGTAGTCCTCCGATAGCTAATGGTCAAACTCATCCTCAATAACTGTCGCATCTTATCAATCTCCATTCTCCTGAGCTGTGCATTGACGTCGTCAGTGTTCGTACAAGCGCCGCAAACGACGAATCCCAAACCGCCAACGCACGCCGACATCCTGCGTGGCGAGTATGGCCGCTATCGGGCTAACAATGATTTGCTCTGGTACGATCTCGACATTCGTGTCGATCCGGCCAGGGAGTTCGTCAGCGACTTTGCGAAAGACCGCTGGACTCTCATCCAACCGACGACGGAGTGGAAGTCGCTGAAGTCGCCGCTTAAGAAAGACGGTTTCGAGGTGGCAACGGAACTCTATTATGTCGACGTCAAGAAGTCATAACTGTATCGCCCTGACGTTAAGGAATGATTCATGATCCCCAATCAGCGCGTGCTAAGAATTCTGGTAACACCATTCAGCCTCGCGGTAATCACCGGTTCCATGGCGGTTTACCAGTTCATCGGAACGACGGGCCAAGCCAGCAAAGTGCCGCGCCGCGCAAACATTTCAGAGTTCGGACGATCTGCAGAATCAATAGCCTCTCAGCAGGCCAGAATTATCGTCCATCAGTCCTTCAGAAGCGACCGCTCGTTGCCTCTCGCTCAACTCGGAACTACCGAGCCTCCGGCGACGAACATCGTTGAGACAGAGGAACCGCGCTCACCGACCGCAAGCAGTGCTACTGCAACAACGTCAACTCCAAAGCCGATACCGGCTGCGGGCGCGGCAATTGAGCAACGGTCGCAGGGGACGCGCGCGCCCGCACAAATTGTCGCGAGCTTCGATGGGCTCGGCGTTGGATTCAATGGACCGCAGGGCAAGGCCAACGTTCGCAACCCTTCTGACAACAGCCTGGCGGTCGGCCGGGACCACGTGTTCCAAATAGTAAACACGCGGGTCGCGATCCTTACGAAGAAGGGCCAGCGCTTCAAAGAGACCGGAAAAGTCTTGTATGGACCTGTAATGACCAACGCAGTGTTCGCCGGATTTGGCGGGCAATGCGAGAGTCGGAATAACGGGGACGCCGTGGTGCGCTACGATCAGTTGGCCGAACGCTGGTTGATCGTGATGCCGATCTTCGGTCGTGGTCCGGTGCGACCCGATCAACCGCAACCGGGAATCGACGGGCAACCTGCACAGAGCAGTCCAGCCGGTCGACCAGGTCAGCCGGGATCCCAATTCCAACTTGTGCCGCCCGCGCAACCCAATCCAACAAATCCAAATCGAGCAACTCCAGCGACGGCGGGTCAAGGTCCCTATTCGATGTGCTATGCCGTCAGTGTCACCTCAGATCCGTTGGGTGGCTACTATCGCTATGAGTTTCTGCGTCCTTTCTTCCCGGATTATCCGCGACCCGCGGTCTGGCCTGATGGTTGGTATCTGCCAACAAGTACCAGCGATGACCTGATTCAGAAACACGCGTGCGCGGTTGAACGCAACAAGATGCTCAAAGGCCTGCCGGCAACCGAGCAATGCTTTGTCATCGACGGAGTTAATTTCCTGAACAACGCTGATCTTGATGGCAAAGGATTGCCGCCGCGCGGGGCGCCAAACATTATGATGGCGGCCGGCGGCGCACAACTGAAGGGTGTCCTCGAAGACGACGTAATTCTGGTGTGGAAGTTTCATGTTGACTGGCAGAATCCCGCGAACACCAGGCTTAGCGGTCCAACGAAAATCGCCGTTGCGCCTTATCAATACCTTTGCGGAGGGCAGCTTACTAACTGTGTGCCGCAGCCGGGAACGGACACGCGGCTCGATTCACAGGGTGACAAGATCATGGCGCGTCTGGTCTATCGGAAGGTCAACGGCCACGAGTCGATCGTCGCGGTACATTCAGTTAACACCACGGCGGGAGGCGGTGGAGTGCGCTGGTATGAGTTCCGGCTGGACAAGAGCCGCGAGCCGACGCTCTATCAACAGGGCACCTATGCACCTGATAATTCTTATCGCTGGATGGCGAGCCCGGCCATCGACCGTAAGGGCAACATCGGCATCGGCTATTCATTCGGGGGCACACCGAAATTTCCCGGACAAAGGTTTGCCGCGCGGCTGGCCAACGATCCTCTGGGCGAGTTAACGCTAACCGAGACGGTGTTGGTCGAAGGTGAAGGCGTGCAGAGCGTGATGCGCTGGGAAGACTACACTCAGACTGCGATGGATCCGAGCGATGATTGCACAATCTGGTACGTCGGTGACTACATCAAGAAAGGTGAAGCGAATTACTCAAGCCGCATCGGCGCCTTTCGCCTGCCGGGCTGCGGCACACGGTAGGTGGGCGAACGTGATCTGAAGTGTGGCGGTCGCTTAAGCAACTTGAACGAGGCGCGGCGCGTAGGTCTCTTCCAGAACTCTTTCGGCAATTTCATTTTCTTCTCAGTGAAAACTCCGTGCGCTCTGTGTCTCCATGGTAAATATACGTAAGCAAATGCTCACCACCGAGAGCGCAAGGAAGTCACAGAGAAGTACCCGGATTCAGTTGTTGCCTTTTTTATCCTCAGACAGCAGCTTTTGAATAATCCGTTCCGTCTCTTCATACTCGCCTTCCCCGACGTGCATCCGGCGCACCCAGCCCTCTTTGTCCACTACGAAAATAGTTGGCCAGGCTTCGACTTTGTAAGCATTCCACGTTTGGTAATCGTTGTCAGTAACGACCGGATAATGAATGCCCAGCGAGGCAACTTCGCGTCGCACGTTGTCGATGTTTCGCTCTTCTGCTAGTTCGGGCGAATGAACGCCTACGACAGTCAGGCCAGCGGCGCCATACTTTTCTTGCCAACGTTTGATGTAGGGCAAGGTGTTCCGGCAGTTGTAACAACCAAAGGTCCAGAATTCGATCAGGACGACACGACCACGAAGACTTTGAAGCGTCTTTGCGTCTGAATTGATCCACTTGCCCGGCGCAAATTCAGGCGCCTTGGCTTCACTCGCGGGAACCACCGTATCCGCTGATACAATCTTGCTTCCGCCGCTCGTCACCCGCGCCACTCCCGCATTAATCACACCGAGCGGTCCCCACCCTTTGGCATAACCAACTGTCACCACTACGAAAGATGCGAAGATGAGAAGTGCGACTGCGATAAAGTTTTGCCTGTGCATGAATTACCTTCCTCTACTGATGAATTCTGCGGGTGCTGTTCGCCTTTCAGCCGAATTTAACCGGCGATTTCAGCCCGCTGAATATGTTTTGAAACTGCCGCCGCGATCGCTCGGGCGATAGCGATGTTTTCGGAATCGCCAAGGGCCGAGACAACGAAAACGGCATGACGACCCGTTTGAAAGTGTGCCGCCGATTGTCCGTTTGCTTGGGCGCTGACGATTAGCGGCTCTCCCTGAGAAACATTGGAGACATTTGGATTCGCAGAGCCACTCCTGGTAATTAGCAGTGAAACTATTTCCCCGTGATACCGGAGCACGACGTGAGCAAAGCGTTGCCCATTGAAAACACATGAGTGCGCGTCAACGAGTTCCATTCCCGCGGGTATCACGCCGCCCGACATAACCACTTTGGCAAGATCGATGTACACCGGATCATACGTGCGTCCCGCCTCTTCAAGATTGATCGGCTTCTCCGCCAATCGCTGCACTATCGCGCAATTCTGGTGATCACCAACAGCATTTTCAATCAGGTTCGCATCGAGCAAACTCGCCGAAACCGGATTTCTGACATTCTGTATGAACGGGCTTTGGAGCGCTGCTCTGAACCCGAGAGCGACGGCAAACACAAGTGACGCGGCAATGGCCCCATAAGCGATTCGCCTTGCAACCAGGGAGCGTGAATGCCGTCGCACCGCGTTGAGCAACTCGGTCTGTAGAATTTGGGGGAAGTCGTCACGCATCGTTAACTCTGAAGCTTGCTGAAAGCCAGTGCGCAATTGGGCCCGCAGATTGCGCCGCGCTGCCAGTTCCCCACGACAGCCCGCACACGACTCAAGATGCCTCATCACATCGTGGTTAGTTTCGACCAGCAGCTCGTCGCTGAGATACGAGTCAGCAATTTCACGGAAATCATGACACTGCATTTGATTTCCCTCCTTCTTCTGCCTGAGCGAGCCGCAGATGTGACGGACGCTCTTCCGTTGCGCCGATCCCGCGGGTGCCGGCGTAGCCCGCCAGTTCCGCCCGCAACAGTCTGCGTCCGCGATGCAGACGCGACATCACAGTCCCAGTCGGAATCGATAAGGCCTCGGCGATTTCTTTGTAAGTCATGTCTTCGACGTCTGCGAGGACGACTACCTCCTGAAACTGGAGCGGCAGATGTTCGAGCGCGTCCAGCACCTCTCGTTCGGTAATGTGCTGCGGCGTTGGCGGCGCAAACTCCACCGTCTCGGCAATCTGCTGCTCAGCGTCTGCCACGATTTGTAGCCGGCTTTCGCTTCGTCTCCGTTTGCTTAGCACGTTATACATAATCTTGATCAGCCAGGCGCGACAATTAGTTCCCTTTTCAAAACGATGAAAAGATCGCAGCGCTGCCACGAAAGTTTCCTGTACCAGGTCCTCGGCTTCATCGCGATTTTTCAGGAGCCACATCGCCATTCGATACACGTCGACATGGTGCGGCAGCGCCTCGTTTTCAAACAAAGCCCAGTCCTCGGAGTGTTTACTCTTATTGAAAAGCCTGAACATTAGTTCGAATGCTGCCCGTAGCGCTGGCCACCTCGCCCGCTGACCTACTAATACCGAAACCTGATGCTTTTATTCCCGCTGGTCCGGCTTGAGGCCGGTAGTTCAGAGTCCGAACCTTAGTTTGCGGTTTGGGCTAGCAACGCAAGCTAAAGCCTGGGCGCGAGAATCCGCCTCGCAAATTCGCCTCGGCCCGGAATAAACGAGCCGCTTTTGGGTATTAGTCGAGTGGCCAGGTCATTCATTACAGCTCGGCGGATGACTTGCGGCTTGAAACAGGTCTCGTCTCTGATGGGTATCGCGCCCAATCACGGTGAGCCATACACCTTAACGAAATCAAAACCAGGGAGATCAAACATGAACCGATTGAAATCAACCATATTGCCGGTTATGGCAATGCTCGCGCTCTGCGTCTCAACGACCTTAACTGTCGTTGCGCAGAACGACAACATGATGAACAGCAACAAGATGAGCGGCCAAATGGAGTCCGGCAGGATGATGAAGCGACCTCGCATGATGAAGCGACACAGAAACATGCGCAAGCATCGTCGCCACATGATGATGAAGCACCAGATGATGAAAAAGACCGAAATGATGTCGGCGCCCGGCATGACCAAAAAGTCCGGCTGAAGTTCTCACCCTCCCCTTACAAGAAACCGTTAGGCGCATACTTCCATATGAACGATAAACACAAGGCGCCCGATGCCAACGCCTGGTTGGCACTGCATGGCGACTATCTACATAAGTACGCCGTGTTGCGCCTCCGTGACGCGGCCGCCGCCGAGGATGTGGTTCAGGAGACTCTGCTCGCGGCGCTAACCGCATATAGCAATTTTGCAGGACGCGGCTCGGAACGAACCTGGCTAATCGCCATTTTGAAACACAAGCTGGCGGATCACTTTCGGCGCGCGGTTCGCGAGTTTCCAGTCGGCGAAGAGTCGGAAGAAACTCCATCCGGCGAGTGGTTCAAAACAGCGGCCCAGGCGAGCGGGAGTTGGAATCCTCACTATGCGCCTACCGATTGGCACTCAACGCCGGCGGAATTAGCCGAGCGTCGAGATTTTTGGTACGTCTTCAACGACTGTCTTTCCCACTTGCCCAAACGTACAGCCAGTGCTTTTGCACTTCGCGAAGTCGATGGCCTCGACAGCAGGGAGATTTGCGAGCTGCTCAGCATCAGCATGACCCACCTCTGGGTAATACTGCATCGAGCGCGGTTGCACTTGCGGCATTGCCTTGAGATGGCCTGGTTCAAGAGGTCAGCCTAGTTGCGAACGGTGGGCGCCACTGCTTCATCGCAAACTAACAGTTTGCGTTGCGAGTAAGAGGCGGGACGATTGAGGTACAATGCCGGCCGCATCGTCTCAATGGTCAGGAGTCTCCTATGTCCCTTCAGTATCTAAAGCAAGCGGTCGTAGAAAACGATACCGAGAAGTTGATCAAGTATGTACGTCTCCATCTCGGCGACGGGAATGATGCACTCGGGAAACAGGAGATCGATAAAGCCTGGATCGAAGCACTGAAGCTAATGCTCGACGTGCCGCCGACCGATATGGAGTTCATCTTCACTGCTCTGAACAACCAAACGCCGGCGACCCTCGCGCATCTTTTCTTTCACCTGCATTTCTATTTCGTTAAGCGTTCGGGAGAATGGATTCATGACGGCACCCTCTGACGAAACGAAACAGTTGCGCCCGGCCCTTTGGGAAACAGTCAACGAGAGATATCCCGGTTCGTTGATTACCATGAACAACACTATTCCGCTGGCGAGACTGGTCAAGCCTTTGTCGGCGACGCGGCTGACTTTTGTCAGTTCAGCAGGCGTCCAACCAAAAGGCAGCAGACCTTTCGACGTAGTCCATCCCGTTGGTGATTTCACTTTTCGCCAAGTATCTTCAGCCGCCAAGGTCGCCGACCTGGAAATCCATCAGATCAAGTATCCAACCACTGGGGCCCTGAAAGATTTGAATGTGATATTTCCCATCGACCGTTTGCAGGAGCTTGAGGCTGAAGGAGTAGTCGGTGGACTGACGCCAAGCTTCTTTTCCTTTATCGGCTATCAAATGGACCCCGAACGCTTCGAGGCCACGCTTGCCGAAGAGATTGCCGACGCCGTGGTGGCAGATGGCGCGGAGGCCGCCCTCCTGTGTCCTGCTTGACCCATATGACATCAGTCCGTCGCGCTCGTGCAGCGCGCTATTGAACGCAGAGGAATTCCGACGGTTTCGTTGACAGTGGCGCTCGACGTCACGCAACACTGCCAACCGCCACGCGCAGTCTTCCTCCCTTTTATGATGGGCCACCACTTCGGTGTGCCCTTTCATCGCGAATTGCAGCGGCGCATTATCTGCGCGGCATTGGATCAATTGGTGACTGTCGAGCGGAGCGGTGAGGTGTATTTCTTTCCGATGACCTGGGCGCAAGCGCGACGAGAGGGCAAGGCGCTTGAAACAGTCGTAGGCTTGAAATCCGCGAAGCGGGTGAAGGCATAAAGCCTGGGCGTGAAGCGAAGCGAAACCCCAGGATAAGAGCGGGTCAGAAAACCGAGCGCGCGAAGCTTGCGATAGCGCGAAACAACTGCGATTCACTATTGATAAGCGGCTGTCGCCCACTTCGTGGGCTTTCGCCTTTTTACTCGAATGATCCTGGGGTTCCGCTTCGCTTCGCCCCAGGCTTTATGCTTCCGCCACGCTTCGCGGGCTCAGTGGCAAACTCCTCGCCGACTTGTTCGGAGTTTGTTGCTGTCTGTCCGACATCTAAACAACTGCTGCGTCAGTGATCTCCAGGCCCTTATCAATAATCGCAAACGCCTCGCGCATTTCCGCTTCCGTGATACACAGCGGCGGGTTGGTGTAGAACGTGTTCCAGCGCACCAAAGTATAAAGGCCCTCGGCGCGGAAAAACTTGCCGAGCGCCTGCATCTCCGGCGAGCTGCCATTGAATGGCGCCATCGGCTCGCGTGTCTCAGGATTGCGCACCACCTCGACGATTCCAAACAACCCGATGTTGCGGGTCGCACCTACCGACGGATGCCGACGTTGTAAGTCTGCAAGTAAGTCACGCATCAACTCGCCCATGCTGCGCGCGTTCTCGATGAGCTTGTCTTCCTCGTAAACCGCGATAGTTGCGAGTGCCGCCGCACAGGCGAGCGGATGACTGTTGTAAGTGAGGCCGCCGTAGAAAACATTCTTCTCAAAGTGATCGGCGATCTGTCGTCGCATGCCCACCGCGCCGAGTTGCACATACGCACTCGTCAAACCCTTGGCCATTGAAATCAGATCGGGAACAACCTTCCAGTGGTCGACCGAGAACCATTCGCCGGTGCGGCCAAAACCGGCCATCACTTCGTCGGCAATCAACAGGATTCCATACTTGTCACACAGCGCTCGCAGCCCCTGCATGTAGCCGTCGGGCGGAATAAGAATTCCGTTAGTGCCGACTACGGGTTCGACAATGAGCGCTGCCACTGTCTGCGGTCCTTCGAGTTGCAAAACTTCTTCGGTGCGCGCCAGCACTTCTTCAGTCGTGTCAGATCCTTTTTGGATGCCGTGGTAGAAATCGGGAATGCGAAAGACGCCGGGGATGCCTGGCTCTGCCGCCCAACGTCGCGGATCGCCCGTCAGCGTTAGAGCGCCGGCCGTGCCACCGTGGTAGGAGCGATAACGCGCGCCAATCTTGTGCCGGCCGCTAAACATGCGCGCGATGCGGATGGCGTTCTCGTTTGCTTCGGCGCCACCATTGGTGAAGAAGAAAGCATCAATGTCGCCGGGCGTCAGCTCGGCGAGCTTCACACTCAGACGCGCGCGCACTTCAGTAGCCATGAATGGGTTGGCATACGGAAGGATCGCGGCTTGCTCCTGGATCGCACGCACCACCCGCTCGTCGCCGTGCCCGATGTTCACGCACATCAACTGGCTGTTGAAGTCGATGAAACGCTTGCCTTCCGGCGTCCAAAAATAAATGCCTTTCGCGCGCGCAACTGGAATCGGATCGACCGCAGCCTGGGCGGACCATTCAAAAAGTGTGTGTTTCCGACAGAGATCGACAATCTCCGCGCCCGTCATTGTTTCAGCAGTAGTAGTCATAGGATCGCGATGCTACCCAGATCAGGGTCGTTTTACAACCTCGGGGAATAGTTTCGAGTTCCAAGTTTTAAGTTGCGAGCTTCAAGTTTAGAGTTCCCGGGTCCGGGCACTAGCCCCACCGTAAAGGCAGGCTCACTCTTTGAGATCTGAGATCTATAGTTTCCAATGATCGTCCCCTGTGGCACCGTTGGGGAGCACGGAACGCACAAACAAAATCGTCCACCCTCGATGGGTCGGCGATTTCTTAAGCGAGAGGAATGCTGACGCCTCGCTCGCTGTATACTCATCTGCGCGCGCCGTGCACTATTTGGCTCGACTCCAAACCGAAATTCGTCCGTTATCCTTACAAAACGCCGATCTCGAGCGCGGCCGCTGAGTTGCTATACACTCCGCGGAGGGAAGCAACAAACATGAAAAATTTTGGTAAAGGGATTGGCGGGGCTCTTTTGTCACTCGCTTTTGTTTTAGGAGTATCCGTCGCGTCGAGTGGCGCCGCTCAGGCCCAGGATCGCCGAGACGATGGCAATTATCAACGCGGTCAGCGCGACCAGGACGACGATCGCGACAATGATCGGGACAATGATCGGAACGGGCAGGGACATCGACGCAAGCATCGTCACGATCGCCAGAATAACGGCCAGGGCGATTGGCACCGCAACCGCGACAACAACGGTCGCTATGGCGACGGGCGGTATGACAACAACGGTCGCTATGGCACTGGCCAGTACGGCAACAACGGCCAGTACGGCAATGACGGCCAGTATGGCAACAACGGTCAGTATGGTAACGGCGGCTACGATCAGAATGAACGTAATCGCGGCTACCAGCAGGGTCTAAACACTGGCGCCAGCGATGGCCAGCGCAACCAGCAATACAACCCACAGAGATCGCACTTCTACAGGGATGCGTCATCGCAGGCGTATCGTCAGGGCTTTGTGCAAGGCTACAATCAGGGTTTTCAGCAGTATGATCGGAATAGCAGCCAGCGCAATCGCCAGACCAACGGCAACGGTGGTTGGGGCAACATTCTGGGTGGCATTTTCGGCCGACCCTGAACACTTGCAAATTTGGCTGTGAAAACTGAACTTGAGATCTGACGACCCTCAGCTCTCAATGCAGGAACACTTGAAATGCCGCGGCCTCAATGTCGCGGCATTTCCGTTTTGATGCTAGTCCTCCTGCCTCCCGCCTCGAGCCTCCCGCTCTCTCAGAACTCTAGCGAGATTTGCTTTCCTTCGTCGCCTCGTTAGGTGTACTCTTGGCTTACCGGATTCTCACCAACTTTTCCGCGCCCCAATTAACAATCAAGCCAGACCGGAGGGACGCGATGAAACTCTGTCCACAATGCGAATTCATTTACGAAGACGAGCAGAGCTTTTGCGACATGGATGGGACGGGACTCGTTCACAATCCGGCGTCAGAGCTGACCGTGTCCCGCCTGACAATTCCGCTCGTCGTCGATAGCAATTCAACCCGTCGGCGTTCCAGCAACCCGGGCCTGGCAATCCTGGTAGTCATTGTTCTGGCCGGGCTGGTCGTCGCTTTTGTCGCGCGCGCCCGCCAAGCACGCGCTCGACTTTCCTCCGAACCAACGCAGTCTTCGCTACTGGCAACAGATCAACCAGCTCAAGCGAATGCGCAAGCAACCTCTGTACAAAGCTCCCTTGCATCAGATGTCGATCAGACTTCTCCTTCACAATCCAGTGAACAATTAATAGCTTCGACATCTTCCGCATCCGATCAACCAGATGTCGGTCCGAATTCTTTAGAAAAGACGTCGCTGGCACACTCTCGTTTGAATACAAGTCCGGTATCAGCCGGTTCTTCAACTGCAAGCAACCGTGGGCCGGTAATCATTCGGCTCACTAACGGCTCTGTAATCCGGGCCGATGAGGCGTGGGACAAGGGCGAGGGCGTTTGGTACCGGCAGGCTGGGATGGTGACGTTCATCAAACGCAGCCGCGTGCGCGCAATCGAACGCGTCGCAGTGTTGACGCCTTCACAACCAATGGCGCGAAACGCAGCGGCTACAAAAAGCTCGAATCAAAGTGCGATGAAGTCTGGCTCGCGCGATCAGTTGCGCATTGCCAAACTCGAACCCGTCAAACCGAAGAAAGAGTCTCGCGTAACCTCATTCTTGAAGAAGACGGGCAACTGGATCAAAAAACCGTTCAGGCTTTGAAGGACGGGTTTCTTAGGTTTCGCCTATTTCGC
>JANLYH010000164.1:0-9065 GCA_031365545.1 Pyrinomonadaceae bacterium | reverse complement strand
ACCATGTGAAGCGGCGTGATAGTTCAGCCCGACCGTGATTATTTTTTGTAGCAATTGGTCGTAGGGCAGTCCGCTATGGGCGGCGGAGTCAGCAAAGTCTTCGCCGGAAGCGATCTGAGGGTTTGGATTCGCTTCAAGCAGATAAAATTGTCCTTCTTCGGTCAGGCGGTAGTCCAGCCGCGCATATCCGCTGAGAAAAAGGTAGCGATAGATGCGTTTGGATAGGCGTTCGAGAACTTTGTGCTGCTCGGGCGTGAGTTCGGCAGCCCGCGTTTTTACGCCCACTTTCTCCTGGTAGGCAGGATCCCACTTCACCTTGAGCGTGGCAATATTTTCGGAGCCTTCGGGAAGCTTTTCCATGACCAGCTCCCAGGGCGAGTAAGTCTGGATATTCTGGTTCCCGATGACACCAACGTAGATCTCGCGACCTTTAATGTATTGTTCGGCGATGGCGGTGGTCTTGTTTTGCCGGTGGATAAACTCCACGCGCTGCGCGAGCTTTTCGTCGTCATGAACCACCGAGGCCTGCGCAATCCCTACCGAGCCCTCTTCGCTAATCGACTTGACCAGTAAGGGAAACTTCAAACGCTTTGGCCGCCTCACTTTGCGATTCATGGGAAACACGGCGAAGTTTGGGACCTGCAGGCGATGATAGGCCAGGATCATTTTTGTGAGTGCTTTGTCATGCGCCAAGGTCATCCCGCGAGGATTGCAGCCGGTGTAGGCCTGTCTCATTAACTCCAGGTAACTTACTACGTGCTGATCGTAGAGTGGATAGCCATGAAATTCTTCAAGCAGGTTGAAAGCGATATGGGGCCGGTGTTCCAGCAGAGCGTCGCCAATTACATTCAACTGGTTGTACAGACCGATCGGATAAACGTCGTGACCCATCTTCTTGAGTGTAGAGATGACGTCATACTCAGTTCTGATCTCGGCCTTCTCTTTATCGCTCAGACCGTCGAGTGAATCAGGAGGGACGAGATCCTGATGCACCAGAACGATGATGCGTAATTTCTTTTTTGGTTCGAAGGTCATACGACGCTTATAGATTGTTTAGAGCGCGATGCGATGATAACCCGAATGCAGCACATTCATTACCTGAACCGTTAACACAATCATGACGCGGCGACGGGCCTCTCTTTCCGGCGTCGCAACTCGTAACTTCAAGTCCTTGCAACGGTCGATCATGTTTTCGAGTACGTGATCGATAGTGTACTGGTGAACGCCGGTGCCTTCAGCAACAATTTGCCGGACCTCGCGGCGAACCTTGCGCAGGAAACTTGCAGCGCTGGGTCTTAACCTATGGCGTGGATCATCCGAGAAGATGCGATGGAGATCGCGATCATAAACCGCGGGCCAGTCAAAATTGTACTTCTCACGTTTCCGCCGGTAGTGTTCGCGAAGCGTAGTGCGTAGTTCCGAGATTGGTTCGACTTTGGTGCGGACGCGGTTCCGCGGTTTTGTTCCCGCTACTTCACCCATCAGATCGTCGATGTACTCCAACTTATGCAGGGCCGGCCAGCCCTTATAGCGTCGGCGCCAGCGAGAACGCGGGGTTAGCCAAACTGCAAACGTCTCAGCGAAGTCTTCGGCTGGATGTGCCTGCGCATACCACGCGGGCAGGTGCAGCACAAACTTGCGGCTCTTCGGTTTCGGTTTATAGAAATCCGGATAGCGTTGCGCGAAGGATCCGAATAGTTCGCGCCATTGACGTTTGAAGTGCAGGCGAAAGGCCGTGTCGAGGGCGTGGCCGGCTTCGTGACGAAGTATTCGCATGCATTCGGGATCGGTGCCGCCTTCCACTTCCAGCATTTGTTTGCGCTCAAGCTTAATCAAGCGGGGATGCGCAAGATAAAAAGGAATCGCAATCCCGGGTACGCCGTCAGGGGAAAACCATTCTTCCGACAGCCAAACATGTGGCTTGAAGCGGATGCCGCGTTCGTTCAATTCGCTGTAGAGGCGTTTGATATGCGGTTCGAGAAAGGAGCCCTTGATCTTCAGCGTCAGATCGCAAATGCGCAGATCGAGCAGGTGCTCGTCAGTCAGTCGATGCCAGGGAAAGCGGTAGCTCACGCGGCGGCTGCTCCCTTTGGCGGGTTGATTACGCTGCGGAGGCCGGCAGTCAGCAACAGAAAAACGCCGGGAATTTGGCTGAAATTAGGGCAAATAGCAGGGGACATGTGGCCGCGGGGGACGCTTCGAAATCAGGATAAGCGGAGCGCGCTCATTGTAGCGGCCTTCGCCGCGATGTGCCAGCAGGCTCGCCTGGAACTAGACCGCCTCGCCTTTAAACAATCAACTTCGGCTATTTAGCTTGCGGGCGGCGCTCCAGTTTTCAAGAAAGACGAAGGGCAAAACTTCTCAATTGTGCATTCACTGCAGAGCGGATTGCGGGCTTTGCAGACTGCCCGTCCGTGGGCAATCATGAGGTGCGGGAAGATTACCCAATTCTTTTTCGGGACTAACGGAATCAGGTCCTGCTCGATTTTTTCTGGGGTCTTCTGGTGCGATAGGCCAAGCCGGTGGGAGAGCCGGCTGACGTGTGTGTCCACCACCACACCCGCGCTCAGACCAAACGCATTGCCGAGTACGACGTTTGCTGTCTTTCGTGCAACGCCCGGCAACTCCAACAGCTCATCCATTGTTCGCGGTACCTCATCACCATACTGTTCATGCAGGACTTTGGCCGTGCCTTGAATTGAGGCTGTCTTGTTACGAAAAAAGCCCGTGGTGCGAATGTCTTGCTGCAACTCCCGTGGCGAAACCTTAAGATAGTCTTCGGGTTTGTGATATTTGCGGAAAAGGTCTTGAGTAACAATGTTCACGCGCGCGTCGGTACACTGGGCCGAAAGGATCGTCGCAATCAGCAACTCAAAAGCGTTGGAGTGATTCAGTGAACACTTCGCATCAGGGTAAGCACGTTTCAACGAGCGAATGATCTTGCGCGTGCGCAGCTTGAGTTCTTCGATACTTATTTTAGGCATTTTTGCTTTCGCGCTACTCACCTTCTACCGTGGGCGATCTTCGCTGCTTCCGGTAATGAGCGTAACCGCAGCATCGCAAGCACACCAAACAGTGGACCCGGGGCCAGTATCGCAAACGCATATTGCCAACCAACCGCGCTAACGAAATAAGGTATCAGCTTTATAGAGATAGTGGTCAGTAGAAAGCCGATGCAGGTCTGCATTGTCAGAGCGGTGCCGATGTACTGCGGATTACCAAGCTCAGTTACGCAGGCAGAGAATTGCGCGGAGTCGGCAACCACCGCTGCGCCCCAAATGGCGGCGACCAGCAACAGCAACAATGGGCTTCCGCCGAACAGAAAACCGATCAGCAAACAACAACTGCCGCTGATCGCCATCGCCCAGGAGGTGATTACTGTTCGTCCCAGGCGATCTGCCAGCAGCCCTGCAGCGACGCAACCAACTGCACCGCAACCAATCACCAGAAACGAAGCAACCTCTGCCGTAGCAGGAGAAGTCTTTGACGCCGTCAGGCTCGCTCGAATCATCACGGGAATCCAAACCCACATGGCGTAGAGTTCCCACATGTGCCCGAAATACCCGAGGCTGGCGAGCCGAACGCCGCGATTGCCAAAAACCGCGACGGCTTGTTTCCAATCAAACCTGGCCGCCGGCAGCGCATGCGGTCCATCGCGTACGAAGAACAGCACGATCAGGCCGCCAACTACCGCGAGCATTGAAATGAAGAAAATATTCCGGTGCCAGTCTGCGCTGCCCAGTCCGTTAACTAAATACGGCGAAGCCTTTCCGAGTGTCAGCGCTCCTACCAATACGCCAAGGGCCATCCCACGTGAGCGCTTGAACCAGGTCGCCATAATTTTCATCCCTGGTGGATAAACTCCGGCGAGAAACATCCCAGTCAGAAACCGGAGTGCAATTCCCGTTTGCGCATCATGAGCGTAGGCTCCGAAGGCGGCATTTGCTAACGCGCCGGCCACTGCAGAAATAGCGAAAAGGTAGCGGACCTTGAACACGTCCGGCAGATTGAGAATTGCGCTCATTAAGGTGCCGAAGACAAAACCGAGTTGCACCGCAATCGTCAGCCATCCGGCACTCGAATCGTCTAGCTTCCATTCAACACGAAGCGCAGGAACAACCGCCGAGGCGCTAAACCACAGCGACATGGCGAGCAGTTCCGCCAAAGACAGCAAAGCCAGCGCCCGCCATCGACCCAGAGGCCCCGCAGGCACGGAGATATCCTTCATAGCAATCTCGTCGAAGTCGTTCATAAAACGAGCGCAGAGAATACTACAAAAGAAAGCGGCAGGTCGTAATAACCCTGCCGTTTTAGATTATTGGCGAATGGGCGCCAACTATCAGGCGACAGCCACGGTTGAGCGGTTGATCTTAGTCTCCGGCAAACGCAGATTTGTCTGCTTGGTGCGCTTGTTTTTGTACATTGCCAAATCGGCAAGGGCCATCAAGTCTTCCATTGACTGTGCGCCATCGACGTCACGCTGTACCACACCGATGCTGATTGAGAGTTCGTAGGGGACGAGCTTAAGGGCGTTGTAGCTGTCAAAGCGCTCCTGCAGGCGCGAGAGCAGCCTCTCTATACCGCCCTCCGGATCGACAGCAGCCAATGCCGTAAATTCATCGCCGCCCAGGCGGCCCAGCACATCGGAGGAGCGGAAAGTTTCCTTCAACAACTCCGCGGTCCTGGTTAGGGCGCGGTCGCCTTCTTTGTGGCCAAACGAGTCGTTGATCGTCTTCAAGCCGTCAAGATCAGCGTAGACAACGACCACGCCCTTATTAGTCCGGTGCAGGGAATTAAGATGTTGCTTGGAAAAGGCGAGGAAACCGCGACGGTTGTAGAGTCCCGTTAATTCGTCTGCCAGCGATAGTGTTCGGATTGCCGCTTCCGCGCGTTTTCGCTCGGTGATGTCCTGGATTTGAAAGATGAAGTGAAGTGGCAGACCAGCCGCGTCGCGAACCAGAGAGGCATTAGCCGACGTCCAAACATCATGTCCTAATTTGTGTATGTAACGTTTTTCCAACTGGCAGGTGAGAGTTTCACCCGAGAGCAGGCGATATATCTCCGCCAGATCGTTTCCCAAATCTTCTCGGTGCGTGACCGTTTGGAAATCAGTGACGAGCAACTCTGCTTCTGAATAGCCGACGATTTCGCAAAGCGAGCGATTTACCCGCAGCCACTTGCCTTCCGGCGACACGAGCGCCATGCCGATCGCTGCGTAGTCGAAAGCACTGCGGAAGTGCTCCTCGCTCTCCACTAGCGCCTGGCTAATTCGCTTTTGCTCAGAGATGTACTTATTGAGCTCCTCAACGTGGAGCCGTGCCAGCTCCGCTTGCGAAGCTGACGTCTCGATGTTGTTAAGGTAAGTTCGGTAGGTAAAGTAAACGATGACGATGATCGGGGCGAACGCTGCGAAGCCGAATAGTCCGAGAGTATCGCTCAGTCTGCCTACGATAGCCGCGCCAAAAACACCGCCGATGTAGGTAAGTGAAGTCCACAGGAAATTGGTCCGCCAACTGTGCCAGACGCTTTGATTAGCTCTCAGCGCAACGCCCACGGCGACTGGGGCTGTGTTTAGCACGTATTGCAATAGCGCCAGCAAACACAGGCTTGCAAAAAGATTCGGTGAGAAGCCATCGCTCAAGTGAACGTTTGGAAACAGGAAGTAAAAAGCCGACGCGGTAACGAAAGTCGACAGCGCCATCACGCCCGCATTGAAGAACAACACGGACGCTTTCTTGCTAAAGCGCACGGAAGAACAAAACGCTTCGGCGGCCGCGAGCACCACTGCGGCTTCGACTCCGAATAACAGAATTGCGAGAAAGATGAAGGTGTCAGAAACGGCAATCTGACCACGAGCTCCGGGGATTTTGATCGTGATCTGTGAGCCAACTAACAGGGTAATCAGCGCCAGCGCGGCAAACCTGGCTCCGAGCTGTGTGAAGGGCAGGCGAAAGGCACAGTAGGCGGTAACGGCTGCACCCATCAGTGCAATCGAAAAAATGAACCGGCTTCGGAGTTTTTCCTTGTCAGCCATTCGTCGCCCTTAACTTGTCGAAATGAACTTGCTGGCCCAGGTAGCGGGCCTAACGAACGGGGTAGTTGAGCCTCACGTAGAGTTGTCCCCGCGCCCCACTTGGCAAATGGCATTCCCCGACTTCGTAACTAGTATCACGTGAATTAAGCAACCAAATCTCCGGGCAATTGAGGCAAAGGCAAAGGCTTCGGTCAGGCGGACCCGTCACTCTGAGCCCGACTCTCCAATTTGACAGAAATGGCTCAGGTTTGACTGGGAAGGGAGGGTAGGCGATGGCAGAGCCGGAAATAATGCCTCCAACGGAACCTATGTGAGCGTATTATTGCGGCGAGAGATAACCATAAAAACGTAGCAGGCGATTGCGAGATGGTTGAACAGCCACCAGGCCTCCTGGTTTCCCCGGTCACACTCGAAGGTCAGCATACCCGCCTCGACCCCTTGTCTCTGGCGCAGGAGGAATCACTCAATGTCGCCGCCGGCGATGGCGAGCTTTGGAATTCCTCCGTAACGATAGTGCCCACTCGAGACACTATGGCCGATTACATTAAGGCGGCACTTGCGGCGCAGGCCGAGGGCAGTGAACTACCATTCGTAGTCGTGCGAAAGTCGTCGAATGAAGTCGTGGGAACTACCCGCTTTTATGAGATTGTAGGAAATGATCGGCGCGTGGCGATCGGCTACACGTGGTTGTCCCGTAGGGCGCAACGCACCGCAATCAATACCGAAGCCAAATTACTGATGCTCAAGCACGCATTCGACCATTGGCGTTGCATCCGCGTTGAGTTGATTACGGATGTTCTTAACCACCAGTCGCGCGCAGCTATCCTTCGCCTGGGTGCAAGGGAGGAGGGCGTCTTGCGGAGTCACATGATTATGCCCGACGGGCGCATTCGCGATTCCGTCTGCTATAGCATCATTCGTGAAGAGTGGCCGGGTGTGAAAACCCGGCTTGAGTCCAGACTCGAAGAGAATTACTCTCAAGGTGAAAAATGATAAGTAACACCTCCCGCCTACTGCTGGTCGTGACTCTTGCGTTAAGTGTACACACAACAGGCCTGCGCGCGGCCCGCGCGACTGCAGCGCAGCCGCCGTCTTCGGTAATTGGGAGCTGGCGTGGCGTTTCAATTTGCGTGGGCGACCACCCGGCTTGCAAGAATGAAGATGTGGTCTATCGCTTTGAACCAATCACCGAAGAGCCAGGTTCCGTAATGCTCTTTGCCGACAAGGTCATCGACGGTAAGCGAGAACCGATGGGCAAGCTTAAATTTCAGTACGACGAGGGCAAGGGGACGGTATCAGGTGAGTTTACCAGGCGACAGACTCATGGCCTCTGGGAATTCAGAGTCGATGGCGACACGATGGAAGGCACGCTGGTCTTGCTTCCAGACAAGTCGATCGGGAGACGCGTTAAAGTTAGACGAGTCAGCGAGGATAAGCTGCCGCCAGCGCCCCCTCGTGAGGAGTATGGATAGAGCGCAACCGCTCGGTGGTGTAAGCTTGCTGAACGCGATAGCGCTTCGAATAGCGAATGACCAAAAACCAAAATCTATGGGGCGGCCGATTTGCGCAGAATGCAGATCCGTCGTTTGCCGCTTTTAATAATTCCTTCACCTTTGATCGCCGACTATTTGCTGTCGATATTCGCGCGAGCCTCGCCCATTGCCGTGCGCTAGCCGCTGCGGCGGTGATTAGCCGCGCAGAAGCCGACACGATCACAGCAGCACTTCAAAGTGTGCTGGAGCGAGGGCTGGCCAACAGCGGCTACTTTGATGAGACGGCTGCCGAAGATGTGCACTCGTTCGTCGAGGCGCGGTTGGTGGAAATAGCCGGAGATGCCGGGCGGAAGTTGCACACCGGTCGGAGCCGGAACGATCAAGTGGCAACCGACCTTCGCTTGTGGTTGCGCGACGCCATTGATCAACTCCTGATCCAGCTGCGCTCAACTCAGACAGCTCTGCTCGACCTCGCGGAACAGAATTCTGACGTAGTGCTACCGGGCTATACGCATCTGCAGCGAGCGCAGCCCATTCTCTTTGCCCACTGGTGCCTCGCCTACTTTGAAATGTTGGGCCGGGATCGCGAGCGGCTCGGAGAAACTCGAAGACGCGTGAACGTGCTGCCGCTTGGTTCCGCCGCGCTGGCGGGCACTTCCTTTGCTATTGACCGGGAGGCTATAGCCCGCGAGTTGGATTTTGAGAGCATCTCGCGAAACAGCGTGGACGCCGTAAGCGATCGCGATTTTTGCGTTGAATTTGCGAGCGCCTGCTCGCTGGTAATGGTTCACCTGTCCCGACTCGCCGAAGAAGTCGTCCTGTATTCGACTAGTGAGTTTGGCTTCTTCCAGTTGAGTGATGCAGTTGCCACTGGTTCGAGCCTGATGCCGCAAAAGAAGAACCCTGACTCAATGGAACTCGTGCGCGGCAAAGCGGGCCGTGTTTTTGGACATGCGCTCTCGCTGTTAACGATGCTGAAGGGTTTGCCGCTCGCTTACAACAAAGACATGCAGGAGGACAAAGAAGCGATCTTCGACGCGTTTGATACGACCCTTGCCTCGCTTGAAGTGTCGGCTTTGGTATTGCGAAACTTGACGCTGAATGTTGCGCGCATGCGAGCCGCGGCGTCTCAAGGGATGATGAATGCCACGGAGCTTGCGGATTACTTGGTGCGCAAGGGTGTGCCATTTCGCGAGGCACATGAGATCGTGGGAAGAATTGTTGTTAGGGCAATTGAGAAGAAGGTTGAATTGGGTGAATTGTCGTTGGAAGAACTGCGTTCATTCTCCGGCGAGATTCAAGACGATGTGTTTGATTCACTCACGCTGGAGAAAACGCTTGCTTCAAAATCAGTAAGCGGTGGCACTGCGCCTGAGCGAGTTGCGGAAGCTCTAGCGTCCGCTCGAAATTTGCTATGACAATCTTTGGCGCGTTCATGCCGACCAGCGTAGAATGCTGTAATGCCCGAACTAAGTAGGTTTTTTGGGATAATAATCCGAATGTATTCGGAGGTTGGAGGCTCCCATCATCGGGCACAC
>JANLYH010000141.1:0-4863 GCA_031365545.1 Pyrinomonadaceae bacterium | reverse complement strand
CCCGGATTGAGCTTGCGATAGAGCAGCGCAGTCGCGGCGGTCGTCGTCGCTAGCGCCGCGCCGCGCATGAACAGACGGCGATTCAGATACGTTCTCTTGTCCGTGATTTCACTCGACTTGATATCGTTCTTCATAAGAGATCACTTCCCGTCCTCGCGCATTATCTACGAAGCTGAGCCACACAAAGGTTTGAATCCTTAGGCGCAGCTCCTCATGCGAGCAAAAACCTTGAGTTAACTGACTATTTGACGTAATAGTATCGCCCACTTTGGACGAGGCTTCCAAACACCGCCAAAATAGGTAGACACTCAAGAGGATTCACAAGACTTGGAAGAAACCCCGCAACTCGCGCCAGATGTCGATCCGCCGGCGGTTGAGTCAGATGTACACCTCCCGTTGAGAAGCCAACTCATTAGATGGGCGGTTGTGTTGGTTGCCGGTTTAGGCGTCTTGTTAATCCCTCTCCCGGCCGGCATCACCAAACAGTCATGGCATCTCTTCGCGATTTTCGTTGCCACCATCGTCGGGTCCATCGTTCGGCCGGTGCCGGGTGGCGCAATGGTACTGCTCGGAGTCGCCGCCATAGCGTTAACGGGGACGCTGCCGGTCGAGAAAGCGTTAGGGGGTTATGGCGATCCTATTGTTTGGCTGGTGCTTGCGGCCTTTTTTATGTCGCGAGGAATGATCAAGACCGGACTGGGAAGACGCATTGCCTTTCTGTTTATCCGGGCTATCGGCCGCCATTCACTTGGGTTGGGTTATGCGCTTGTCTCCACTGACATGCTGCTCGCCATGGTGATTCCCTCCAATGGCGCACGCGCCGGCGGGATAATCTTTCCGGTGGCAAAGAGTCTTGCCGAAGCCTACGACTCAAAACCGGGCGAGACCGCTGGGCGATTGGGTGCGTTCCTGATGACCTTGATCTATCAGTGCGACGTGATCGTCTGCGCCATGTTTCTTACTGGCCAGGCTTCAAACGTTTTGATCGCCAAATTTGCCCAGCAGGTGACCGGAATTGAACTTACCTATGCTCGTTGGGCGCTTGCGGCCGTTGCTCCCGGTCTGCTGTCGCTGCTGGTCGTTCCCCTCGCGCTCTACCTAATTTTCCCACCTGAGATCAAACACACGCCCGCCGCCGCCAAATTCGCTGACGACGAGTTGAAACAGATGGGTCGAATGCAATCCGGCGAGAAGCTAATGTTGATCGTCTTTGCGCTAGTGGCGACTCTTTGGATGACAACTGCGCTGCACGGAATCAATTACGCAGCGGTAGCACTGTTAGGCATTTGCGTTCTTTTGTTGTTCCGGGTTTTGAACTGGCAGGACGTCATCAGTGAGCGCGGCGCGTGGGACGTTTTCATCTGGTACGGGGGCTTAGTCAGAATGGCTGAGGCGCTTGGCGAAACAGGAATCACCAAACGTTTTGCTGAAACTGCGGCGAGTTTTACGGTTGGTTGGAAATGGTGGTCAGCGCTGGCGGTGCTCTTGCTGGTTTACTTCTACGCCCATTATGGATTTGCCAGCATAACCGCCCACGCGACGGCCATGTACACGCCTTTTCTGGTAGTGATACTAGCCGCCGGTGCTCCTCCCTACCTCGCGGTACTGTCGCTGGCGTACTTTTCCAATCTGGACGCGTCGCTAACTCACTTCGGAACCACACCTGCTCCCATCTATTTCGGCGCCGGATACGTTAAGCAACGAACCTGGTGGAGACTGGGACTCATTGTGTCGTTCATAACAATTCCGATCTGGGTATTATTCGGCTTCATGTGGTGGAAACTTTTGAAATTTTGGTAGGAAAACTGAGATGGCAGGTTATTCAGGAACACCACTGGTAAAGAAGCTCGGCTTCAAGGAAGGTTTTCGCGCGGGCCTCGTGAATCCGCCAAAAGGGTTCCAACGCGAACTCTCGCCCTTGCCAAATGACGTGAGCATTAGGGTCGCAACTCTAACCAAACCCCTTGATTTGATTATTTTGTTTACTGATTCACAAAAAGTTTTGAAAAAAGATTTCCGCGGGCTCGCGCGCAAACTCTCACCTAATGGAATGCTTTGGGTAGCCTGGCCGAAGAAGGCATCCGGCGTCACCACCGACCTTTCTGAAAACGATGTTCGGGACATCGGACTTCACGCCGGCTTGGTTGACGTAAAAGTCTGCGCCCTAAACGACATCTGGTCTGGACTAAAGTTTGTTTATCGCCTCGCCGACCGCACGTCGCGATGAGCTGGTCGGCACCACGAGACAAACACGTTCACTGTTCAACGTTGAGACGAGTTGTGTTCACGTTGCGCCACTTTGCTTTTTAATTGCGCGCACTATCACGACATCAACAACCAACTCGCAGCAAAAATTCTGGTGCGCCACTCGATCAGTTAGAAATTTTTCTTCACCATCATCGCATTTCCGTTTTCTCGATCGATGAACCGAGCGCGTCGCAAACAAGTTATGGTAGGACCACGCGAGCGCGTGTGGAAAGTATAGCGCGATACAGATGGCGAACGGTTTGTAGCGCCAGGGAAAGCTGCTCTTTTTTCAGGAGAATTTGCAAACAGCGAAAATGAAATTTGCTCGAACAAGATCTGTGCGGCGATTAAGAATTTTCTTTATGTGATCTGATATCTTCACGCAACAGAGTTGTTTGCGATTCGAAAAAACGAATTCGCTCCATCAAAGAAAATAAATTTGCGCAACGTGAGCGATGGACCACCTCAAATAGATTTTGGGGTTGCAAAAAAAAATCCGATCACTATAATGCGACTCCCTCGCTGGAAGCGATGATTGCCAGAAGTGAAGCGTTGAAGTTGGACCTGATTAAGGATTGTGTTTGCGGGTTACTCGCTCTTATAAATTTTTGCTGACCCCCGCTGGCCTGCTAAGCGATTCCAATCAGGTTTTGTGAGCCCCTTTCATCCCGAAGTGAAGAAGCTCAGGCAATCCGTGGCGATTTTCCTAATGCAGTAGGAAGTCGCCGCCAATAATTAAATTCAACGCCAATCAATTGCCGGGTTAGTTAACTCTTTAACGCCGGCTGGGGACTCGTGTTTCTTCCAGCGAAGAATCCCACATGTTGGAAGTCTGGATCGGAGCGTTGTAATGACAGAAGAAGCTGCGGTTTGCCGCAAGAATTGCCCCATTTGTTCACAAGATTTGCCGTTATCGGAATTTGGAGTTTGCCGCGCGCGAAAAGACGGCCGAAACCTTTACTGCAAGAGCTGCATCCGCAAGAAAGTGACGAACAGCCGTCGGGCCCTTAAAGAGTATCGATCCACCCGCAAACGATACGTCACTCAACCTCTCACCGAGCAGTCTTGGTCAAGTCAGTCTGGCGGAGATGCGCCAAATTCTGCGGGTTACGCACGCGCATTCAGCAAGCTTTCACCGGTAGAACGAGTGCGCGAAGCCATCAGAAAAGGCGCAAGAACCCAGAAAGAAATTCGCAAAGGAGCCGGGCTGGGAGATGATGAAGTTGGTGAGGCTCTGGCGGATCTGTTGTTGTGGACCCGTGAGATCAAGACGCAAATCATCGATAACAACCGGCATTACTTCATCAACGAGTCGGCAAATTTACCAATACGGGCAGAAGCAATGAAACTTCCCGAGCGGAAGGCCGACGTGCCGAGTTCATTTAGCGCGATTCAGGGTCTGATGCCGGGTAAAAGCCCAGAAGTGGAAGAAGGGGAAAAAGTTGGCGGTTGGGTGGCAGCCTGACCGTCAGCCTTCAAGTCGCAGATCTGAGATCGGGAGAGACAGTGCTGGACCTAGGCTTCAAAAGCCTCCAGGACTTCGCGAGCGTGCTCTTCAGGTTTGACCTTTTCAAACACCTTTTTGACTTTGCCTTTCTCGTCAATCAGGAAGGTTATTCGCTTCACGCCCATGTACGTACGACCCATGAACTTCTTCTCACCATAGACCCCATAGGCATCTGCGATTGAGTGATCCGCGTCGGTCAACAGCGTGAAAGGAAGTTTATACTTCCCGACAAACTTCTTATGAGAAACCTCACCGTCTGGAGAAACGCCAAGGACTTCAATGTCGCGTTTCTTGAAATCTGCGAACGCGTCGCGAAACGAACAAGCTTCTTTCGTGCAGCCAGGCGTATCATCCTTGGGGTAAAAATAAAGAACGACCCTTTGGCCGCGCAGATCTTTAAGGCGAACGGTCTCACCGTTAGCGTCTTTTGCCGCAAACTTGGGCGCGACAGTTCCTTCTTTGATCATGGGTGGTTGCTCCAATCCTTTCGCATAGCTTCCTGCTGATAGCGAAAACGGGAGCGGACATCTTAAGGCAGTGTCCTTTACTCATCAAGAATCAAGGCAAGCAAATGAAAACAAAAAATAAATATTGGATGGTCAAGCAGGAGCCGGAAACCTACTCCTGGACGGATTTCGTCAGCGATGGGAAAACGGATTGGACTGGAGTCAGAAACTATCAGGCGCGGAACAATCTCCGGGAGATGAAGACTGGCGATCGCGTTCTGTTTTATCATTCGGGGAAAGAAAAAGCGGTTGTTGGCCAGGCAGAAGTCGTAAAAAGCGCATACCCGGATCCAACTGCAACCGACGCACAATGGGTTGCCGTTGATCTAAAACCTGTGAAGGCGCTTAAGAACCCAGTACTACTGGCCGCAATTCGTTATGACAAGCGACTAAGTCAGCTTCCCTTGATTCGGCAGTCTCAGCTTTCGGTGATGTCGTTGACGAAAGACGAGTTTGACATCATAGTCGCAACCGGAGACGGCAAGGCCAGAAAGAAAACCGCCGCCAAGTAGGCTTTTCTCCCATACAAGTGAATGGAGGCAGAAATGTTTAAGCAGATTGACTATACGATGGTGGTTGTTTCCGACATGCAGCGTTCGGTGG
>JANLYH010000124.1:0-37852 GCA_031365545.1 Pyrinomonadaceae bacterium | reverse complement strand
TCAACAAAGCGGGACTGCTTGTTTGGATCGCGCACGTGGCCCAGCGGCGGGCCCATGTAGAGCGTGCCGCACGTCTGGCACTTTGAAAGCACGTCGTCGCCGCGCAAGTGAACTTCCGACGCTTCACCGGCGGTGCGCAGTTGTTTGAGATGACCGTTACAAAGTTTGCCCTTGGCGTTCTTCTCGTTGCAGACAGTTTGCGCGTTTGTTATTCGCTTCGGCACCGGCGCGGCTGCTGTGACCGGTTCGTTCGCGATTGCTTCGGAGGCAGTTGCTGTCATGGCTGCTGGTTAGCTTTCACTCGAGATTATTTGTGATTGCAATCAGAATCTTACAGAGTCGAGCAAATGCGCGTCAATGTAGTCGTGGTATGCTGGGAGCCTAAATGCTAAACGATCTACTCGGAACGCTATGGCGGCGAACTCCAAAAGTAGTGCGGCGCTGGACCGTCAGATTCTCGCATCCGCGCTTCGCGGTTTCCGCCGGTGCCGTTGTCACTGACTCAGGCGGACGGGTGTTGCTGCTCAAGCACCGGTTTCGTCCCGGAAGCGGTTGGGGCGTGCCAGGTGGTTTTCTCGAAATGGGTGAACAGCCGGCGGACGCCGTGCGACGTGAGTTGCAGGAAGAGGTCGGCCTCAAAGTCGGACAATTGAAACTGCTGGCAACGCGAGCCTACAAAGGTGCGAAACAAGTAGAAATAGTTTTCTCGTGTCAGGCAATTGGCGAAACTGCCGAGCTTAGTTTTGAGATTCAAGAGGCTGCGTGGTTCTTCCCCGGCGAATTCCCGAAGGAACTACCGGCAGATCAGGCGCGACTCATAAACCGCGCGCTGGCTGATGGAGCAAGTCCCCAGGATTGATGTATGCTGGGGAACGCAAAAAGCAGTGATGAGTAATGAGTGATGAGTGATGAGTTGTAATCACATTACAGCCCATCGCTTTTTGCTCACCACTCATGACTCATCACTCATAACTCAACACTTATTTCTGGAGAAGAAAATGGTAGATCTGATTCCGTCGTCGGACACTGTAATGCAGATGCTGAAGCGCACTGGCGCTTTCCGCGAAGGCCACTTTGTTTATCCCAACGGTAAGCATTCACCACACTACTTTCAGATGCCGCTGGCGTTTCGTTATTACGATACTGCGCGCGTATTGGCGGTCGCCTTGAGCAGAAAGTTTCGCGTGGATCGCGACATCTCGAGCCAGTTACCGAGGGTCTCAATTATCAGTCCGAGTTCGGGTGGTATTCCCGTCGCTTTCGGCGTGCGCGACGCGTTGAGTGCCGAGCAGATCTACTGGGCCGAGCAGGAAAGCGACAAGCGCAGGTTTCGGCAATACATAAATGAGGGCGAAGTAAACCCTTGCATAATGGTCGACGACATTATTCGGAGTGGCCACGCCATTGAGGAAACGGCCGCGCTGGTGAAGGAACTGGGCGCGCCGGTTATCGGCTGCGGCGCAATTGTTCGTTTCACTTCGGCGCCGGATAAGCTGGGCGATGTGCCGATTAGATCGCTGGTTGAATTTGACGCGCACATGTATGAGAGCGGCGACGAGTGTGACGACTGCAAGAAAGGCGCGCCTATTGAGAACGTCAGATTCTAGAAGCATACGGCAAGCAACAGGCAGATGGGCGGACCGATGTTTCCGCCATTAAACCCTACGAGGGTCGGCTAATTTGTCCCAATAAATTGCTGAAACAGTAATGCAGCGCTGCGGTTCAGCATCCCTCGAATGTAACGGCCTAACGACTCCGGTCGCGGAATCTCACGCGTAATACTCCTTTTCTCTTTCATACCCTTGATCAGGGAACGTGGCGTCTGATCCGGCGCCTGCCGAGCAACAGCGGAGTTAGGTGCCGAAACACAACTGGCTTAAGTAACAATTTACAGAAACCTGGTAATACGTATGAAGAAAGCACTATTTATTGGCATCTTTTCTTTGCTGGCGCTCGCCCCACTCCGTTGCGCTCTGGGCCAAGGGGGCAATGACGCGCCAGCCAAAAAAGCCGTGGAAAAGTCTGCGGCAGAGAATGAATCGTCAAAAACTGCGGCATCGGCTAATCGAGCGATACGAACAGTTTCTCCGGCCGACGCTGACTCACCTGATCCGGCGATGGCCACAGCCCCAGTTATACGAACGGTGAACGGCGATCCAGCCAGCAACCCGACTGCGGCCACCGAAGATTCAGCGCGAACGAATATTTACCAAGTGGATGTTGGCGATGTGTTGGATATACGGCTGCTTAACTCGGCTGCCAATCGATCCACTCTCTATAGCGTTATCGACGGCGGCTTGATCGATTTTCCGATTGCCGGCGCACCGCTACAAGTGGCCGGCCTGACCACCAAAGAAATTCAGACTCGCATCACCTCTGAATTAAAACGGCTGGCGGTGGACGATCGAACGCAGGTTGCGGTGGGAGTGAGACAATACGCCAGTCACACCGTGATCATTACCGGGCTGGTCGGCAGTCCTGGCGCCAAAAATCTAAGGCGCGAAGCAGTGCCGCTTTATGTGTTGCTGGCGGAAGTTCAGCCGCGGCTGGATGCAGCGCGCGCGACCATCATGCGGACCGGCGTGCCTACGCAGGCAGTGGAATTGAACGACTCCGCGGCACTTAGTTTTCTGGTTCGACCCGGTGACGTGATAAATCTAACCACGCGCCCGCAGGAGTTCTATTACATAGGTGGCCGAGTCGGTTATCCGGGACAAAAGAATTTTCAGCCGGGAATCACTTTGGTCCAGGCCATTCTTGCGGCCGGCGGTTCAGCTCGTAACAGTGCGGTAGAGTTGTCTCGCGAAGGCACGGACGGGCGCTTGACGAGCATGAAATTCAACTTGAAAGAGATTAAGTCGGGAAAGACTGAAGATCCTAAACTCCAGTCAGGCGATCGCATAGAAGTTGTCCACTGAACCCCACCACCAGCGCTAGATCTCATGCCTATTGGCCAGGGCTTTATCCATCGTCACTTCATCCACGTATTCCAGATCACTGCCCACCGGCATACCCATCGCGATGCGCGTCACGCGCAAGCCGAGCGGTTTGAGCAGACGGCTGATGTAGTTTGCCGTCGCTTCGCCCTCGGTGGTGGGATTCGTTGCCAGGATCACTTCACTCACCTCGATCCCATCGTTGTTTTCCGGCTTCAGACGCGGCAACAGGTTCGCAAGGTGCAGTTCGTTTGGCCCAATATGACGAATCGGCGAGAGACTGCCGTGCAGCACGTGGTAGACCCCTTTGAAACTGCGCGTCTTTTCCACGGCCACCAGACTATGAGGCTCCTCAACCACGCAAATCACCGAATGATCGCGCCCGGGTGCGGCGCAGATGCGACAGGGCTCGACGTCAGTTAGATTGTTACAGATCGAGCAGAAGACAATGCGTTTCTTTACTTCCAGGATAGCTGTGATGAGGCGCTCGAGGTCATTGTCGGGCGTGCGCATGATGTGAAACGCCAAACGCTGCGCCGACTTGTGCCCAATGCTGGGCAGGCGCTTCAGTTCATCGATTAGTTTGGTGACGGGCTCGGCGTATTCAAGCATGGCAAGTTTCGAGTTTCGAGTTTCGAGTTCGGAGTTGTGAGTTCATCCGGCCAGTGGTCCCAGGGTTGAACTCGAAACTTGAAACTTAAGTAGTTATCCCAGCAGGCCTCCCAGCCCCGGTGGCAACATGCCGCCAAGTTTACCCTTCATGGCTTCGTCTACTTTGCGGTTCGCTTCATTGATGGCGGCGAGGATCATGTCCTGCAGCATCTCGACGTCGCCCTCCTTGACGGCTTCCGGATCGATTTTCAACGAAACGATTTCATGATTGCCCTTCATCTCCACGGTCACCACGCCACCGCCGGCTGAAGCTTCAGTGCGCAGCTCTTCCATCTCTTTCGACATCTTCTCCTGCATCACCTGCGCCTGCTTCATCATTTGCTGAATGTTAAATCCGCCAGGGAATTTCATTGCATCTACCTCTCTCGATTAGTTACGTTTTGCTATTGCAGTTTCCGGAGCATCGTAACTGGCAGCGAGCGTGAATGCAACGAGCCTGTTGCCGCGCTTGAGTTTGCTCGATCGCTCAATGTGTGTGTTATAAGGCTGGGAGGAATGAACGCCGCTCCGTTTGAAACAGGCGACGCAAACAACGTAATTCAAGAACATATGATTAGTGAGAACAACAGAACTGCCCGTGAGAGTACGCTCGACGGCCGGCTCAAGCTTTACTACGATCTCGATTTGCCAGAAGCGAGGCAGGCGCCGCTGTTGATTGCCTTACACGGGTATGGCGCCAACAAGCGACAGATGATGCGCGAGGCAAAACAGCTGGCGCCGGAGAGCTTTGCAATCGTTTCGTTGCAGGGTTTTCATCAGCACATGAAGGAACCAAAAGAACCGGGCGGTCCTCTACGCTTTGGTTTTGGCTGGCTCACTAACTTTCATCCGGAAGACTCAGTTGCAATTCATCATCAGGCGCTACTGGATATTATCGCGCGTCTCACCAGCGAGGGCGCAGTCGATGCAAAACGCATTTTTCTGCTCGGTTTTTCGCAAGCCTGCGCGCTTAACTACAGGTTCGCTTTTACGCATTCGGATCTACTGCGCGGTGTAATTGGAATCTGTGGTGGTATCCCGGGTGATTGGGAGACGAGCGACGACTACAAGCCAACCCAGGCGGCGATCTTTCATCTTGCTGGAACACGAGACGAGTATTATGCGCCGTTGCGGGTGACCGACTACGAAGAACGTTTGCGGCTGCGCGCTCAGAGTGTCGAATTCAAGAGTTACGATGCCGCCCATGAAATGGTGCCCGCAATGCGTGAAGATATAAGGGCATGGTTGAACGGACATGCGGCTTAAACGCAAAACTGCCCTCGCAGTCTGTTTCATTCTGATCGGCGCTGCTGGTTGTGAACGGCAATATGTAACGAAAAAAGGCGTGGTGGTCGTAATACCGCCAGCGTCAATTGCGAAGCCGTTGCCTGCAAATGCTTCACCGCAACTCAAACAATTCATCGACGCAGCCATCGACCAAAGCAACACTACTACTGGATACGATCCTTCTTATGTTGCGATCGCCTATCCCAAGGGCGACGTGCCGAGCGATA
Organism: Pyrinomonadaceae bacterium; assembly: GCA_031365545.1. Lineage (GTDB taxonomy): Bacteria > Acidobacteriota > Blastocatellia > Pyrinomonadales > Pyrinomonadaceae > PSRF01. The sequence continues at coordinate 32,751 of JANLYH010000124.1, read as the reverse complement.
CCGGAGTTTGCTCAGACGTGGTGGTGCGGGCCTTTCGCAAGACGGGTATCGATTTGCAAAAGGAAGTGCATGAAGACATGAAGCTCGCGTGGTCGGAGTATCCGAAGCGGTGGGGCGCAAAGGGAACGGATACTAACATTGACCATCGGCGAGTCTTGAACCTGATGACTTACTTCGATCGCCAGCGGAAATCGCTGCCGATCAGCAACGACCGAGCTGATTATCAACCCGGTGACGTAGTGGCCTGGGAGTTAAGTGACGGGGTTGAGCACATTGGGATAATGACGAACCTCTGGTCGGAGCCCGACAAACATTGCCTGGTCGTACATAACATTGGTGCTGGGGCCCGCATTGAGGACGTCCTGCTCAATTGGAAGATCATTGGGCACTATCGTTACTTCTAGAAGACAGTCCAACGTCCAATATCCAAAGCCCAAATTTGGGGGCAGGGCGGGTTTAGTCTTGGACTTTAGACATCTAATCCTTGTTAGAAAGGCGATACTGACTTTATAGTCATCGCCGCAATCAAATCTCTAACCCACGATATTTGCTTGAGGAAGAAACATGTGGCGTAACTCGCTTCCGGCCGCACTCCTGACTATCACGATTCTTTCGTTGTCAGCGTCCGCCCAGGAGCCCGTAAAGACAAACAGACACAAGGGCCGGACGATCGCGGCTGTTCAAGCTGTGCTGGACGCACAGGTCACTGCGTGGAACCGTAGCGACATTGAAGGTTACATGGCGGGCTATTGGCGTTCGGAAACGACGGTCTTCGTTTCCGGCAATAATATTACGCGCGGCTGGCAAATCGTTCTTGAGCATTACCAGAAAAGTTATGACTCCCGCGAGAAAATGGGTACTCTGACCTTCTCGGATTTGGAAATCACACCTATCGGAGCCAGCGCCGCTATCGCGCTGGGCCGTTGGCATTTGCAACGCGCTAAAGACGAGCCGCACGGAACGTTCTCATTGATCTTACGGCGCACGAGGCAAGGCTGGAAGATTGTTCATGACCACACGTCGAGCGCGTGAGCCTTGACCAGAACTCCTTCGGCGTAGCACCACATTTTGAGCAGCACACAAACAACCCCATCTTCCCAGCTTGCGGATCTGGAGCGAGAGGTCGAGCAGCGCAGCGGCGCGCTGAAAAAAGAACTCGGTCTATTCGATCTTGTGCTAACGCAAATTGTGTTTGTGGTGGGAACTATCTGGGTAGGCTGGGCGGCCAAGCTCGGCGACGCCCAGATGGTCTATTGGCTGCTCGCCATAGTCACTTTCTATCTACCGCTCGCTGCTGTCGTGATCTTTCTTAACCGGTTGATGCCATTGGAAGGCGGAGTTTATCAATGGGCGAAGCTGGCGTTCAACGACTTCATTGCCTTCATGCTGGCCTGGAACCTCTGGATCTTCGGCATCCTGGTGATGTCAGGCATCGGACTGATCATTAAGAAGAACATTGCTTATGCCGTCGGGCCGCGCGCTGACTGGATGCACGACAACAAGTGGGTGACTACGCTGATTTGCACGCTGTTGATGGTTTTGATGATTGCCGCTTCCCGACGAGGCTTGACGCTGGGAAAGTGGGTGCAAAATTTCGGGGGCGCGCTCTTGATTCTCACCTTCGCGACTTTGATCCTGCTGCCATTCATCACCGCGGGCCGCGGCACGCTCGCACACTACCATCCGTTTTCTACCAGCGTTCCGGAATTTAGTACCTACAACTTAAACGTCTTCAGTAAACTTGCGGTGGGCGCATTGTCTGGCTTTGAGTACATTGCAATTCTCGCTGGGGAATGTCGCGCGCCGGCACGGAATATCAGTCGCTCCGTAATGATCTCCGCTCCCATAATCGCTTTGATGTTCATCCTCGGCACCGGATCAGTGCTGGCGTTTGTCTCACCGGACAAGGTGGATCTTATTGGCCCGATCCCACAGGTACTTAGCCTTGGGTTCAGCTCCTTCGGTTGGGTATCGATGCTGGTCTCGCTCACCATTTTTGGCGTCGCAGCGAGGCAAATCGCGCTGATGAGCATTTACTTTGCCGGTAACACTCGCCTGCCAATGGTGGCGGGCTGGGACAATCTCTTACCGGCATGGTTTGCCCGTTTACATAAACGACACAAGACTCCTATCAACTCGATCCTTTTTGTGGGCTTGATAACCCTTTCGTTCAGCCTCGCGAGTTTGGTTGGCGTACCCGAACAGGAGGCATTTCAGTTACAGGACAATGCCGCCACTACCTTTTATGCGCTGATCTATATTGTGCTCTTCGCCATTCCCCTGGTGGCGATAAAAAGGTTTGAAGTGAAAGCGCCGCTTTGGCTCAAGTTGGCTGCGGTGTCGGGCTTGTTGGTGTCGGTGTTGGCCGGGTTCTTCACGCTGATTCCGATTACCCACGTTGCCAGCCGTTTCATGTTTGCATTAAAAATCATCGTCGTGGTGGTTGTCGCCAACGCAATTGGAGTTTTGCTGTACCGGCTGAGCAAGTCAGGTAAGAACACTGGTGCCACTGCCACTTAATAACACTAGCCTTCAGATTCGATCCTGTGATAAATGCTTGCGGCTCAAACTCGGTTTAAATTCTTAACCCCCAAAAGAAGGAGACTGAAATGGGAAAAATTAACGTCGGTCGCGTAGTGCTTGGCGGTTTAGTCACCGGACTGGTGATGAACATTGGCGAGTTTTTACTAAATGGTAAGGTGTTGGCGAATCAGATGACGACTTTCATGACGCAACATAATTTCAAGGAGCCCGCCAACTTCATCCCAATTGCAGTCGCCTTAACCTTTGTTTTAGGTATTGTAACTGTGCTTGGCTACGCCTGCATCAGACCTCGCCTCGGTCCTGGTGTAAAGACGGCGGTGATTGCCGGGCTCTTTGCGTGGTTTGGAGTTTACTTCTACAGCGGAATCATTAACGGCGTGCTTTTTGGTATTCCGATGAACACAATGATCATGGTTCTCGCCTGGGGCTTGGTTGAATTCTCGGTGGCCGCAGTGGCCGGAGCCTGGTTGTACAAAGAAGCCTAGCCTGGCGCGTCGATTCTGGGACCCAACTTGGCAAGTAATTCATTCGCAGTTATCAACAGTGCACAAATCGTCACCCTTGCCGGGCCTGCTCGTCCGCGAGTAGGCCCGGAGATGCGTGAACTCTCGATCGTACCAGACGGGGCCCTGTTAATAACCGCCGGGCGAATCAGTCAAGTCGGTTCGCCCGACGAGATCAATCGCGCTGTTGAAAAAAGCGGCGTTGACTGCGAAGTGATCGATGCCGGCGGCCGCATGGTAATGCCGGGTTTTGTTGACGCGCACACGCATCCCGTTTTTGCCGGGACCCGCGCGAATGAGTTTGAAGAGCGAGCTGGCGGCGCCACCTATCAGGAGATTGCCGCACGCGGGGGCGGTATCCAAGCGACGGTGCATGCTACGCGCGGCGCCACCCTGGCTGATTTAGTCACGGCCGGCAAGCGCTACGCCGATTGGTTTCTGCGCACGGGCACAACCACTGTCGAAGCTAAATCAGGCTATGGCCTCACGCTCGAAGACGAACTCAAGATGCTGCGGGCGATCAAGCAACTCAAGCTTGAGACCCCGCTTCGTTACGTTCCAACTTTCCTGGGCGCTCACGACATTCCTGCAGAGTACAAGGCCCGACGGGAAGATTATGTTTCCCTGTTGATCGATGAGATGTTGCCGCGCGTGGCCGAGGAGAAGTTAGCGGAGTATTGCGACGTCTTCTGCGAAGAAACAGTCTTCAGCACGAATGAGTCCTGGAAGATTCTGTCAGCCGCGCGCTGCCACGGTTTGGGACTGCGCCTGCACGCTGATCAGTTGTCGCTGTCTGGCGGTGCGAAATTGGCCGCGGAACTTGGCACCGTGACCGCCGATCATTTGGAATACACAGATGCGGCAGGAATTGCAGCGCTGCGGGCGGCGGGAGTGCAACCAGTTCTGTTGCCCGGTTCGGTTTACGCGCTCGGTTCGAGCCGGTATCCGGCGGCACGCGAAATGATCGATGCCGGCTTGGCGGTTGTGCTGGCCACCGACTTCAATCCCGGATCATCACCCACTCCGGCAATGACCATGATTCTTTCGTTGGCCTCCACCCACCTCAAGATGTCGCCGGCGGAGTCAGTCACCGCCGCCACGATCAACGCTGCCTACTCGTTGGGTCGTGGCGATCAGATTGGTTCACTCGAACCCGGCAAGCGTGCCGACTTCGTTATTCATGATTGTGCAGACTACCGGGAGCTAGCCTATTTTTTCGGAATTGAGCATGCCTGGAAGGTCTTCGCAGACGGAGCCATGTCCTGAGGGTGCGCAAACTCACATTAGAAAAATTAAATTGACGCTGGATCACTTCTATTTTATTATCGCGCCAACACTGGAAAGGAGGTGATTCTAATATATGAGTTTTAATCACAGTGAGGTGGCTGCGGCCTAACCTCTGAACCTGATCAGTAACTAGTTAGGATTTAGGTTCAGTCGTCTCATTGCTTAGTGCTCCTCCTTTTCAGGGAAGCACGCAGCGAGCCTCAGGCCAATCCCAACAGTTCACCGGAAGCCGTCCGCGCTTGTGCGTGGGCGGCTTCTATATTTTTGACGGACGTATGCTCGCTGGCTAGCGTGGGTCGACAAATAAAGAACGGGTCGCGATCTCCTGAAATAGGGTGGGTGCTAATCTCTCACCAGGTCGCTACCGCTCCCCGTCCTGTATTTGTCTTTTCGAAGTGAATCTGAACCGGTTGGCAGTTCGTAACTGCCACAAACGAACCATCGCTCGCTTGACCGCAACTAAGCACAGTGAGAAATTAGAACTCTGCATCGCCCAGTTAGGAGAGTCTCGTTGTCATCCGCTGATTCCCCCGTGTTCTACGATCCGGCTGGCCGTCGCTGGAAGCGCGTGCGCCGCACCTGGATGGCACTCGGGATTGTCGTTACCAGCCTGACGGCGGTCCTGGTCGCCAGTGTGCTGGTTAATCCCGCTCTGCCCAGTTTCAATATCCGCCCGGTCGCTAGCTTGCCGCATTCCGCTGACATCAAGCCCAAAGAATTACCCGCGCCAGCTAACCCCAGTCAACAAAAACTAAAAAAGGCCCAGGCGGAGTTGCAACATGCGCTCGCGGCGGCTCCCAGAGTGGTGCCGGCCAAGCGCCGCTCACAAACTCCGGTTGTACTTCCACCTTCAGTGCCCGCGCCCGTAGTGCCAAGTTCGCGCCCGCTCTCGATCGGTTTTTATATCAACTGGGATGAATCAAGTTATGAGTCGCTGAAACGGAATCTCGATCACCTGGACTGGGTAATTGCGGAGTGGTCTCACTTGCAAGCAGCCACCAACGGAGCCAGCCCGCTGGCGACCGACGTCGATGCACCCGCTCTTAACTGGATCCGCCAGACGCGGCCTCAGGTTCAGGTTATACCGATGATACAAAACCTGATCGACGAGAAGTGGAACCCTGAGCTTCTGGCACAGGCCATTGGCGACGAAGCGAGCCGCCAACATCTGATTAATGAACTCACTTCGTTTGTAGAGACGAATAAGTTTGCCGGTATCTGCGTGGATTTCGAGGAACCGCCGCTTCAAAGTCAGCCGGCCTTGCTGACATTCATGGAGGAGTTACATTCCGTCTTCAGGCAAAAAGGCTTGCTGGTCGTGCAGGCAGTGCCTTTCGCTGATCCTGGCTGGAACTACAAAGGCTACGGGGCCGCCAACGATTACACGATGCTAATGGCCTACGATCAGCATTACGCGGGAAGCGATCCGGGCACCGTGGCTGCGCAGGATTGGTATGAAGGCAACCTCGTTAAGCGGATGCATGATCTCGATCCGGCCAAAACAATCATTGCGTTAGGGAACTACGGCTACGATTGGACCGAAGGGAAGTCGGAAGCAGCTGAACTAACCTTCCAGGAGGCGGTCATCTCGGCGCGTGATTCGGAGGCGAAGATTATTTTCGATCCGGCCTCGCATACTCCCACTTTCGAGTATGACGATGAAGAAGAGTCACATCACAGCGTTTGGTTTCTTGACGCGGTAACTGCCTATAATCAGATGCGAGCGGCGAGCGGATACCGACCTGCCGGCTTTGCGATCTGGCGGCTGGGTTCCGAGGATCCCTCCGTCTGGTCGTTGCTCGGAGGCGCGCCTTCCACGTCGGCAGAAACTCTCAAACGTATCGTTTATGGTTATCAGGTTGATTTCGAAGGAACCGGCGAAATATTGAAGGTGGTTTCGCGACCGCAGGACGGTTGGCGGAATATCGACACAAGCGCTTCAGACGGCTTCATCACGAACGAAGACTTTGTCGCGATTCCTTCCTCTTACGTTATTCAGCGCGACGGCGATCGCCCGGGACTCGTGGCCCTGACTTTTGATGACGGTCCTGATCCGCGGTGGACCCCCGCAATCCTCGACATCCTCAAGCAGGAAAACGTCTCCGCTACTTTCTTCGTTATCGGCAAAAACGGGCAGGCTTATCCCGATCTAATGCGTCGCCTTGTCAATGAAGGTCACGAGATTGGCAACCATACCTACACTCATCCGAACCTCGGCGAAATACCGGCCTCACTCACTGAGCTTGAACTCAATGCCACTCAACGACTGATTGAATCTGAAACGGGCAGATCCACCGTGCTGTTTCGCCCCCCGTACTTTGGCGATGCGGAAGCAGACAAGCCGCAGGAAGTGGAGCCCGCGCTGCTGGCGCAGAAGCTCGGCTACTTGATGGTCGGCCTGCGCATAGATCCTGACGACTGGCAACTCCCGGTGACTGCTGACGAGATCGTGGATCGCACAATGCAGCGCGCCGCGGATAACAATCCGGACACTCGCGGTCAAGTCATCCTGCTACATGATTCCGGCGGCAATCGTGCCGCTACAGTAGAAGCTCTGCCACGCTTGATTCATGAACTGCGCGCGCGCGGCTATCGGTTTGTGCCCGTATCTGAGCTGGCCGGATTGTCGCGGGATCAAGTGATGCCGTTGATTCCGCCGCGTGAGCGCGTGTTGACAGGGTCAAACGCAGTCTCTTTCTTTTTTATTTTTACGATGGGTTGGATACTTCAGTGGATATTTGTGATTGGGATCGTGCTCGGACTGGGCCGTTTGGTTTTCATTGGCACGCTGGCATTGGCGCAGTGGTTTCGCTCGCGACGCCGGGAACGAACCCATACCGGTGAAGGATTTGGGCCCTTCGTTTCGGTAATTGTGCCTGCCTTTAACGAAGAGCTGGTGATCAAGAACACGATCAAAAGCTTGCTGGCGTCGGATTATGAAAACTACGAGATCATTGTGGTGGACGATGGCTCAGTTGACAGAACCAGCGAAGTCATCAGGGAAAGTTTTTCGGCGGAGCCGCGAGTCAGGCTGTTTTCGGCGGCGGCGGGAGGTAAGGCCGCTGCGCTCAATGTCGGGTTGAGATATGCAAAGGGTGAAATAGTAATCGCGCTCGATGCCGACACACTTTTTGCACCGCAGACCCTGCGCGCCCTGGCGCATCGCTTTTACGATCCAAAGATGGGCGCTGTCGCCGGCAATGCCAAAGTTGGCAATCGCATAAACATCGTCACTCGCTGGCAAGCCCTGGAATACATTACCTCGCAAAACATGGACCGCCGCGCCTTTGCCAGCTTGAATTGCATCACTGTTGTGCCCGGCGCAGTGGGCGCGTGGCGCCGCGAATTGATCGAGCAAGCCGGCGGCTTCCAATCTGACACACTGGCGGAGGACCAGGACCTCACGCTGAGCATCCGGCGGATGGGTCATGACATAGGTTACGAAGAAGACGCCATTGCCTGGACGGAGGCTCCCGATCGTTTGCGCACCCTCGCGAGGCAACGCTTTCGTTGGGCCTTTGGCACCTTGCAGTGTATGCGCAAACATATCGATGCCTTATTTCGACCGCGCTACGGCTTTCTCGGCTTCATCGCCCTGCCCAATGTCTGGATATTTCAAATTCTGTTTCCGCTGGTGTCGCCAGTGATGGATTTAATGTTGGTTTATACCTTGCTGGTCGCTGCACTGGATCGGTTACAACAACCAGCCGGCTACTCGTCAACCGCGTTAAGACAAGTGTTGTTTTACTACGCACTGTTTCTGGCGATTGACTGGGTTGCCGCAGCGTTTGCATTCCTGCTGGAAAAGAAAGAACACTGGCGACTGCTCTGGTGGCTTTTCCTGCAGCGCTTCTGTTATCGGCAGGTTATGTACTACGTCATGATCAAATCTGTGGCGGTCGCCGTGCGCGGTTCAACTGTGGGTTGGGGCAAACTGGATCGCAAAGCAACGGTAGAAGCGCAACCGTGAAGTAGAGCCCGGTCGGAGATTGATGGCGAAAAAGCAGAAACAGAAGCGTGGCGCGAAGCAGATCGGCAAGCGCAACGGACTGATGGTATATGCGCTGTTACTTCTTACGGCGCTTTCCTTTCGCGTTGCCGTCGCTCGTTTTCTCCCCAATGACACACCGGATGACGGTAAGCTTTATGCTCAGATTGCACGTAACGTGCTGGAGCAGCACCTCTATTCGATCGAGAGTGAACCGCCTTATGTGCCAACGCTGATTCGCCTGCCCGGCTATCCCCTATTTCTTTCCGGCGTTTATTCGTTATTTGGTCACACGAACAACTCGGCTGTTCGCGTCGTTCAGGCGCTTATTGATACCGCAACGTGCGCGCTGATTGCGCTGGTTGCCTTCTTCTGGGACCCCGATGAGAAGCGAAAGCGGCGCAGCTCGATCTGTGCACTCGCGCTGGCGACCGTTTGTCCGTTCACTACGATTTACGTCGCTACAATTCTCACTGAGACACTCACGATGTTTTTTATGGTGGCAATGGTTTTGACTGCGACTCTGGCGCTTAAAGCAGGGAATCAGAGAAAGGCCTTGAGGCTTTGGGTGGCCACGGGACTGATTGCCGGAATAGCTGTCCTGTTCCGACCTGACAGCGGACTGTTTGCTCTGGCAATCGGCCTTACCCTGGTAATCGCCGTTCTTGGACGCGCCAGCGATTTGAAGCTAGGCAGTTGGCGGTTAGACGTAATGTACCGGACCGCCCGTGCTTCTTTCCTGGGTGCGGTCTTCTCGCTGGCATTTTGTTTGGCGCTGGTGCCCTGGACGGTTCGTAACTATCGCGTCTTTCATCTCTTTCAGCCGCTAGCTCCAGCGCACGCGGAAATGCCCGGTGAATTCGTCGCGCGCGGATACCTTTCCTGGCTGCGCACCTGGATTGACGACGGCCGTTACATCGGGCCCGTGTTGTGGTCCCTGGACTCGGCTCCAATCAAGCTCACTGATATCCCGGATCGCGCCTTTGATTCTGGGGAAGAAAAGCAACGGGTGGGTGCCTTGCTCGAAAAGTACAACCATCCTGCCGCAGAGCCAGACATCTTTACTGAACAGCAGGATTCTGGGAACGCGCCCGATGAAGCGGACAAGGGAAGCGGGGATGAAACGGATGACAGTAGTGATCAGAGCGATGAAGAAGATCAGGCTGACGAGAACGCGCCGGCGGACCAGGCTCCGGATCAGTCAGTTGAAATGACGCCCGAGATCGATGCGGGTTTCGCACAGATCGCCCGCGAGCGAGTCGCCCATCATCCCTTTCGCTATTATGTTTGGCTGCCGCTAAAGCGTGCGCGCACTCTTTGGTTTGATACCCACTCCCAATATTACCCGTTTGAGGGCGAGCTCTTGCCGCTTGAGGATCTCGACTACAACAATCACCAGCAATACTGGCTCCCACTCTTTGCGGGCCTGACCCTGATTTACTCTTTGCTGGGAATCCTAGGCGGTTATCTCTTGTGGCAAAGCCACGACTCTAATGCCCGACTGTGGGTATTGTTAGCGGCGCTGATGGTTCTTATTAGAGTTGGCTTTTTTGCAACGCTCGAGAATCCTGAGTCGCGTTATGTGGTCGAGGCCTTTCCATTTCTTGCTATTCTGGGAGGGATGGCTGCCGCACAAGTTGGGAGCAGGGAAAAAAACCGCAAGCCGATGTCAGCGGCCAATTGAACGGATAGTTCGTCTGGCAAGAATTTGCCGCAATCCGCCGGGAACTATCGCTCGGAGCAGAGCATGCGCCACCCGGCCTGGAACGAACACGCCTCGCTGCACCAATGCGTATTCGTTTTCCCACCGACTCGCTACAAACTTCCCTTTGAATCTTCGCAGGCCTTCAAAATTGTAAAAGCCACTCAATTGCCTTGCAGCCAAACGCAGGGCCCGCTCGATGACGGGATGATCGTGAGTTGACAATAAATCAGCGCCCTCTGTTGCCAACGGTGCTGTTCCCAGAGTTGCCATAGTCGCACCCTCGGCTTTGAGTTGTTGCAAGGTCTCAAAAACAAGCAGATCTGCGGTGCCTGGCGGGGCGTCTTCCGCACGCAAAACGTCTTCTAAATACCAACCATCGCGAGCTGGAATTGGACTGGCTGCCAACAGGCCGACCAACCGATCATTGGCGTCGCGGGCCGCAAACACCTTTTTCCTGTCGGCATTGAGAAAAGGATCGAGAGCCAGGAGCCAGCCGAAAGTGGTTGCCGCGCGCCGGTGACCAAGCCAGTTGAGACAGAGATCGGCGGTCTCGTTCCTGAGTTTTCCATCAAAGCCGATAACAGTCTCGATGCGAACTCCGATTCGCCTGGCACGATTAACATTGGCGCGCATGCCCTTTGCGCGATTCCCGCGCGGTTGCCAGTCGGCCAGATCAAAGTATGGGGCTGCGCCAATCTTGATTGCGGTCAAACCCAATTGAATACCGACGCGAGCAAATCTTTCCGTGGCTGGCACGAAAGCAGCGATTCGTCTGGCTTTGGTAGCAGCGGTTATGAAGCCGGCAGTTAGTTCCTGGATGTCTTCGGGGCTTCCCAAAGGATCGCCGGCGGCGAGCCAAACTCTGCCGAACTTGCCATAGATAATTGCGCCCTCGACTCCTGGCATTGTCCAGGTCAGCGCCCCGGGAGTGATGCTCACTAGTGAATGCGCGTTATAGCCATAAGCGGATTGTAGGCGCAACAACTCGGAGGTAGGGTCGGCGCCAGGGGACCGGCAGGTCAGCGCGCGCACCATTCTCACTTTGTGAGTTACGTAACGAGCGCTATAACTGGCGCCGCCGCCGGCAGCGAGCCACCAAAGATCATGTATGGGAATGTGGGGGTGGATGAACAAGGGATCAAAGAGACAGATACAGCGGGCGCAGTTGCGCGCCGAAGAAGAGACGCGTGAATCGAGTCAACAGCCTATGGGCTTTGCGGTGGCGACGCCGTCCCGCTTGGCATACCCTCAGAAGGAAGTACGCGCGTCGGGTCAGGCCGATCTGGTGAAGTGTGCAGGTGAATCGCCTTCCAGTCTTTGCCAACACGTTTGAAAACGAGCGTCATACGGCCGCTCGCTGTCTCCGGTTGACCTTTGAAGGTTTGCGACTGTGTCCAGAGGCAACTCACCACTGCGCCGTCGCGACCGAGCATGGTGATCGACAGATCGCGAACGTCCAGCTTCACATCTTTCATGTCGGGGTAGGAGCTTTCCCGATTCCGGCGCATTTGTTCCCAGCCTCTTGTGACTGAGCCGTTGCTGTTGAAAAGAATCAGGCGCGGCGACTCTAAGTAGACACTGGTCACAGCCTTCACATCGGCGTGTCTGATGCCATTGATCAAGGCGTTAAATGCGGCTATGACAGTCTGCGATCCGGGTGTCTCCGTCGTAGCAACCTTCGGTTTGATGTCGGTATGCCTTACGGTTGGTTTTATGGTCGTTGGTTGCTGTACATCGGTAGCCTTTTGCGCGTCGGTCTTGGCGGTGCTCGAGGGCGAAGAGGTAGTAGTGCGAGGGCGCACGGTCTGCGAGGAATTTGTATTTTGCGCCAGAGTTGCCAAACCTGTTGCTAAAACCATGACGGTCGCAATTAGCATCTTGTTGATCATGATCTGTGTTCCTCTAAGTTTTCGACGTTAAGGCTGACTGCCATTTACGCAACCACTCGCAAACCTTTGCCCGAAAATGTTACGCATCGCCGGGTGCGTTCATAGCTTCGAACCATGGTACTCCACTGCGCAACCTTTCAACAGATCGTTTTTGCCCCAAAATTTCAAACACTTCAAACATCGACGGACCGACGGCCTGGCCGGTCAGCATTGTCCGCGACCCGTTAATTAGCAATCCGGCCTTAACGCCTGCCTCGTCGGCGAGTTTACGAAGCGCAACCTCAGACGTCTCCGCGTTAAACGGATCGGTCTCTTCGAGGCGTTCCGCCAACTTGGGCAGGAGTTCCTTTAGACGCGGATCCTTGCGCAGGTTTTTGTTGACCGCGGCTTCCTCGAAATCGAAGTCATCGGAGAAATAGGCGCGCCCTTGTCCGGAAAAATCTTTCAGCGTGAAGAAACGCTGACGAATTAATTCGAGCGCTTTCAATAACCAGGCTCGGTCGTCATCGTCATACTCGTCGCGCCAGAGTTTGTTGGCGCGCAGCTCCGTTCGCACCATGGGGACCAATTCATCAATAGCCATGGTGCGAATGTATTCGGCGTTCATCCACATCGCTTTTTCGTCAGTCCAGTGGCGCGGATCGTTTTCCTGAAAGTTGAATACCGCGGGCGAGCGATGGATGTGTTCCAAAGAAAACTGTTCCACCAGCTCCGTGACTGAGAGGACCTCCTTGCCGTCGGCCGGAGCCCAACCCAGCAGCGCCAGAAAATTGCGAAACGCTGCCGGAATAAAACCACGATCGCGATAAGTGGTTAACGACACCACCTCGCCGTGTTTGCGCTTGGACAGCTTCCCTTTGTTTGGCGCCAGGATTAGAGGCAAGTGGGAAAACAGCGGCACCTCGGCGCCCAGCGCTTCATAAAGTAGCACCTGTTTGTGTGTGTTGGTTAAATGATCCTGTCCGCGGATGACGTGAGTAATACGCATCTCGATGTCGTCTATTACAACAGAAAGGTTGTAAAGCGGATGGCTATCGGAGCGCAGTAATACCAGATCTTCGATCTCGGAATAGTCGCGTTCCTGCGGACCAAAGACGAGATCTTGAAAGTGGGTCCTACCTTCAGGCGCAATCTTCAGACGGATAGCAAACGGTTCGCCGGCCGCAGCCCTTTCGTCTGATTCCGCCGGCGGCAAATCGCGGAAGGGATTGCTGCGATGGTCTGCGCCCGCGGCGGATTGTGCACGTGCGCGTTCGGCGATGCCTTGTTTGATGGTGGCATCATCACGCTCGGCCTTGGGGGTGAAGTCGCGATAGGCCTTGCCCTCGGCCACGAGTTTGTAAGCGGCGGCGCGATGCTTGTCGGCGTTGGCTGATTGGAAAACGAGTTCTTCGTCGTACTTGAGTCCCAACCACTCGAGGCCGTCAATAATCGACCGGGTAGATTCGTCGGTGGAACGTTGCAGATCGGTGTCTTCAATGCGGAGCAGAAACTTGCCGCCGGTCTTTTGGGCGTAGAGCCAGTTGAAGAGGGCCGAGCGCGCTGCACCAATGTGCAGGTAACCGGTTGGAGATGGAGCGAAACGGACGCGAACGGACATAGAAGTCAGAGGTTAGGTGTCAGCGGTCAGTAAAAGAGGTCAGAAATCAGAAGTCAAAGGTCAGTAAAATAAGAATTAGAGGCCAGAGGTCGGAAATCAGATGTCAGAAAAGAAACAACGCCTCTTACTGACCGCTGACCTCTGACTTCTGACCTCTGTATTTATGGCGGAGATGACAGGATTCGAACCTGTGAAGGGCTTTTAAGACCCTTAACGGTTTAGCAAACCGCCGCCTTCAGCCACTCGGCCACATCTCCCCAGAGCTTACCAAGGCGAAAAAGCATTCTAGTGCGCGGTTGCGGATTGTCAAGGTTGGGTGCAGCAAAACAACTCAATCGCCGCGGTTTTCAGTTTTTGTCGACGTTCAATTACTTGTTCGCGCAGGAGGGGTTCGATTGCGGTTACCATTGTGCTGTCCTCTTGATCAAGGCCTGCCTTGTTTAGGCCACCAGGCTGGCGGGAATTGGAGCGCGTTGGAGTTGCACGGGAAGTCGGGGCGCGCAGCAGATCTTCTCAAGTCGCGCGCGATCGCTTTTCATCGCCGGATCGTTTGGCAAACCAGCGCGCACTTCGCGAAAGATGTTGGCGGCGTGGGGATCAGGTGGCTCAACCAGCCGGTAGTGAATCCACTTGCCATCGCGACGCGCGGAAACCACCCCAGCGCGGCGCAAGTATGCGAGATGCCGCGAGATTTTCGGCTGATTTATCTTCAAAACTTCCACGAAAAAACACACGCAAACTTCGTCATCTCCGATGAGATTGATCAGCCGCAGACGGGTGTGATCAGCAAGCGCTTTGAAGAGAAATGCGATGTTGTATTCTTTGTTTCCCATGCTACTTTTCTAATCTTCGGTAGCTAATTTAGTACGCTTTTAGTGGTCTCGGAGTTCCTTGTTCGAGCATTAATTTAGGTCAAAAAAGCGCCAATTTCTATCGGGATCTTGCTGTCAAAACTCGGGTTAAATTCCTGCCAATTTGCTGCGTCTTTCAAAGAGCAACGTGTCACGCCAAACCTCGTTCCTTCTGCCAATTCGCTCGCGCCTTCCCACCTCGCGGAAACCTTCTGCCCTGTGTAATGAAACGCTGGCTGCGTTTTCTGGAAAGATGCTGGCCTGCAACGTCCAGATGCCATTCTGCTCGGATTCTTTTACCAGAGCTTCGAGCAGCAACGAGCCAATTCGTTGACCGCGCAATTCCGCGTCGACGTAAACGCTAACTTCCGCAACTCCCGCGTACACCTCACGCGACGAGACCGGGCTGAGCGCCGCCCAGCCGGCAACCCTTTCCTCCGAAATCGCAACCAGGCGCGGTTTGGGCAGGTGACTGCTGCTCCATTTCGCCCAATCGGGAGACTCAATTTCAAATGTAGCCTGTCCGGTGGCAATTCCGGCGATGTAAATCGCTCGCACATCTTCCCAGTCCTCGGCTGCCATATCCCTTACCTGAAAGCTCATAAAGAAAAAACTCACATATGTCTTGACAGATATGTTCCTCGAGCGTAGAGTGCACACATGCGCTTCAACGTATATGAAATATAGAGGAGGAAGGCAATGGAAAGCAAGTTCGAAAATCAGGTGCAGGCTTTAAAGGCGCACTTAGCTCTCAACGTTCGAAATGTCCACACAAGTCTGGAATTCTATCGGAAAATGTTCGACATCGAGCCCAGCAAGGTCAGGACCGGTTATGCCAAATTCGACGTGCAAAACCCGCCCTTGAATTTGACCCTGAATGAAGTGGCTTTTAACGGCAAAGGCGCGCTCTCGCATCTCGGCATTCAAGTGGCATCAACGGATGACGTGTTCGCCATGCGCGAACGTTGGGGAGCTTCCGGGCTCATCACACGTGACGAGATGCAGACAAACTGTTGTTACGCGACGCAGGACAAAACGTGGGTAAGGGATCCGGATGGCAACGAGTGGGAAGTCTTCGTTGTGCTAAAGGACAATTTGCCGGAAACTGCGGCCTGCGATTGTGGCGACAAGTTGGTAGGCGCGAGTGACAAAGTTGAGCCCGCGGCTAGTGTTAGCCGGTCGTGCTGCGCTCCCGCACCAGTGAGTATTGGAGGATGAGTATTAGCTTAGACCGGCGCGCAGTGGCGGAGGCCATCGGAACGGCGATGTTATTAGCCGCGGTGGTTGGCTCCGGCATCATGGCCGAACGATTGGCGGGCGGCAATACCGCAATTGCCTTGCTGGCCAACGCCCTCGCCACTGGCGCCGCGCTCTCCGCCCTGGTTCTCACTTTCGCCTCAATTTCTGGGGCCCACTTCAATCCTGCAGTATCTCTCGCGGAAGCGTGGAGCGGAGGTTTGGCGTGGCGTGACTTTCCGGTCTACATCCTGGCGCAGCTTCTCGGCGCCTTCGCGGGCGTTATCGCGGCGCACTTGATGTTTGGTTTGCCCGTGATTTCCGTTTCACATAAGGTTCGCGGCGGCGGTGCACAGATGTTTAGTGAATTCATTGCCGCCTTCGGCTTGCTAGCAGTGATCCGCGGTTGCTCTCGCTTTCCATCTTATATCGTGGGGTTTGCTGTGGCTGCTTACATCACGGCGGCCTATTGGTTTACGTCCTCAACATCGTTTGCCAATCCAGCAGTGACGCTGGCGCGCTCCTTGAGCGATACATTCGTAGGCATTCGCCCGGTGGATGCTCCCGGTTTCATAATTGCGCAACTTGCGGGCGCCGCAGCGGCAACACTACTTTTTCGCTGGTTGATTCCAGCTCCGACGGTGTCTCCAAGGAGGGTCAAATGATGAGCGATCCCAAACGAGTGCTGATTCTTTGTACCGGTAACTCTGCGCGTAGTCAGATGGCTGAGGGCTTGTTGCGTCACAATGGAGGAAAGGCTTTCGCGGTAGAGAGTGCGGGGCTCGAACCAAGCTTTGTCAGGCCGGAAGCTATGGAGGTGATGCGTGAGATAGGTATCGACATAACAAACCACCGTTCAAAGTCGCTCGACGAATTCATAGACCAGTTGTTCGACTATGTAATTACGGTATGCGATAACGCGAACGAACATTGCCCTATCTTTCCGGGGGCGGCGGCGCGGATTCATTGGAGTATCGAGGACCCCGCCGGCGTTTCAGGCGATAAGGCAACAATGCTTGCAGCGTTTCGAGTCGCTCGCGACAAACTGCGAGCGCGATTCAGCGAGTTCATTGAAATAGTTAAAGAGAAATCGTAGTTAAGGGTTAATAAGCAAAAAACGGCCCGGTCACTCCTGCGAGCACCGGACCGCTTTACCCTTTGTTCGACACGCTCTGTGACTACTGCGGCTTTTGGTTTAAACGCTCCTGCCGCTCTTTCATCCGCCGTTCCATTCTCTCTTTACGTTCTTTCTTCAGTTCCTCGAGTTTGACCTTTTGCTCCGCGGTTAGCACGCCGGCCATTTCGGTGCGCACACCTTCCATTGAGGTGCGAATCTCCTGGCGTAAGGCTTTCGCTCGCGCTTCATCGTCGGCAGTAAACGTGCCGGCACGTCGCTTCTCGCGCAATTTGAATAACTCTTCGCGCTGAACCTTCGTACTTTCCAGACGGCGCCGCATGATTGCCCGACCCTGTTGGCGCTGTTCCTCGGTGAGATTCAGCTCGCGCAGCAGACGCCCCATACCACCGCGGCGACCCATTCCACGCTGACCTTTCATTCCTTCGCGACGCCCCAAGCGCTCACGATGCATTTGCATTCGCTCGATTCTGTCTTTCTGGATGCTGCGATCCGCGGGCTGGGCTGTTTGCGATTCTTGCGCGAAAGCGGCGGAGGCGCATATTCCACAAACCAGGATGATTGCACTGACTATTAACAATCCTTTTCGTAAAAGCATTATTCTCAAAACTCCTCTTCGATTTTGCTGAGCTACGTGTGCAGATCGGGGAATGAGATCCCTCATCACATGGTCTTAGACGCGCACTGGCGCTGATTGGTCTGGAAGAAAAGAGCAATTGACTTTGTTACCGGAGCAGAGTACTTTACGATGCAAAGAACCTGAGGATTTGGGTTCTGAACGCCGTAGATACTTACAAATACGAAAGATTTGTGAGTAGTAAAAATCTGATTTACCACGTTACAATACCGCGCAAATGCATCTTCTCGAGAACATACATTCACCCGCAGATCTGCGGCGACTGCCTTTAGAGCAGTTGCAGCCCGTTGCCGACGAAATTCGGCAATACATTTTGGAAACCATGGCGCGAATCGGCGGCCATACCGGCGCGTCCCTCGGGGCGATTGAGCTGGCTGTGGCGCTCCACTACGCTTTTGATACGCCGCGCGACCGGCTGGTTTGGGACGTTGGTCATCAAGCCTACGCGCACAAGATTCTGACGGGCCGTCGGGATCAACTGACGACTATTAAACAATATGGCGGCATTAGTGGGTTCCTGCGCCGCGACGAATCGGAATATGACACCTTCGGCGCCGGCCACGCTTCGACTTCGCTTTCCGCTGCACTTGGCATGTCGATCGCACGCGATCAAAACGGCGAGGACCATCACGTGGTCGCTTTGATCGGCGACGCGTCGCTGGCTGGTGGCATGGCGATGGAAGCGATCAATCAGGCAGGACATCTCAAGAGCCGGCTGATCGTCGTTCTCAACGACAACGAGATGTCGATCGCGCCGGCAGTAGGGGCGCTAACCGGTTATCTAAACCGTATTCGAAGTGCCGGCAGTTACCATCGTTTCAAGGATGAAGTAGAGGAAAAACTCTTATCTATTCCCTCCGTGGGTGGGCGACTGCACCATGCTGCCAAGACAATGAAAGACGCGATCGCGGCCGCGGTGCTTCCAGGCGCTTTAATTAACGAGCTTGGCTTTAAATACATTGGCTACGTGGACGGCCACAACCCGCGTGCGTTGGTCGCTGCGTTACGCGAGGCGCAACAGATCAAGGATGGACCGGTGTTGGTTCACGCGCTGACAACAAAAGGCAAGGGGCATCCGCAGGCGGAGAAGGACTACTATCGTTGGCACGCCACCGGCCCTTTCGACCTCGAGACCGGGAAGGCCATCAAGTCGAAAGCGAGTGTGCCGACCTACACGACAGTGTTCGGAAACACGCTGGCCGAACTGATGGAGCACGACGAAAAGATCATTGCTTTAACTGCGGCTATGCCCGACGGTACTGGTATTTGCACACCGCTCGAGAAGTTTCCTGAGCGTTCGTTTGACGTTGGCATTGCCGAACAGCATTGCGTGACTTTTGCTGCCGGCATGTCGGTCGAAGGTCTGAAACCAGTTTGCGCGATCTACTCCACCTTCTTGCAGCGCGGTTTTGATCAACTGATCCACGACGTCTGTATTCAGAATCTGAACGTGAAGTTTTGCCTGGATCGTGGTGGCGTCGCGGGCGGCGACGGCCCGACGCATCACGGTCTCCTGGATATTGCTTATCTGCGCCCGGTTCCGAATATCGTCGTCATGGCCCCCAAAGATGAGGGCGAGATGCGCGATATGATGCTGACAATGCTGGAGCATGTCGGACCGGCAGCCATGCGTTATCCGCGCGGCAATGGCGTAGGCGCAGATATTGTTCGCCCGCCCCAACTTCTTGAAATCGGCAAAGGCGAGATACTTCGCGACGGTGGCGAGATTGCGATCGTCGCCTATGGGTCGATGGTTCACCCGGCCTTGCAGGCAGCCGAGAATCTGGCAAAAGAGAGGATCGAGACCACGGTGGTTAACGCGCGGTTTGTAAAACCGCTCGATGCCCAATTGCTATTGGCCCTGGCACAAACCAAGCGCGTGATTGTCACGGTTGAGGAGGCCTATCTGGCTGGTGGCTTTGGTTCAGCAGTCCTGGAACTGTTAGAAGAGAACGGCCTGCAAGACAAGGTAAGAGTCGTCCGCATGGGAATTCCGGATCGGCTGGTCACCCATGGTGATCCAAAACTCTTGCTGGCCAAGTATGGCCTGGATGCTGACGGCATTTACACGCGCGTTAAAGAAAGTATTGACGTGTTGGACGATCGTCGAGCGACACTGAAAAAAGTGGGTCGCTAGAGCCTTTCAACAGCGAAACTAATTGCGCGCCCGTGCTGCTACAGCCGGGCGCGTTGTTTTGTGCACGATATCGTCGCAAACTTCGCCCGCATCGTTTGAAAAATTCCGCGAGGCCCTTTCTACGTGGACTTTCCGACGGCGAGGTCTAGTGGCCTCGCTATTGCAAAGAACCCTTCCGCTAACACTATCAGGATCAAGACAACGGGAATTGGTACTTATGGATTCAAATATCACAAACGAACAAGATTTCGAGGGCGAATTGCTATTAGCTGAGCCGCATTTTGATGAAGAAGCTACTTTGCTTTCGGCGCGGCCGGTAGTGCCGCTCCATGAAATAAAGGCTGAGCAACGATTGGGAAGGCGGCTGGCTTTTGGAACCGCGATCATATCCGCACTTATTTTGGGTGTGGTGGGCGCGAAACTCATCTACAGAACGGGCGAAGGACAACGGTCAGCCGCGATTGTTAGCGGCGGTGGCAGCGCGTCGGTTGACGAACCTGTCCAGGCCCCCTCGATTGTTGAGGGTGGGGCCGGTGCCGCTACTGGGGCTCTGCTGAACGCCGCTGAGTCAAATGCGAAATCAATACCGTGGACTCCGGTTAACGCCGAGCCGGTAATGAACGAGGCCAGGCGGCGAAATTCTACACTTCAGCCAAATGATAGAGAGCTGCGGCAGGGCAAACGACTCAACACCCGGCTGCGTGATCAGGCACTCGAACGTGAAGGCCGCAAAGAGGCACGCACTCGCCAACGCAAATCCGCAGATGGCTTGCTTAAAATCAGGGAGATATTTGAAGGCCCGTCGACACCTTAAAAGAGTATTGTGCGTTCAAATCTCGGCAACCATTGCTGGCGCAACTAATCGTTATTGACTGTTATCGACATGAATGGCATTATCTGGCGCAAGCGATGAAGAGAAGAGTTTTTGACTGACCAACAGGTCGCTTGCCCTGATAGCAACTCTCACAAAAGCGAAACCCGACGATATTGAATGACGATTATTTTTTCGCGGTTGCGGCGCGAGAAAGCAGGACTTTTCCATGAAACAAGCGTTTCGCGAGCGAGAGTGTATTCATCGAGACCAAGATGCGGCGGGCGAGTTTTACAACGGCGCCTTTTATGTCCAGGCGCTGCAGCGACTTCCGGTCGACCAGGCTATGAAGGTGGCTGGCAGAGTGGGCTCGTTTTTTTGGGCAGACGCGTCGAACATTATGGTCTGGCTTTGTCCCCAATGCGCCAGCGAACTCAATCTGGGAGATTCGCCGCGCGCCATCTCGCAGGCCGCGCGACGTCAAGCCTGAACACCGCTGCGATCGTCACGCACAAACAGTTAAAGCCTCATTGTAACGTTCTGCTGTAAAGTAGTGGCGATGAAGCGCGAGCCTTCCGAAAGACGCACGCGTATCGACGTGCTGCTGGTCGAGCGCGGTCTGGCCGAATCACGCACGAAAGCGCAGGCGATGGTTATGGCCGGTGTCGTGCTCGTCAACGAGCAACTCGTAAACAAAGCTTCCGATACATTTACTCCAAACGCCCAGCTTCGAATAAAGGGCGCAGACGACCCAGCTTCACGTTATGTGGGCCGCGGCGGCCTCAAACTCGAAAGAGCGCTACGGGATTTTGCGCTCAACGTCCGCGGCTGGGAATGTCTGGACGTCGGCGCCTCAACCGGCGGATTCACCGATTGCCTTTTACAAAACGGAGCGAAGCACGTTATCGCCCTGGATGTTGGCCACAACCAAATCGACTACCGATTGCGCACTGATGGCAGAGTAGAAGTTAGAGAAGGCGTCAACGCGCGTTCTCTTCAGCCAAACGACTTTGAGACTAACTTCGATCTCATAGTGATGGATGTTTCGTTCATTTCTGCTACCAAGATCATGCCGGCGATCGTTCACTTACTGAAAGAGACGGGCTTTCTGATTACGCTTATCAAGCCACAGTTTGAAGTCGGGCGTGGAGAAGTGGGCAAGGGAGGCATCGTCCGCGACCCGGCGAAACACGCGCGTGTAATCGAGGAAGTAAACAGCGCTGCGCAGAAACTGGGACTGCGAGTGAAGGGGGTAATCGAGTCTCCGATTCACGGCGCAGATGGCAATGTCGAGTTTCTCGCGTTGTATGAAATCCACCGAGCGAGCGTAAACACATCTTCCTGACCTTGCAGGGAATTGGAAAATCTTTGAGGGTAAAACAATTTTCCATTTTCCATTCCTCATTTTCCATTGTTCGCTGCCGTTTAGCTGAACCGTTGGAAAGCTTAAAGAACGCAAGGTGGACTTGCCCCCGCTGCTTTGCGTTGCCCCTCAGTCACGCTAACGGTTAACATGCCAGCGATTTCCAATCCCAAGATCTAACTGGCAGCGATCTCAAGAGCGCGATGACGACCTCGTCCATAAAGCGTATTGGCGTAGTTCTAAAGCCAAAGCAGCCCGACGCCCTGCAAACAATGTGCGAACTGGCAACCTGGTTGGCGAGCCGCGGGATCAGTTTGGTCGGCGGACCGGAAATAGAACGGCAGCGGATTGAGCAACAAACCGGATGTGCAGTTGAGGAAGTGCCGTCAGAGAAACTGGCCAGCGGAGTCGATCTGATCCTGGTGCTTGGCGGCGATGGCACCATGATCGCCACTACCCGATTGATGGGCGACACGGAAGTCCCGGTGCTGGGAGTTAATTTTGGCGGCCTGGGGTATCTCGCCGAGTTTCGTATTGAAGAACTTTATACGGCCCTCGAGGCGATTCTTGCCGGCAACTATCGTCTGGACAGGCGCGTGATGCTCGCGGTCGAACTGATGCGTGGTGAGGAGAGGGTGACGAGCAATCGCATACTTAACGATGTCGTCATTAACAAATCAGCGCTGGCGCGCATCATTGAGATAGAGGCTTATCTCGATCAGCAGTTTGTTAACGCCTTCCGCGCTGATGGTTTGATTGTTTCTACGCCAACTGGCTCCACTGCCTACAATTTATCGGCTGGTGGTCCGGTGATTTTCCCCTCGATGAATGCAGTGGTCATCACACCGATTTGTCCCTTCACGCTTTCAAATCGTCCCATTGTCGTGCCCGATGACTCAGTGATCGAACTGCGATTGAAAACCCCACAGGAAGATGTGTCGTTAACGCTTGATGGCCAGGTCGGTCTGCCGTTGATGGTTGCCGACCGCGTAGTGATTCACAAGAGTGAGACCACCTTCAACCTGGTGCAGCCGACGAACCGAAACTATTTTGATGTCTTGCGCGATAAGCTCAGATGGGGACGATGAGTCACCAGTTTCGAGTTCGGAGTTTTAAGTTTCGAGTTAAGACAGAATGACTGCGCCCTTCGAATCAAAATTCCGGGAGCTGCGCATCTGCACATGTCGAGCTACCTAACATGAAACGCGAAACTGAAGACGTGAAAATCAAAACTGGCGCCAGGCGTCGCCCCTGGTATCTACCTTCGCTGACCACCCAGATTATGCTCGGTTTGGTGTTGGGCGGTCTGCTTGGCTACGTGAAGCCCGTCTGGGGAAATAATATCTACTTCCTGAGGGACATCTTCCTCAACCTTATCAAGTCGATCATCGCGCCGCTCATCTTTGGCACGCTTGTCGTGGGCATTGCCGGGGCCGGCGATTTGAAAAAGGTCGGTCGCATGGGCTTGAAGTCGTTGCTCTACTTCGAGATCGTTACCACCCTTGCTCTCTTCATCGGACTCGGCATCGTGAATCTTACCAAGCCGGGTGTTGGAGTGGCGCTGACCGCCGCCCGCGACATCAGCCAACTGCAGCAAACTCACGCGCAGGGTTTTCGCGACATGCTGACGCACATATTTCCTTCGAGCATCATGGACGCAATGGTACGCGGCGATGTCTTGCAGATCGTCGCTTTCTCGTCGCTATTTGCTATCGCCGTGGCCGGACTGGGGGCGAAAGGCGCGCCGATCATCCGCGGTTGCGAAGCTTTGTCGCAAGTGATGTTCCGGTTTACCGAATACGTGATGAAGTTTGCGCCTATCGGAGTCGGCGCGGCGATGGCGCACACGATTGCGACAAACGGCCTGGGAGTACTATTCAATCTTGGCAAGCTTATCGGCTCGCTGTATCTGGCCCTGGTGATTCTGCTCGTTTGTGTTCTCGTCCCGGTGATGCTTCTGGCGCGCGTGCCTATCAGGCAGTTCATCAGAGCCATCCGCGAGCCATTCACAATCGCATTTGCCACAACCTCGAGTGAATCCGCGTTACCCAAAGCAATGGAAAACATGGTGCGCCTGGGCGTGCCGAAACGAATCGTAAGCTTTGTGATGCCGACAGGTTACAGTTTCAATCTGGACGGCACCACGCTCTATCTGGCAATGGCATCAGTCTTCGTTGCTCAAGCTGCAGAAGCAACCACCGGCCAACACATGGGTTTTGGCAGGCAGATCATAATGATGCTGACCTTGATGATTACTTCGAAGGGCGTCGCCGGAGTGCCGCGTGCAGCCCTCGTGATTTTGCTGGCAACCCTGAACAGTTTTATTCCCAATGGGCTCGGGGCAATTGGTGTGGCTGTAATCTTCGGTGTTGACGAACTGATGGACATGGGCCGGACCTCCGTGAATGTTTTGGGAAACTGTTTGGCTACGGTGGTGGTTGCTCGTTGGGAAGGCGAGTTTGACGATGAGCGCGCGCATGCGTTTGGCACGCCCGCGGAAGTGGCATTCGATCTTAAGGCAGGCGACGTTGCTTTCGCGGAGGCAGCACTCGAAGAAGCTTGAAAGGATACTCAAGGGTTAACGACATATGGTTTTTCCACTTTACGACGACAATAGCGATCGCACTATCACGCCAATAGTTAATTACGTCCTGATTGCAGTTAATATCCTGGTTTTCGTCTTCCTGCAGCAGCTTGGCAACAATGACAAATTCACCTACGCTTTCTCAACCGTGCCGCAGGAGATTATCAGCGGTCGCGACGTCAAAACTCCGGATCGGGTAGTAGAACATCCAGTTACCGGCCAGGAACTCTTGATTCCGGGTCTGCAGCCCACGCCCTTTTCTGTCTATCTCACGCTGATTTTTTCCATGTTCATGCATGGCGGGATTGCACACATCGCGGGCAACATGCTCTTTCTCTGGATTTTTGGCGACAACGTCGAAGACCGGATGGGCCACGTCAGGTATCTGATTTTTTATCTGGTTTGCGGGGTGCTCGCGTCGCTGGCGCACGTATTCTCGACCGTGATGTTCGCGACGGATACAGCGAGTTTGCTGATACCCAGCCTGGGCGCGTCGGGCGCGATTTCCGGAGTTCTTGGCGGCTACCTATTGCTCTATCCCAAGCGTCGCGTCACCGTAATTCTCTTTCGGTTTCTCACCGCGGTTCCGGCATACGTGGCGATCGGGATCTGGTTTGCTTTTCAGCTCATCAGCGGTTTGGGAGTCTTGGGAAGCGGATCACAACAGGGAGGCGTTGCTTACGCAGCCCACATCGGCGGATTCGTTGCTGGACTTGTGCTTGTAAAAGTGTTCACCCTCGGCCGGAACGCGTCCGCCGCTTAATTGTCATGCGAATACAGAACCGGGAGCGGTAGCGACCGCGTCCGGTGCAGTCGCAACCAGACCCGGTAGCTGCCGCTTCCTTCGCTAAATTGCCGCTCTTCTCGTTCTCAGTTATGATCACGTTCGATTCAGGAGTAAACAATGGCAATTGAGGAAAGCCCTCTCGCACCGACTAATCAGCAGGGCCTCGATATACGCTCGACGCCGCGGGCTGAGATGAATCTCTTCCCCATCGATACATTCGCCTACGAATTTCCTGATCGCGAGATAAAAATCGATTTCGAAATAACCGAATTTACAGCCATCTGCCCCTTCTCCGACTTTCCCGACTTTGCCACTATCCGTCTCGAGTATGTTCCCCACGAGCGTTGCGTGGAACTAAAGAGCCTCAAGCTCTACATCAATTCATTTAGAGAGGTGAAGATATTTCATGAGCACGTCATCAACGTGATCATGGAAGACTTTGTACAGGCCTGTGATCCTTTGAGCGTCGAGATTGAAGGCGACTTTCACGTGCGGGGAAATATTAAGACTGTCGTGAGAGCGAGTTACGAAAGAAGTGGCCAGTGATCGGTGGCCAGTGGCCAGTCTCGGACGAAGTTGAATAACGAGATGCAGAATCGAGAACGACCATCTTGAAATTGATGACCACTGACCACCGGTCACTGACCACCGGCCACTGACCACCGGCCACTGATTCCAATGACTTTCACGACCATCTCTATAATTGCCGGCGTAGTTTTGCTGGCCATCTTTGTCTTGATAGCCAAGCTCGCAGTCCGCTGGATGATCAGGGTTGTGATTGTTGGCGTAATTGTGGTGGCGTTGGTCGGCGCCGGCGGCTTCTGGTGGTGGAGCAACCGACTTACAGCAAAGCCAAAACCGAATCGGCAACCACCGGCGCCCAGCAGACGCAGTACTGCTCCTTAGGCCGCGAAGATCATGGCGAAAAGTGATACTGACGACGCCGCTGATTTGCCAAGTCAAGAACTGGATCCCGCGGAGCCCCCGAGAATAACAGGTCTTTGGGGTCGTTACCGCCGCCTGCCCCGCAATGTCTTCGCCATCAGTCTGGTCAGTCTGCTAAACGATGCGTCGAGCGAAATCGTCTACCCGCTGCTGCCGGTGTTCCTTTCAGTTACCCTGGGCGCGTCGCCAGGAATCATCGGCCTAATCGAAGGCACGGCTGAATCCATCTCGAGTTTACTGAAACTGTTTGCCGGGCACTTCAGCGACCGTCATGGCAAGCGGAAAGTCTTCGTAGTTTTTGGCTACGTGCTTTCGAGTTTTACCAGACCACTGCTTGCGTTTGCCGGCAGTTGGTCGCAGGTCTTTGGATTAAGGCTCGCTGATCGGGTCGGCAAGGGCATTCGCAGTGCACCGCGTGATGCCATGATCGCAGACACCGTCAGAATCGAAGAGCGCGGCCTGGCCTTCGGCTTTCATCGAGCGATGGACCATTCCGGGGCGGTGATTGGGCCATTGATTGGTTATGTTTTGGTATTGCTGCTTGCCGCCGATCGTAACGCGCCAACTGCTGGCGACTTCACCAAAATCTTTTTGCTGGCATCGATTCCCGCGCTTGCAGCCGTGCTGGTGGTCGCATTCTTCGTACGCGAATCTTACAAACCAGCTGCGGCAACGGATGCACCTGAGCAGCCCCCGCACCTCTCGCTTCGCGGCTTTGACGGCAACTTCAAGCGTTTTCTGGTCATAGTCGCGCTGTTTACACTTTCAAATTCTTCTGACGCCTTCCTGCTATTGCGCGCGCAATCGAAGGGAGTATCGGTGGCGGCTATTCCTCTGCTATGGGCCGTGCTGCACGTTAGCAAAGTGGTGAGTTCGGTGTTTGGTGGTGATCTATCCGACCGCCTGGGCCGGCGCCGTTTGATTGTCTCGGGTTGGATTCTTTACGCCGCCGTTTATGCCGGCTTTGCTTTTGTGGTAAACCCAGTCTCTGTCTGGATACTCTTTCTGATCTATGGAGTCTATTTTGGCCTGGCGGAGGGTGCCGAGAAGGCTTTGGTGGCGGACCTGGTCAGACCTGAGCAACGAGGCACAGCGTACGGGCTCTACAATCTTGCCTTTGGCATAACCGTGCTTCCGGCTTCGCTCCTGATGGGCGGGCTTTGGGATTGGCGCGGCCCGCAGACAGCGTTCCTGGTAAGCGCGATCCTCGGGGCAGCAGCGGCGTTGTTGTTACTGCTGCTGGTTAAGACGCGAGGCGATGCTCAATCGCTCTCAGGTAGCGCGATCTCGTAAATTTCAAAGACACAGTCGCATGACAGCCTACCAGTTTTCGAGTAGTGTATTTCTTCCCGAATTGTTGCTGAAAGAAACCTGAGAGTGATACTTTGCGTCGATAGCAGTTGATGAATACGAATTATCAGGTAATCAAGAGCGTAGCTGAACTGCGCCAGGCAGTGGAGTCGTTGACGACTCACCAGGTGATCGGACTCGACACAGAAACCACTGAGCTTGACCCTTACTATGGCCGCTTGCGTTTGATCCAGCTTGCCACGCCGAGTGGCGTGAAGGTTATTGACCTCGACGTATTTCGCAACAGCGATCCCAAAAAAGATAATGCGCTCGGGCCGCTGCGAGATCTGCTCTCCGCTCCCCGCCCAATCAAAATCCTCCACAACGCCAAGTTTGACGCTAAATTCATCAAACACACACTAGGCACCGACCTGGGCGGAATTTTCGATACCCTGCTTGCCAGTCAATTGCTCGGCGCCGGCGATATTGAGGAGCGGCATGGCCTTGAAGCCGTCGCCGCGCGCTACCTCAGCGAGGCAGTCGACAAAACAGAACGACTAAGCAACTGGAATTTTGAACTCTCCGAATCGCAACTCGAATACGCCGCGCGCGATGCGGCAGTGTTGCTACCGCTCCGAGAAAAACTTATCGAGCGCTTGAAAGCGGATTCGCTGATTGATTGTGCGCGGCTGGAGTTTGACTGCGTGATGACCGTCGCCGATATGGAGTTGGCCGGCTTCTACATGCACAAAGATCGCTGGCTTGAACAACTTGCAATAGTCGACAAGAGAAGGACCCAACTGGCTGAAGAATTACAGACAGTACTCGCCGAAGAGTCGTTGCAGGGAACGCTTTTTGGGGGACCGCAGCGCGACGACATCAATCTCGATTCGCATCAGCAACTGACACAAGCTTTGGAGCGTCTAGGGATTCCTGTTCCCGATTCAACGCGCAACTGGAAACTGCAGCCGCTCGCCCTCGAGTATCCGATCATTGCTACGTTGCTTGAATACCGCACGGTGCAGAAGGCGCTGACGAGTTACGGTCAGAATATGATCGACTTGATCAATCCGACTACGCACCGTTTGCACGCTGACTTCCGCCAGATTGGCGCCCCGACCGGCAGATTTTCGTGCACCAATCCTAATATCCAGCAGGTGCCCCACGCGGTGGAATACCGGCGTTGCTTCTCCGGACATCCGGAAGGCAGAAAGCTGGTGATTGCCGACTATTCGCAGATCGAGCTACGCATCCTCGCTGAGTTTTCCGGTGATCGTGGCTTCATCAATGCTTTTAACTCGGGTGCAGATCTGCATCGTGTTACTGCAGCGGAGGTTTTCAACGTTTCGGTGGATCAGGTGAGCAGGGAACAGCGAGACTTTGCCAAGCGGTTGAACTTCGGTGTGGTCTACGGCATCGGCGCCCAACGCTTTTCGATCATGACGGGTTCCAGCGTGTCAGAAGCGGAGAATATTCTCCGCAAGTATTTCGCTACTTATCGCGGTCTTGATACTTACCTGCGTGAAGCCGCAGACCGTGCGGTGAATGAGCGCCAGGCGCGCACCGGATCGGGCCGGCTGGTTCGTTTCCGCTATGACGACCAGGATCGACAACAGATTTCCATGACCAAACGAAACGGCAAGAACACGCCGATTCAGGGAACGAGTGCAGACATACTCAAACGTGCCCTACGCCTGTTGCGGGATGACCTGCGCGGCACAAACGCGCAGATCGTCAACATCATTCACGATGAAATTGTGGTGGAAGCAGATGCGGATGAAGCTCAAGACGTGGCACTAAAAGTGGAGCGTGCAATGGTTGCGGCGGGCGAAGAATACGTAAAGACAGTCCCGGTGAAAGTTGAGACCGAGATCGCAGACGAGTGGGTGAAGTGAAAGGATGAAGGTGGAAGGACGAGCAGCGTCTAATTAACTATTCATCCTTCATCCTTTGTCTTCCTACGCCGCCAAATAAAATAAACAGGAATTCCGGTTAACACGAGCAGGTAACCGATCCCGGAGGTTCTCGGCTTGAGCATCGCAAGATCAATCACCAGCAAGAGTGCGAGTCCAATGTATAAGAGCGCAACGATCGGGTAGCCGAAAGTTCGATAAGGGCGCTCGGCTGTCGACGCTTTGCGGCGCATAACGATCACCGCTCCCACCATCAGTCCATAAAAAACCAAATCGGCCGACACGATATATTCAAGTAGTTGCGTGTACACATTGCCGTAAGTAATCTGTGCCGCGCCTGACCACGTATCAATCGTCGATGTTTCAGTGCGCGGCAGTGTCAGAAACGCGGCCCATAGTCCCTGCATCACGAGAGCCGCGGCCGGCACCAGTTTGCTATTCAACGAAGCGGTGCGTTTGAAGAAGAGATTATCGCGCGCCATCGCGTAGTAGACCCTCGCGCCCGCGAGAATCAAACCATTGTTGCAGCCAAACGTAGATACCATGATTGCCACGGCCATGACGACCATGCCGGGCCGGCCAAAGATCGCCTGCATCGTTGCGGTCGCCACGCTGTTCTGTGGTTTCTGAATTGTCGCCAGCGGAAGTGTGACTACATACGCAACATTCGCGAAAAGATATAAAGTTACGACAATCCCGCAGCCGATGAGCAGCGCCCGCGGCAGATTGCGACCGGGATCGCGGACTTCGCTACCGGTAAACGTCACATTGTTCCAGGCGGATTGCGCAAACAACGGCCCGACCATCGCCAGTCCCAATAACATCAGGAGCGCTGCAGTGCCCGTCGTTGCCAGTCCGGGTTGCACCGCCTGCGGATTCCAGCCATTCATCAAAGGGTGCCACCAGGAAGAAGTGTAGGCTGCGCTCTGGTGATTCCAGCCAAGCAGCAGGCCCACCACAATCAAACCAAGAAGCGCGGCGGTCTTCGTAAATGTAAAAGTGTTTTGAATGAGCTTGCCGGTCTTGAGGCCGCGTGTGTTGGTCAGAGTCAGCAGCAGGATGAGCAGAATCGCGACGAACTGCGCCGTCGAAAGACTGATCGCGTAGCTGCCAAAAAGATGGGTTGGCGCGATCAGGTAATTTGACTCGGAAACCTGGGGCGCGAGTACCCCCATGAACCGGGCAAAAGCAACTGCGACCGCGGCGATCGTTCCAGTCTGAATTACGAGCAGCAGGGACCAACCGAAAAGGAATCCCGCAGCGGGACCGTAGGCTTCACGCAAGAAGACATACTGGCCACCGGCACGCGGCATCATCGCCGCCAGTTCTGCGCAACAGAGTGCGCCGGTGATAGTGAGAACGCCGGCCAGCGCCCAGGCCATCAGCAACCATCCCGGCGCTCCGACCAGTCGCACAGATTCAGCTGAAGTAATGAAAATACCAGAGCCGATCATCGAACCGACGACAATCATGCTCGCATCAGTCAGGCCCAGGCCGCGGACTAGTTTGGGTGAAGAACTTTCAGCAGCTTCGTTCATAAATTTCTGCACGGTATAGTAGTCTTGATGCTTCAGTGTCAAGGAAAAGCTTGCTTGACACTCCGAGCCACGCCCAATAGTCTTGCTGGGATTAATCACCGGACGAGTTTTGGAGGCGTGAACCCGGCGACAAACCATTTAATTGGTTGGGCAACAGTTTCAAGAGTAGAGAGTAGGATTAAGCGAAACGGAGTTTCAGGTTCCGTCGAGAAGTCGACCGGAAAAAGCTATCAGATGATCAAGGAACAATTAATTGCTTCGATTACGGCCAGGCGCGCTCACGTTGGCGTTGTTGGCTTAGGCTACGTTGGGCTGCCATTGCTTGCTGAGTTTGCCGGCAGCGGCTTCCACGCCACCGGGTTTGAGGTTGACGAGCAGAAGGCCGCCCAAATTAATGCGGGCGAGTCGTATATCGGCGACGTTAATTCCACTGTTGTCAAAGATCTCGTCGCGAGTAAACTCCTCAGTGCCACTACCAATTTCGATCAATTGAAAGATTGCGATGTCGTAATCATCTGTGTTCCCACGCCGCTCAGAAAGACAAAGGAACCGGATGTGTCCTACATCCTGGCCGCGGCGGAGGAGATCAGGCAACGGCTACACCGCGGACAGTTGATCATCCTCGAGTCCACCACTTATCCGGGTACTACTAACGAAGTCCTGTTGCCGATGTTTGAAGCGACCGGACACAATCTCGACGCCGATTTCCTGCTGGCCTTCTCGCCCGAACGCGTGGACCCGGGGAACCCGGAATTTCAGACGCACAACATTCCTAAGGTTGTTGGTGGTGTCACGCCAGACTCCACTGAAGCTGCCGCGCATCTCTACGCCCAGATTGTTAAAGAGGTTCACTCGGTAAGCTCGGCGCGCGTTGCCGAAACAGCCAAACTTCTGGAAAACACTTTTCGCGCGGTGAACATTGGTATGGCAAACGAGATGGCGCGCCTTTGTTACGCGCTGAACATCGACACCTGGGAAGTGATTCGCGCCGCCGCGACGAAGCCATTCGGATTCATGCCGTTTTATCCAGGCCCGGGAATCGGCGGTCATTGTATTCCGCTCGATCCGCATTACCTTTCATGGAAGGCCCGCCAACACGGTTTCGATTCACGCTTCATCGGTCTGGCCGAAGAAGTGAATTCACGAATGCCGGAACACGTGGTGCAGTTAGTGGCGGATGGCCTCAACGACGAAAGCAAGTCCATGAAGGGTTCGCGCGTTCTGTTGCTCGGCGTGGCCTACAAGAAAGACATTGACGATGTGCGTGAGAGCCCGGCGCTCTCGATTATCGATCGCTTACGCGCGCGCGGCGCAGCCGTGCGTTACCACGATCCGTTTGTGAAAGAGATCCATTTTGACGACGCCCACACTGAAGGCGGGGGCCAACCGCTCGAGTCAGTGTCGTTAACGGATGAAGAGTTGCGCGCCAGTGATTGTGTGGTGATTGTCACCGACCATAGCGCGACTGACTACCAGCGAGTTTGCCAACTGAGTTCGCTCATCGTGGATACGCGAAACGCGCTTAATGGCGACGTCCGGCGCGGCAGCAGCGCGCGGATAATCCGACTCTAAGAAGTTTCGAGTTTCGGGTTCCGAGTTTCAAGTCTGAATAAAGGGCTCGAACTTGGAACTTGAAACTTAAAACTCGAAACATGATTAAAGTAATCAATGTTGTCGGTGCGCGACCTAACTTCATGAAGGTCGCGCCGATTGTCGAAGCAATGAAGCGGCGCGAACGAGAGTTTACGCCGCTTGTTGTTCATACTGGCCAACACTACGACGCAAGCATGTCAGACGCGTTCTTCAGCGATCTGGATTTGCCGCAACCAGACGTCTATCTCGACGTCGGCTCCGCTTCACACGCCGCTCAAACCGCCGCGGTGATGGAGCGCTTTGAACCGGTTGTCCTTGACCACAAGCCTGACTGGGTGCTGGTAGTGGGCGATGTTAATTCCACGCTTGCATGCGCGCTTGTCTGCGTGAAGTTAGGCGTCAAGGTTGCGCACGT
>JANLYH010000102.1:0-10976 GCA_031365545.1 Pyrinomonadaceae bacterium | reverse complement strand
TTCAAAATTGCGATCGATCGCGTAAAGCGACAAGGGCAGGCTGTCGATGATTGCCTCAATGAAGCGTCGTTGCGCTTGCACTTCCGCGGTGCGCCGTTCAACTTCGATCGTTAGATTGGCCGACGCCTCGCGAGCAGCCTGATAAAGACTGGAAATGTGGGCGGCCAGTGCGGCCTGTTGCGCCGCGGCGTCAACCAACCGGCAAACGGTATCATCGCAGTCTTTACGATTGTCAAAGCCCACTATCAATGCGCCCTGCGGGCGCCCGCCAAACTTGAGCGGCACGGCATACTCGACGGTGTGATCTTCATCACGCAGCAGAAACTTGTTTGGGTCACTTATAAGTTGCGCAGCAACGCCTGGAGAGGTGAAAGCAGTCAACCAACTCCGCAAGCGATCCACCCGCAGCAGTGCCGCACCTTCGGCGCTTCCCTCCCGGTCGAACACACAAGCGGCCTCGCTCGCGTCACCAATACTAATGATGGCTGCGCACATATTGGCGCCCGTTCCTTCGTAAGTCGCCCCGGCGACGCGATTCACCAATTGATCAGGCTCGACTGTTTGCAGGAGTCCGCGGCCGAGCTCAGCGAGAAACCTCAGTTCACGATTGCTACCAATAAGGGCCGACTCGCGTTGTGCCGCGCGGAGGTGAGCCGCTGATCGAGAGATGATCTCGGCCGCAGAAGAAGTCTTGGCAATGTAGTCATCCGCTCCGGCAGCGAACGCTTCCTGCTTCCGGCTCTCAAGTTCGTCGTCGGAGAGGGTAATGATCGGCAGGTTGGTGGTGGCCTGCTGCGCGCGCAGCAGTCTGCAAAGCGCCAGGCCGTCGACCTCAGAAAACCCTAAATCGATGACTACGAGATCGGCAAGTTGTTTTTGCAGTAAGCGCAGCGCTGAGGTCGAGCCATCGGCTCTTAACACCCGATAGCCCGCCCGTTCGAAAATACCGCCAAGGAGCTCGGCGGCATTTTGATCGTCGTCAACAAGGAGAACTAAAGGGTCTTGTTGGGGGTTAGTTGCGGATGGCATGCTTCAATCCTGAACCGCGTGACTGGCCTGGGTGACGCTTGTGGTTGGACCACTCGCGCTGTGCATTCGACTACTCGAACGCCGCGTGACAACTCCAGGCAATCGATTGAAAGCGATGCGAATAGGAATGTCAAGACTCTTAATTTGGAGTTGGTGAGACGGTGCGTGAAACCTGACCTGGTTGGAAGGAAGAATTGCTAGTTAACAGGCGCCAGGAGATCATCGAGCCCGATTTCCACCGGACCGTTGTTCTGACGAGAAGTAGGGGCGGCTGGCAGCTCGCGCCGCGATATCTTGTCAAGCTTGTGATGCGACTTCGCCCGGTACATTGCTTGATCGGCGGCTACGAGTAGTTGATCCAATGTTTCGCCTTCCACGCCATATGTCGCAGTGCCGATGCTGATGCCCACTCGTGCCTGACCACGATCGCGAATTGGGAGCGAAAACTTTGAAACAGCAGTTTCGATGCGCTGCCTCAAGTCTTCGACCTGGTCGCCGATCAGTTCCTGCACAATTGCCACAAATTCATCGCCGGCGTAGCGGGCCAGGAAGTCGTATTCCCGAAGTTGACCCTGAATGATTCGGGCCATCTCGCGCAGCATCTTGTCTCCAACTTTATGTCCAAAGGTGTCGTTGACAACTTTGAAGTCGTCGAGATCGAGCATCACTACCTGGAAGGGCCGCGCGTTTCGTCTGGCGCGAGCTGCTTCCTGATCAAAACGCAGAGCCATGTAGCGCGCATTAGGCAAGCCGGTTAACTGATCGGTAAGGGCCTTCGATTCCGCCTCGGCGTGCTGCATAGCGTTAGACAGCGCATCCGAAGCCAACCTGGTGACAGTTTCCAGCAAGCGCATGTGGTCGGCAGTGTATTGCTCGAGCTCCGTCGAATAGACAGAAAGAGCGCCCAGGAGCGCACCATCTTTGAACAAGGGGAGCGATGCCATCGAGCGGTATTCTTGTTCAATATCGAGACCGGCAAGATCCAGACTGGGGTGAAGTTGATTGACCGGGGTGCGATTCGCAAGGGCAAAGCCGGTCACTCCCTCACCTGGAGCAACACACTTCGTGGCCAGGATTTCAGTGTTTCTACCAGCAACGTGAGCGGGCAGGGCGTGACCTTTCACTTCGTCGTAAAGATAGACCACGCACGTTTGAAACGGCACCACGTGGCCCACTTTGTCGACCAAAATTTCCACGGTGTTTCGTACGTTTAGAGAGGAGCCAAACGTGCGGGCTATTTCATATAGTGCGTAAACTTCCTGGTGCGCGCTCTTGATCTGATCGTAAGCCATGTAAGCACCGCGCTCGCGGGTCTGAGTGATGTCCATCTCAGTAAGTGCCAGCGGTTCACACTCCTCACTCGATGCTTGTTGCTGCAGACCAGCGTCAGCAATTTGCGTCTCGAAGCGCGGCAGATGCTCGATGAACAAATCAACCAGGTTCGGGTCAAAGTGATTTCCTGACCCCCGCCGCAAGAGCGCCACGGCCTCGTCGCGAGTCATCCCACGCCTAAAAGGACGATCCTCTCTCACCGAATCAAAGCAATCGACCACTGAGATAATGCGTGCCGTAATCGGAATCTGTTCTGCCTTCAGGCCATCGGGATAACCAAGTCCATCCCATTGTTCATGATGATGGCGAACAATCGGAATTACGGGATAGGGAAAATCAACCCGGCTGAGAATCTGTGCCCCCACGGTGGTGTGGATTTTCATTTTTTCAAACTCGGCCTGGCTCAAGCGACCGGGTTTGTTAATGATGTGGGCCGGTACGGCGAGCTTCCCAATATCGTGAAGCAAGGCGCCCGCTTTGAGCGCCGCGATTTCACCCTTCGATAGTTTCAGGAGTTTGCCCAACCCGGCGGCGTAGATTTGTACCCGGCGGACGTGACAATGAGTGGTCTGATCCTTGGCGTCGATCGCCGTCGCGAGTGCCTCAGCGGTAGCGAAATGCATGCGGTCCAGCTCCTCGCTTTCGCGAGTCTTGGCGCTCAAGCGTGTCCAGGCCATATGAAACACTTGTGCGATAGCGACTGCAGCAATGCACAGGAGAGCCAGTGAGTAGGCTTCATGAATTGCCCACGCAGAAACGAACGCCACACCGGTAAGAATGAAGATCCGGTAGCGCCTAAGTGGACGACTTTCGCCCTTTGTGTAATCAATCGCGTCGAGCAGGTTCATTCACTCTCCCCAATAACACCGCTGGCTCTACAAAGGCTTAATCGACCGTCATTTCCCAATCCCTCCGCACGGTGGGCTGAAGGTCCAGCAAAAATGTTTTGACCGGAAGCAGAGCTGGGGCAATCAGCTTTGCTTCCGGCCAAGTGTGGGGCAAGCGAGCGAGCTTCAAGCTCGCCTTGCTGGGTGAGATTCTGGTCAAGATTTAGTGGCGCTAATTGCTGCCACTCAGTCTTAGAATTTATGGCGGCTCCGGACTCCGTGCGGAGAGCCCGTGAAGCCCTGAGCTTCTCAGCCGCGCCATCCTCTTTTCAATTGTCGTGCCGCAGGTTCTTGAATCACACTTGTTGGCGATTTGTCTTACTCGCCAAATTTGCTCCCGCGATTCACCGCGTGCGAAATCATTCTGACAGGTCAGATTGGAGAGATTGGTCAGGCTGCTCCAATTGGCTCGGTTGACAAACGTCGAACTAAGCGGGCACCCTTCGCTTTTGCGTCAAATCGAAAAACTTTAACGAGTGATCACGATCGTTTCAGCGCCGTGCGTTATCACTCATGACCACCAGGTCGAGGACCGTGGCAGATTCAAGCAGCACACCACTCGAGAGCAGACCCGCAGGCTACATCGAGTTGCTTCGCGGCAACCGGAGTTTTCGTCAGGTTTGGCTCGGCCAGGTTGTCAGCCAGATGGGCGACTGGTTTGACACGATTGCCCTCTACACGATCATCCTCAACCTAACGGGGTCGGGGCGCGCCATTGGCCTTTTGTTGGTGGCTCGCTTCCTGCCGAGTTTTGTTGTTGGTTCGCTTTCCGGAGTAGTTGCCGATCGTTTTAGTCGCCGCTCGATCATGATCATTTCCGACCTGCTGCGCGCGGTCGTGGTCTTGGGCTTCCTCTTTGTGCGCCGCGCTGATCAGTTGTGGATCATTTACTTCCTGACAGTGTTGCAACTGGCGCTGTCCACTTTTTTCGAGCCAGCCAAGACAGCGATTATTCCTTCGCTTGTTTCCGACCGCGAACTGGTCGCCGCTAACGCGATCTCTTCCGTAACCTGGTCCGCTATGCTGACCATAGGTGCGGCTGTCGGCGGCCTGGTAACTGGCTGGTTCGGAACCGACGTCGCTTTCATTCTCGATGCGCTGACTTATCTTCTCTCCGCCGCATTGATAGCCAGCGTGCGCGTTCCTAAACGTCCGCCACGAAAGCGGAGCAAGCTCACGGCGGGGCGGGCGCTGGGAATCTCCCAGACAATTGAGGGCGCGCGCTACGTCAAGCGCCGGCCACGCGTGCTGGCCATGCTGCTCGTAAAACCAGCCTGGGGTTTGGGCGGTGGCATACTGACGCTGTTGGCAGTGTTTGGTGAAAAGATTTTTCCGGTGGGCAAGAGTGCGGCCACCGGCATCGGCGTGCTTTTCGCGGCCCGGGGGATTGGTACTGCTGTCGGACCGATTGTGGCCCGCCGCATTTCAGGAGAGGGCAAGAATCGGATGCAGGTTTCGATCGGTATCGCGTTTCTTATCGGCGGCGCTTTCTACATGGCCTTTGGCGTGGCCAACAGTTTTGTCTTGGCGCTTATCGTTCTGGGATTGGCACACACCGGCGGCAGCATCCTCTGGGTCTTCTCAACCGTGCTGCTGCAGCGCGGAGTGGAAGACAACTTTCGCGGCCGCGTCTTTGCCGCGGAGTTGGCATTGCTTACACTGACGATGGCGATTTCAAACTACGCGACAGGCGAACTCCTCGATCGCTTTGGACTATCTCCCCGGGCAGTCGCCATTGGGATCGGAGCATTCTTCCTGCTTCCGGGTGTCGCCTGGTTTGTCACGCAAAGATGGTGGGACAAGGAAGAGCGCCCGCACGAAACCATGAAGCATTTGAATCGAATTGAAGCTGACGAGAATAATCAGGAGTTAATCAATGGACCCCAAGCTTGAACCAACCGCTAATACTCAACGGCCGCGAGAGGTAAATGGAGCGGTCTTACTCCTTTCGGCATCGCTGGTCATCGGCGGCATAAGGGCCGTTTTTGATCTTGGCCACAAAGTCTCCGGCGCTTCCTTCCTGGTTGCGGTGTTAATCCTGCTCGCTTTCCTGGGCGTCTTTTTCTTCCTTGTAACCAGGATAGGCGCTGGTCGAAACTGGGCGCGGATCACGTTGCTGGCTCTCTTACTTCTGCAACTTCCCTTCACTATCCTGGGTAGTATTGCGGAAGTGCGCACGAACGTTGCCCATGGGTCACTAACCATCGTCATTGCGATCCTGCAACTGCTCGGCGTCGGGCTGCTCTTTACCAGGAACCCTACTCTCTGGTTTAAAAAACTAAAATGACTGTCACAGTCGGCGTGATGGGTTCTGCCGGAGACGCTGCCAAAGCATCGGAAAAGGAAGCGCTCGCAAGCAAAGCCGGCGCTCTGGCGCGGGCTATCGCCGAATGCAAGCTGCGCCTCCTGACGGGCGCCACAACCGGGATCGTTTACCTGGTGGGCAAGTCTGCGCATGATGTTGGAGTTCTCCACGTCGGAATTTCGCCCGCCATTGACCGTTGCGAACACGAGGAGAAATACAAGCTGCCGCTTGACGCGTGCGATGTAATTATCTACACCGGCTTTGGTTTGAAAGGACGTAACGTTGTGCTGGTGCGGTCCTGCGACATCGTTTTGTTTATCGCCGGCGCCATGGGCTCGCTAAATGAATTCACGATTGCACACGATGAGGGAAAAGTTATCGGTTGTCTGACGGGCACCGGTGGCGTTGCCGACGAAGCCGACTACCTGCTCAAAAAATTTTCCAAGACTACTGGCGCAAGCGTCTTTCAGAACGATGATCCGGTGAAACTCCTCGACGCGTGTCTTAATGAACTACAAAACCGCTCGGAATTGTGAAGTGCAGCTTGGGACTACGGAATGAATTTGGGACTGGAAAATCAGATTGTCAGGGCCCCCTACTCTGAAGTCGACGTCACCGCGAGTGCCCTCCAAGACGAGCAGTGGGCACGTGCCAGCCCAATCGAAATTTCCCGAAAGTGGTCAGGCGAGAACGCGCCCGACACGCGCCATGCGGAGGCACGAATCATTTGGACACCGGAATCTTTGCTGGCGCGCTTTGTTTGTCGGCAACATGAACCATTAACAGTTAACGCCAATCCCCAGGTTCACCAAAAAACAATCGGGCTCTGGCACCGGGATGTGTGTGAGATTTTTATCGCGCCGGATCCGCAAGCGCCCGGACGCTATTTTGAGTTTGAGGCTTCGCCTTTGGGTGAATGGGTCGATCTGGCTATTAGCTTCACCGCGGCCGGACGCGAAACTGATTTTGAGTTTCACTCGAACATGACGGCAGCTGCGACTGTGGATGTAGATCAGATAATTGTCGCAATGCAAATTCCCTGGAGCAACGTCCTACCCAAACCTGCAAAGGGCGACGTTTGGCGGGTGAATTTATTTCGTTGTGTAGGAGCGGGAGACGATCGTTACCTCGCATGGCAACCGACATATTCAGCCGCACCAAATTTCCACGTGCCCGAAGTGTTTGGTCAGCTTCAGTTTCTTTAGATCAACGCCGCCCTCAAGCCTGTTGCAGGCTGGCTACGTATTGCGAGAACCTCTCCCGGTCAGCATCCGGCATGCTGACGATCTTTACCGCAATCAGGTAACCCGTCTCCGCCTCGCCTTCTTCAAAGCGTTCATAACGAACCGGCATTCCCACCAAGTCAATCGGTCCCGTCGGCAATTGGAGCTTCACGTTCAAGCTGCGGTTCTCGCCCACCAGATGATGTTCGGCGAGCGTGATCTGCGGGACGATAAGCGCCAATCCGTTATCGCTAATATCCGAAGTGTGGCCATCCAGCGTCCTGATCCGTCGTGTCCCATTGAGACTTTGGGAGGCTGCGGCGAGAGACAGGCTGAAGCTGAGGCGAACACACTGCCGCTTTGAGTGGCGGCGATCACCGACGAATTGCCGCAAACGGGCCAGGATTGTTCGAGTAAATTCCGCCATAGTTCCCAATTAGTGGAACGGACTGGCCAAGGTGGCTTTTGCTTAAACTAGAGGATAGGGGGCAGAACTGAGAAGCTGGTCGGGGTTGTCGCAGAGCTATTCTAGTTAACTGGACGGGGCGGCGCAATAGAAACGTTGGAAACGGACTGACTGACTCGGCGCGTCTTACTGTTTTGGCGGTGTTAGAGGTTTCCCGCCCGTATCGCCGCTCCTCACTCCGGCGGCGTCCAGGTAAAAGGAGAGTTTCCCGGTGTGGCCATATTGGGCTGGCTCGGCTGCCGCGTTCCAGGTCTTGCCGCCGTTTGGCGCATTCACGTGGAACCGATAACCAGTCGACACGGTGCCTTCGAGGTCCTTTGGCAACAGACC
Source organism: Pyrinomonadaceae bacterium (assembly GCA_031365545.1). Lineage (GTDB taxonomy): Bacteria > Acidobacteriota > Blastocatellia > Pyrinomonadales > Pyrinomonadaceae > PSRF01. The sequence continues at coordinate 3,404 of JANLYH010000102.1, read as the reverse complement.
CAGCGAAATCAACGTCGCCAGATCCGCAAACAGGCCCTGGTGTTGTTGGTTGTAAAGAAGCTCTGCCAGCGAAACGCGCGTCAGCATCGCCTGTACTTCGTCGTGGTGGGTACTAATGCGAGCGTCGAAGAAAAACTGTTTACCGGCTTTCTTTACGATCGCCTCGCTTTCTTTGTCGCCAATAATCCAGGCGTTGTTAACGCGAATAAGCGTAACGGGCACGTCGGTTTCAGGGCCGTCTCCTTCTTTGATTTTTACAAAAACTGTGGCCAGGTCGCCGCTCACTTGCTCGCCACCGAGGTTGACCTGCTCCGGAACTACCGCCGCCATCTTTTCAAAGTCTGGCCGCAGCTCTTCAAACTCCTGCGGCTTCAATGGATCAAGGGCCGGTTTGTAGATCGTCAGGGCGAATGCTTCCCGAAATCTTTTTTCGCGCATCGCTTTGTAAAACTCACGCACTGTGTCAGACGGCGAGCGTACCGCCTGCGACTTCGGCGCCGATTGCGATCTAACAGGCGCTGCGCCCAACGTTCCCAGGCAAAAGAGGGTGGCCGCGATGATCAGCGCTTTACAGCATTGCGATCGTGAAATTGCAGCAGACATCAAAATTATCCTCGATATTTATAATACGAAGCGCGCTCCGTGCTTAGCAGCGCGCCTCGAATTCTTCAGTGTGAAGTCAATTGATTATGATTGACCTTCAGCAATGCTCTCGCCCGGTCGTCAGCGCCGGTTCACGGCCTTTGGTTTTGAGGTCAACAACACCTCGCGCCCCACCAAGTATAGCAAGAGCATCAGAACCAGGAACGGCACCATCGACCACATGTCGGCGTTCGCGCCTCCAAACATCGGGTTATGCAACGTCGCCCAATCCTCGACGCTCCGGTTGAAGGATGCCAATGCCGGCCGCGGCACGCCCTGCAGGATGGCGATGACGATTGCCGCCAGCGCGCCTCCGGCGATGTATCCGGAAGCCATCAATACGCCGGGACTCTTGTCCGTCTCAGCCACCAACTCATCTTCGCTAAGTTTTTTGTCTTTCAACTTCTTGCGCAGGTAACGATCCACGCCCAGGCGAATCATGCCGCCGATAAAGATCGGGCTCGACGACGAAAGCGGCAGGTATACGCCGACGGCAAACGCCAACGACGGAATACCGCTCATCTCCAGCACGATTGCAATCATTACACCCAACAACACCAATCCCCAGGGCAACTGCCGGTTGAGGATACCCTTGATGATGTAAGACATCAGCGTGGCTTTGGGCGCGTCATACTTGGTGACCTGTGAGCCATCCGGACGTGTCTTATGAATACCGTTGATTCCCGGGTCAGACAGGTAGACCACAGCGCCCTGATCGTTCACCAGGTAACGTCCCGCCGGTCCACCGACAGTGTCAGTCTTATGCCAGGGCCGGTAAATGCCCGTGTCAGTATTCGCCTGTGGACCCTTCAATTTTTCCGGAGCACCCGCTTGTGAAGGATCAACCTTCAGAGTCGCGGGGAAATTCTCCGCAACCTTGTAAGCAACTTTGCCGGAGCCATCAACCAGATACTCGCCCGGATCTAGACCCGCGATCGCAGTTGCTCCCGCTTCATTCTTCAACACGCGATAGTCGCCCGCGGCCGTAGGCTTGATTGAATCGACATAGGCGGGCAAAGAAGCGGCTCTGGTTGCGTCAACCATCACGCTCTGTTTGGCAGCTTCAAAACTAACTCGCGGCACATAAACTGTGGCGGAGTCGTTGAGCAGGAGCAGGATTGGCCCAAGGATTAAAGCCGAGGCGAACGCGCCAACCAGGATCGCAATCTGCTGCAACTTTGGTGTCGAACCAACGAGGAAGCCTGTCTTCAAATCCTGAGAGGTCGTGCCGCCATTCGAAGAAGCAATGCAGACAATGCCGCCTATTGAAAGCGCGGTGATGTAGTAGCTTGGTCCGGTCCACTTCAGCAGCAAGAAAATCAAACAGGTGAGCAGTAGTGTCGCAACCGTCATGCCTGAGATCGGGTTTGACGATGAACCAATCTCGCCAGTCAGCCGCGATGAAACGGTAACGAACAGGAATCCAAAGGCGATGATCAGTATTGCCCCGGTGAAAGCCACGAAAATATTCTGCTGTAATCCCAATTGAGGAAACGCCATGATCATTCCGATAAGGGCGACGATGCCGCCGATTACAAACTTCATCGAAAGATCCTGGTCAGTGCGCGGCGCGTTTGCCGCCGCCGCCGGACCGCCGCGAAGGTCAGCCAGACCACCTTTGAGGCCACTCCAGATTGTCGGCAGCGAACGGAAGAGACTAATGATGCCGCCGGCAGCAACGGCGCCGGCGCCGATGTAAAGGATATAGGCCCCGCGAATTTGGCCCGGGCTCATCTCGCTAATCGGAACGGTGCCCGGAGGCAGGACCGTCGTCATTCCTTCTCCGAAGAATTTGATCGCTGGTATTAAAACAAGGTAAGCCAGCACGCCGCCCGCGCACATAATTGAAGCGATGCGCGGCCCGATGATGTAACCCACACCCAATAATGCCGGTGAAATTTCCGCCGAGATTGAACCGGCTTTGAAGGGGGCTCCAAAAACTTTCTCGGGCGTATCCTTCCAGCCCTTCAAACCAGTCATCAACACTTGATAGAGGAAGCCAATACCCAGGCCGCCAAATATTGTCTTGGCACCAGTTTGCGCGCCCTCGTCGGCGGCGCTCGCATGCTGCGCCGAGCCGGCAGCCGCCGCTTTACGCGATTCCTCGGAAGCCCCGGCTTTCAACACTTCCGCACAAGCAGTTCCTTCCGGATACTTCAAATAACCGTGCTGGGCAACTATCAAAGCTCGCCGCAGCGGAATCATCATCAGGATTCCCAGCAATCCTCCGAGCATCGCCACCAGCATCACTCGCGTAAACTCCAGATCCATGCCCAGAATCATGATCGCCGGCATCGTTACACCAACGCCGAACGCGATTGACTCACCAGCGGAACCCGCAGTCTGCACGATGTTGTTTTCAAGAATAGTGGCGTCGCGCAAACCAAACTTGGAGAACAGGCGAAAGATTGTGATGGAAATGACTGCAACCGGAATAGACGCACTAACCGTCAAACCCACTTTGAGAACGAGGTAGAGAGACGAAGCGCCAAAAACCATTCCCAGCAAGGTGCCGATGATTAATGGTAAAGCCGTAAGTTCCGGCAGTCTGACACTGGCGGGAATGTAGGGCTTGAAGTTCGCAAGGTAAGGGTTGTCCGACACAAAGGCGGCCTTGTCCGGAGACTCGTTCGCAGGAATGCTTCCAGAAGACATTCGGGTTTTCCTCCAACAAGTTGCTAAAACGGGGAGTGCGTAGGGGTTAGTTCGTCGCTACTTTACACGGGCGGCCCGCGCTTGGGCAAGCTGATTTGCCGATAAAG
>JANLYH010000068.1:0-19743 GCA_031365545.1 Pyrinomonadaceae bacterium | reverse complement strand
GCGGCGAGTTCGTCCACGTAATCGAAGCGCTCGTTTTTGCGCATCAGCGTGTTGAACATCAACTGCCGGAAGCGTTCGCTCGAAGCGTCGGAGCCGCGCAGAGGGTGGAGGGTGCGCGGGGCTGACTCCAACACCATCACGAATTGATCGCCGCCGCCGGAAGTTCCCCGGCAACCTGCCGATAACACCAACGCGCCAAAAGCGAAAGCAAGCAGACACCCGATGAGGGAACGCCACGCGCCGCTAACCTTCTGCGTTTCGCGCCATGCTTCCTGCGTGGTCATATCTTGCCTCCGTAGGTGTAACCAAGTTTGCGATTGAGCGCCTCGACTTGCGCCGAAAGTTGCGCGAGGCGTTCGGCATCAAAAGGGGGGGGCGGGGCGACAAGGGATTTGAATTCAGCGATGCGGCGTAAAGACTGTTCGAGACGCTCGCGTGTTAACCTACCGGAACGGGCGGCTTCGAGCAGCGCACGGTGACCGCGCCGAATCAAGTCTGGGCGGGCGCAGATGAGCAACATGTCCTCGCCCGCTTCCACCGCGCGCAGCACCACTTCCTCGATCTCGCTATGGCGCGCAATCGCGCCCATCTCCAAATCATCGGTGACGACCAAGCCGTCGTAGCCCAGTTCGTCGCGCAGCAAGTGGGTGACGATCTGGGGATTGATCGAGGCGGGGATGAGCCGTCCACCGGCTTCGCCGCTTTGCACATCGATGTTGGGGAAACCGCCGTGACTGACCATGACGGCGTGAACCATGTTGTCGTCGCGCTGGAAGAGTTCGATGTAAGGCGCGAGGTCTTGGGCGATCAGGTCGTCGTGCGTCAACTTGATAACCGGCATCTCGTGGTGCGAATCCACCTCGCCTGCGCCGATGCCGGGAAAATGTTTGAGGCACCCGACAATCCCGGTTTCCTGCAAGCCGCGCAGGTAAACCGTGGTGTAGCCAAGCACCTCGCCGGGCGAGCGTCCGAAGGAGCGCGAGTAGAGTCCGTTTGAAAGCAAATCGCGCTCGTCAGTCATGATCGACATCACTGGCGCGAAATTCATGTTGAAGCCGAGGAGTCGCAGGGCCTCACCGGTAATTCGGCCGAGCGCGCGCGCCCCGGCAAGGTCGCCATGTTCGCGAATAGTTCTCGCTGATGGCATGGGCGTGGAGATTTTCCGCAGCCTGTCAACCAGGCCACCCTCTTGATCAATGCCCAGCAGGGGATTGCCTGGCAGGACGCTCCGTATGTCGTCGAGCAAGCGTCGCAGTTGCTCTGGGGTGGCGACGTTGCGTCCAAAGATGATGACCCCGCCCGGTTGTACTTCCTCAATCAGGGCGCGAGTCTCGGCGTCGAGCTCAGTGCCGGTGAGACCGATATAAAAGAATTGTCCAATTTGCTGTTCGAGAGAGAGCGACAGGAGTGATTCCAATGGCATTGTGCAATTCACGTGCGAGCAGTTAAATCAATGATAAACGTCCGCACAAATAATTTCAGATTACAGGATGAAACAAACCGTTTCACTATAAGACAAAACAAACGCATCAGCCAACGAAAACATTCTCGGCAATTGCACCGGGTCTGCAGCGCCCAGGGTTGTTCGAAACCGCTTCAACTTCTGGTCGTTGAGCTTGCGACTTGCAGAGGGGCAGTTGCGACTTAATTATTTATCTTTGTCCCCTTTACGTAGTATAAGTCGTTCATGCCCCACGAGGTCACAGACAAAGAAGCAATCCTCAGCGCTTTAAAATCACTCGATCTCACCTCTGAGCTTTTCATCGAAGTAAATGGGAAACTAAAAAACGCTAACGATCTGGAGGTAATCGTTGAGGGAAAAGTGAACGCCACGGGCAAACGCGTCGGTCCGTACGTTCGCTTACTTACTTACGATAGCGGTGAATTAATAATGCGCCAGGGCGAGTGGGGTGGAAACACATTCTACCTGTCCGTGGATGGCGCTTTGGATGTCTTCATCGGAGATCGCGACGGAGAGCAACGCAAGATCAGTCGTCTCGCTGCGGGTACGTGCTTTGGAGAAATGGCGGTGCTCGCCGGAGTTGAGCGAAACGCAACGGTCGTAGTGCCAAAGCACGTGACGGCGGTGGTGCTCGAAGTAACGCGGCCAGCCCTTCGCCTCTTGAGGAAGTTGCCCAAATTCGGCAGTGTCCTTGACGAGACCTATAGAGCGCACGGGCTGGGGCGCGTCATTGAAGATCTGACGGAACATGGTCGGGGCGCGAATGATGCGATAGTTCGAAAGTTGCGGGAAATCGGCAAGTTTATGGTCTATGGCAAACATCATGTGCTTTGCCAGGAGACCGAGCCCATTCGAAACATCATCCTGATAAAGAGTGGTTGGGTCAGGCGCGTTCGTGGCGTACCGCTCGACCCGGCATCGGCGGGAATTGCCGTTGGCATGGGCCAAACAATCGGCGTGGACTTCCTGGGCGCGGGAAACTGTTTGGGACTCGAGGGTTCTGACGAAACGGAGAGATGGAAATACAGCGCCTCGGCAATGGCGCGAACGGAAGTGCTGGAGATTCCTTTAGCGGAACTGGCGTCTGAGCCGAAGTTGCGCGAACAGATCGTCGCCGCCTTCGCCGCTTTCTCAACTGCCGACGACAAGCCGCCCTCGATCGAGGCGGTAAAAGACTTGCGCGCGATGGCTTCTGCAGAGGCGGAGATCACCACTGGCATCGTGGATGGCGCCAACCTGCTGGTAATGGACATGGCCCTCTGCATCAGATGCGGCAACTGTTCACTAGCCTGTCATAAAGTGCACGGGCAATCGCGTCTGCTGCGGCGTGGCATAAGTATTACTCGACCCGTAGCGATTGGCAGTGAACGAATGCAGCACGTGCTTTCGCCGCAGGTCTGTATGCATTGCAAGGATCCGGAATGTCTTACGGGTTGTCCCACCGGATCGATATTCCGAGATCCTCGCGGCTACGTTGATATCGATCCGGCTACCTGCATCGGCTGTTTCGACTGTGCTACCCAATGCCCCTACGACGCGATCTCGATGGTGCCGAAAAATGGTGAACCGGTCGGATCCTTTGATCTCATGGGCACGCTGCGTCGGACCTTCAGTCTGACAACACCGCCGATAGTGCCTGCTACGGTAAACCCTGCCGACGATGTGGTGGCGATTAAGTGCAACCTCTGCGAACACACGCCGCTCAATCCACCAGGCGCGCAGCGCCAGGCATATTCATGCGAAGAAAACTGTCCTACTGGAGCGCTGTTGCGTGTCGACCCGGTCAGCTACTTCACCGAAGTTGAAAAGACGCAAGGATTAATCTTCCGCGACCAGACTCAGGCTTTCGGCCGCAACATTCACAAAAACGATCCGATCGGCAAAGCGTGTCACATTGGTGGCGGTGCGCTGGTATTCGTCGCCGCCGTTGCGGTCATTTGGGGATTGGCAGCTCGCGGCTTCGACGGCGTGCTGGCTGGTACGTGGCTAACGATGCGTTGGGTTACTGGCATTGTTGGGCTGTTCGGCGTGGCTGTGGTCATGACCTACCCACTGCGAAAACAAGTTTACCGTCGCCGCGCCGGTGCGTTGCGCTACTGGATGTTGGCCCACTGCTACATCGGCGCGCTCGCGGGCGTGCTCCTTTTGTTTCATGCGGGCAGCCACACCGGCGGAATGTTGACGACGGCGCTCTACCTGGCATTTGACCTCGTCATTATCTCCGGACTGTTTGGCATCGCGTCTTACATTTTTGTGCCGAGAATAATGACAAACATCGAAGGCGAACCGTTACTGATTGAAGATTTGCTTGGCCGGCGCGACGAACTGAACGAAGAACTCGACGAGATATTGACCCAGAGCGAAGGTTGGCTGAAAGAAGAGATTGAGGAACGAGTTATCAAAAAGTTTTCGCGTTTCTCGTTTCTAATGCGGCAGTTTAAGCGTAAGGAGCCGCTCACTGCGCTACTGGCTAACGCGCGCATGGCATTTAAGGATCGGTTGACCCGACTCGCAACCAGCGACGAGCGAGCGTTGTTGCTGCGGGCGCTTGAAGCGAAAGTCACACTGCGTCGCGTAGAAGCGCTCATTTACCTGCACCAGATTCTAAAGCTTTGGATTGCGCCGCACGTAATCTCGACGTCACTCATGCTGGCGCTGCTGATTGTTCATGTTATTCAAGTCGTTTACTTCGCCGTGAAGTAAAGGCAAACGTCGGATAGTTTCATGGCCCAGGAAAACAAATACGTCATCATTCGTGAGGACCTGGTTCAGGATCCGGTGACGATTATCACCGACGGATTGCTCGTTGGGCGCCTGCAGGAATGCGAACTTCTGCTTAATCATCCTTCCGTTTCGCGAGCCCAGGCGGGAATAAAATTAGTCAACGGAAGCTACTTTCTTTTCAGTCTTCGTCCCTCAAATCCCGTCAAGCTAAACGGAAAGGCCATCGAAGATAATGAAGCGCTGGCTCCCGGCGACGTCCTCGAGGTGGGACCGTTCCTTTTGGAAATAGATCTGACTGACGAAGCGCTCGTCATCAAGGTTTCGCTACTGATCGGAACGGTGCTCGATACTGCCAAACTCAGCAGTCCAAATCTGAGTACCGCCAAGCTCGAACCTCTTCCGGTGCCGGGAGAAAAGAAGGCACATGCCAAAACGCGCGCGGCCCCCATTCAAGGTGATAAAGCGCTCGACATTTTTTGGGACAAACGAATTCGTGAAGCCGGCAAGATGGTGCGGCCCTCGCCACTCTTTCCGAAGAGCCGGAGACGCGCCGGCAAAGCGGCCTTCAACTGGGCGCCCACAACCGACCTGAGATCGCATTGGCCCGTGTCTTTCTTTATTTGGGGAGCGCTCGTGGTGGGTTTGCTTTCAATTGCCGCAGCTTACTGGTACGCAAGTGCTTTTGCCCCGGGTGGGGTTTCCCGAGCGCACGCACAGTCGCAGCTCACTGTTTTCCCGCCGATTGCAATCAAGGCGAATGCAAACTCGTGCACCGGCTGCCACTCCGGCAAGCTCGAGCAGAAGTGTTCGCAGTGTCACGCGGCGGAGGCATTTGTCGCGAGCGTAATAGAACCGCATGCGGCTGCCGGTGTGGGCTGTATCTCATGTCACGCCGAACACCGCGGAGCAGCGTTCAAAGCCGGGGAAGCAGCGCTGGCAACATGTACTGAATGCCACAACGATCAGAATTCGAATACTTTTAACGGACACAAGGTGAATACTCCTCATCAGGGATCATTCGGCTATCCGGTGGTCAATGGAAAGTGGACGTGGAAGGGTTTGAACGAAAGCGACTGGAGTCTCAAACAGATCGCTGTCGAGCGCCTGCCCGTGGACACTGACGAGAAGTGGCATAGCAAACAATTTCATGCGCTTCATGTGCAACGCGTGCGAGCCAACGGCTTGCCGGGAAACCCTGACGGGGAATTGTCGTGTTCAAGTTGCCATAAAACGTTCAACCCGATCGACCGGGAGACGCCACGCTCCACCTGCGGCAATTGTCATAACGGTCGTTTGGAACCGGGGACGAATAGAGTCCTGATTGCCAGCGGCAAACCAAACTGCACTTCCTGTCACGTCCAGCACGTCAAAGACAAACGCCACTGGAATCCTGCGCTGATGGCGGTCGCGTCTGCAACAAAATAGTTTGATCCGCCCGCGTGACGTAGTAAAGTCGGCCGCGTTGGCAATAAGGCTGCCAGTGTGAAGACGCGTTCCGCGCAACTATGGAGTATTGCCTTGAGAATAGAACAACACATTTTCCATTTGCCATTCGTCATTCTCAATTTCGCTTGAAACGATGACGAACGTAAACCTGGGGACAAAGCAAAATGAAAAGTGAAAGTTTTCAAATGAGATACGGAAAATGTGTTTCTCTCCTGTTTGTATTGATATGTCTCGCGCTGCCGCCCGCTACCAAAGCCCAGGACACAGTCACCGGCGCATTTGAAGGAGTCGTCAGCGACAGCCAGACCGGCACAGCGCTAAAGGGCGCGCTCGTCGAGATCATTAACCAGCAAACCGGTGTGACGATCAGCCTCCGCTCAGACTATCGCGGACGTTTTTATCAAGGGCTGCTGCTGCCGGGCGTGTATCGACTCCGTGTTTCCATAGCCGGATACGAGCCTCGCGAAGTCCTGCAACGTTTGAAGATCACTTACACGGGCGAAGTAGTCCCGGTTCCGGTGGCGCTGGATCCGGCCAGCCCGACGGCGGCGCCAGTTGGCTTGCCGAGTCCCAGTCCTGCTCCGCTTTCTGTAGAAGACACCGAAATTCGCTCGACTATTAACACGCACGACGGGCGACGCAGCGGTTCATTCAGCAGCGAAGAACTCTCCACTCTCCCGCTGATTAGTCATTCCTCGCGGAGCTTCGACCAGCTAGCTTTGTTATTACCCGGAGTGTCGCCGCCGCCGCAGACGTTGGGGAGTGTTGGCGGCCCCGGAGTTGGAGCTGGGGTGGGTTCGGCCGGGCAGTTTGCGATAAATGGTCTGCGATCGCGGGGCAACAACTTCACCGTTGACGGCTCCGACAACAACGACGAAGACATCGGCGTTCGGCGCCAGGGTTTTGTCATGCTCACGCCGCAACCAATTGAATCTGTGCAGGAGTATCAGGTGATCACCTTGCTCGCTCCGGCGCAGTTTGGGCGCAACATCGGTGGTCAAGTAAACGCAGTGTCTAAGTCTGGTGGCAACGAAACGCATGCGACCTTTTACGGCATGTTGAATTCGAGCCGGTTGAACGCCCAAAATCTCTTCGACACTTCGTTTGGCAATGCAACTACAGCTCTGCGCGCCGGCGGCAAACCGGTTCTGAAAAACGGTTCACCACTCACGGTAACCAATCAGAGTGGCGGCGAAGACTCATTCACGCTCGCCCAGGGCGGTTTTGTAATGGGCGGACCACTGGTGCCTGCCGAAAGAGGTCGCGGCCGGAGCATGTTTTATTTCATATCGGGAGAGGGTCAGGTTACCAATGCCACTGAAGAAGCGAGTTTTGCCGTCCCGACAGTGCAAGAGCGAGGCATTCTTGGCACCGGCGCCACCGGACTTTCACAGGACCCTTTCACTGGTAACCGAATCACAGCATTTCCGACAACCGTCAGCGGCGACGCGGTTTTCAGTCTGTACCCGTTCCCCAACAACCCGAACGGTATCTATGGCGCAAACACGCTGACGCAATCACTTCCTGCCGGTGGACGGGGAATAAATTTGTCAGGGAAGGTAGATGGAAATTTTCTCATCGGGAAGAGAAGTCAATCGATAACTTCGCGTTACAACTTCACCGATGACTGGCGTGATATTCCGGTTGTGGGCGGCGCGATCTTTTCTACGATTAGACCAAACATTCGGACGCAAAACTTTTCCAACTTCCTGAACAGCGAAATCGGCGGCCCCGGAGATATCACGATGTTTAATCAAGTGCGCGCATCGTACGGTCGTACTCGTTTGGTGTTTGAGGAACATCGTGACCAGCAATTCCTCCGGCCGAGCCGCCTGGCAAATTCGCTGCGACCCAACGAGCGCCGGTTTCTTTTGAATGCGCCGCTTTTTGTTAACGACACGATTCCTACTTCAACCGCGGTCCTTTACGACAGCTTTTTCAACTTCGGCACCGAGGACATCCTCGGCCCGGTGGGCCAGGTTACCATTGCCGGCTTTAATCCAGTTGGCGTAGACGTATTTAATTTTCCGCAGCAGCGAGTTAACAACACTTATCAGGTAGCCGACAATCTTTCCTTTCGGAACGGAAATCACAGCTTCACTTTTGGCGGCGACTTTCGCCGCACCGAGTTGCACAGCGACTTGCCACGCAACGCCCGGCCGTTGCTTATCTTCAATGGAGCCCCCGGCGCGCGCCGTGATGCAAATGGCAGTGTGACCCTGAGCGGTTTTGTGCGCGGCGTTGATCTCGCTGCCGCGTCCGCACCGAGCGGGATCATGCAGACGGTGCAGTCCAATCCGGATTCGAAGATTGATCTACGCTACTATCAGTATAACTACTTCGGGCAGGACGAATGGCGGGTGCGGCCCAACATTTCCCTCTCGCTGGGACTGCGTTATGAATACAACACGCCGGTCGCGGAATCGCAGCGGCGCATTGAAAACACCTTTACGGACAATTCACTTACACTGGTTCCCGGCCTGGCAACTTTCCTCGGTGGCCGAAGGAGAATCTACGATCCCGATCGAAAGAACTTTGGGCCACGAGTAGGCATTGCATACTCGACGCATCTGCTAGGCGCGCAGCGTGCATCCGTCTTTCGTGCTGGTTATGGAATGTTTTATGATCAGGCACTCGGCGCCGTGGTCAGTCAATCGCGCAACGTTTTTCCCAACTTCCTGACGTTAAATCTTGCCGGCGGGTTGCCGAATAATGTTGCCGGCGCGCCAATTCCAAATAGCGTGGGCTTCAACATCACCGATCCCACGCTGCCATTCTTCCCGTGTACAAACGCGAACGGCGCCGTGACGTTTCTACCCATCGTGCAACCAGGAACGCTGAACACCTTAAACCCAGCGGTGCCGCTTTCATGCCTCGTTGCTATCAACTCGTCGTTCCCCGGCGGCTTCGGATTTACGTTGCCCGAGCGCAAGCTGCGCATGCCCTCAGCTCAACATTATTCAGTGACCTGGGAACAGGAGCTGAATTCCAACGCCGTGTTTTCTCTGGCCTACGTTGGCACGTTGGGTAGGCACCTGTTGCGCTTGACTACCCCAAACCTCGGACCAAATGCGTTCCTGCTGCCAACGTCGATTGGAGTAAACAATTTCCAACCGAATGTTACGGGTATTCCACTCGGTCCCGGACAAAGGCCGGCGGGGAATGGAACTTCCGGGGGCCGTCCCGTTGATCGCGCAGGCTCAGTCGCAGTTTATGAGTCGTCTGCAAACTCTCGCTACGATTCATTGCAGTTTCAAATGCAGGGTCGCTTTCATCGCTCAACTCAATATCGAATTTCGTACACGTTTGCGAAAGCGACCGACGATGTCTCCGATGTATTTGATCTGGCTGGAGCACCGTCGTTGCCGCAAAACAGCATTTCACTTGCGGGAGAGCGTGGGCCCGCGAATTTCGATGTGCGTCATCGATTCGCCTACAGCTTCATTGCTGCACTGCCCACCTTGAAGAACCAGGCTTCAGCACTTCGTGCGTTATTTGGCAACCTGCAACTTTCCGGCACCGGCACTTTCCGCACCGGCCAGCCCTTTACCGTCAACAGTATTTTCGACGTAAACCTGGACGGTAACCTGAGCGATCGTTTGGACAATACCAACGGCTTGCTGGAGACCGGAAACCGCAGGCAACCGCTGCGGTTGACTACAAACGATCCGACAACACTTTTGGCGCCGATTGGGCAGGACGGCCGCATCGGTCGCAATACTTTTCGCGCCGGGAACGTAGTTGAGCTCGATCTATCTCTCAGCAAGAGCTTCTTTACCGCAGGCAGCCGGCGTCTGATATTGCGAGCTGATGTCTTCAACTTCATCAACCGCGCAAACTTTGGCGTCCCGGTCCGCTGGCTTGGTGCCGCAGACTTCGGCCAGGCAACCGACACGATCACTCCCGGTCGTCGCGTTCAGCTTGCCGCCAAATACTCGTTCTGAAGCTCAAGAAGTAATTGGTGCTTGATCTGCTTCGGTCCGGGTCCGTTAATTGAGGTATAATTCGACCACCAATCGAGCCCAGGGCCGCTGTTAATAAACCGAGGGGAGCTGCTTCCATTGCTCGCTCTCAAAACTCACCTTAGGCTACGTGTAAGGCCCCCTGAGACCGGACGAAGCAAATCGCACCGCCCTGTCGCAGTCTGCTCGATACTCCTGTTTGCTGGCCTGGTCGCGTTCCCAATTATCAAAACTGTTTCGACTTCCAAGCATGGATATCGTGAACTCACCGCCGGGCGCGCGAGGTTGAGCGAGCGCGTGAGCATAAGAGCTATTAACCCCACGGATCACAATGTGAACCTGCAAGCTGGTCGCGAATTACTTAGTCAGTATACGGGGGCTGGTGAAATACGGCAGGCATTAGCAGAAAACGTGGCAGAGTCTCGGTCTTTGGCTTCTGCTGACTTCGATGAAGATGGCGTGCCGGATCTGGTGAGCGGTTACGATTATGCAAACCGAGGAATCGTAACGGTTCATCGCGGTAACGTTGATTCAATCTATCCAAACGCACCCGAAGCGCAGCAGCGCCGGGCAAATGGAACTTTTACAAACGCTCCATTCCTTTCGCCTGCCCTGGCTATTGAAACTGAAGTAGCGGCGGACTTTCTCGGCGCCGGGGATTTCGATGCTGACGGCCATTGGGACATTGTGTTGGCCAGTCGCGCCGGAAACGCATTGTATTTCCTTCCGGGTGACGGAAAGGGGAACTTCCAGCGGGCCCGCGCGATTCCATTGACTGGGAGCGTCACCGCGTTCGCTACCGGCGAGATCAACCGGCGTGACGGCTTGACAGACCTGGTGTTGAGCGTCGCGGGGAACGACGGCGCGCAACTCCTGGTGTATGAGGGACCAGACGGCGCGCTCAAGACTACGCCGGAAGTGTTCAACTTGCCCGTTGCCGCCACCGCTCTGGCGCTGGGACAAGTTGATGATCACTACGCCTTCGATCTAGCTATCGCGGCTGGAAGCGAACTGCATGTGGTCTACGGACGAGACCGCAAGCTGTCGCTCGACGCGAGCGAGCGGGCCAGCGTGAAAGCTGCGCGGAGAGCTAGCCTCCGTTTTTCCTTTTCGATCCAGTCGCTCGCGCTGGGCGACTTTGCCGGAAACGGCGACACTGACGTGGCGCTACTTACGGATGCCGGCACCATTGAGATTCTCGAGACCGTTACTCGCCCAGCCCAAAATAATAAAGCGCGCAGGATGCTGAAGAGCTGGCGCCGAACTTCGCTCGCGGACAGGTATGGCGGCGCGACCGCGCTAACTCGCGCCCTCGTGTCAAGCTCAACCAAAGACGACCTTGTCGTAGCGGACACCCTAAATCGCCAGTTGTCCGTGCTGTCCGCATCCGGCACTAACCAGACCGACCAACGCACGGCAGCAAGCTTCGACTCGGACGCGCCGGCCGAGGCGGTCCTTCCCATGCGCCTAGACCCGGACGCGCTGCAGGACCTCGTGATTCTGCGCCATGCTGCGGCCGCGCCCGTCGTGATGCATACGGTATTCAAGCAAGGCGCAGAGCCTCCGGGCGAGACGCCGACCTACGTGTCCTTCTCCAACCCGACGCCGATTAGTACGAACGGTAGCTTGTCGCCTCCGACTGCTGCCAGCCCTTATCCTTCAACCATTTCAGTGTCGGGTTTGACGGGAACAATAGATAAGGTGCGCGTGAAACTTAGCGACGTCACCAGCAGCAATGCCGGCGCGTTCGATGTGTTGCTGGTGGGGCCGGGTGGTCAGAAGGTAATGCTGATTTCCGACATCGTCTCGCCGTGCGCCATCACCAACTCAAATCTTGCCTTCGATGATAATGCCGACCTTGCCATCACCGATCTACCGCCCTCCGACTGCACGCCGTCAGGCACTTATAAGCCGACCGACGTCGATTCGGGCCCGGATACTTTTGTGTCCCCGGCGCCGGCCGGACCTTACTCCACCGCCCTCTCGATCTTCAACGGCACTACTCCGAATGGGACCTGGAGCCTCTACGTGGTCCACGACGCGGCATTCAATTCGTCTGTAACCATTGCCGGCGGCTGGTCCCTCTATTTCGGTCCTGACTCGCCCTCGACCTTTGTTGTCACCAACACGAACGGCAGCGGAACAGGGTCGCTCCGACAGGCCGTCCTGGACGCGAACGATCACCTCGGTGTAGACAACGTCACTTTCAACATTCCCGGCCCGGGCCCGTTTACGATCAATTCTTCGCCGCCCTTCATAACTGATCCAGTGACTATCGACGCCACAACCCAGCCGGGTTTTGCCGGCAAGCCGATCATCGAGTTGCCGGGCGGGTTTATTTTCATTAAAGCAGGGCGCTCGACTATTCGCGGCTTCGTGCTCAACCAAACAGTCGGCATCAACATACTCATCCGCAATAGCGGAAACAACATCATCGAAGGGAACTACATCGGCACAAATCTGGCCGGCGATGCGGCTGGTGGATCGCAAGGCGGTAATGGCGTCGAAATCGACACTTCGAACAACATCATCGGCGGCACCACGCCTGCTGCGCGTAACGTCATCGGCAACAAGGCGCACGGCATCATGTTCGCAACGTTTAACGACGACCCGACCACCGCCGATGACGCGTCAAACAATCTCATCCAGGGTAACTACATCGGCCTGAATGCGGCCGGCACTGAGGTCATCAACATTTCGCACGCCGGGGTGACTTCACGTAGCGCTCCAGGTTCGCCAAACAACATAGTCGGCGGCACCACGGCCGGTGCCGGGAACGTTATCTCTGGAGGCACATCCCCCTCGGGCGTTGACTGGGTTTACCCCGGCACGCATGGATGCCTGGTTCAGGGTAACTACATCGGCACGGACGCCACCGGCACGAAAGCCCCACCCAGCCCGGGGTTCCCCAGCGGCAACAATGAGGGCGTCAGCCTGTCGGCTGGAACGGACGACAACACCATCGGCGGCACCACACCAGCAGCTCGCAACGTAATCTCCGGCAATGGATTTATGGGCGTTCTCTTCCGGGACAGCGGCACAAACGGAAACCTGATCCAGGGAAATTTAATCGGCACTGACGTTACCGGCACCAAAGCTGTCTTCAACCAGGTTGGGCTGCAGATGATCTTCGATGCGGGGCTCAACACTATTGGCGGGGCCACGGCTTCAGCCCGCAATATTATCTCCGGCAACATGCGGGCCGGCATTCAACTCGGTGAACCCACCCAGGGAGGCACGCTCAACAATCTGGTGCAAGGGAACTACATCGGCACCGATGTCAGCGGCGCCGGGCCGCTGGGTAACGGCGGATCTCCTTTCTTTAATGACGCCGGCATCATCGCCCCCGCGAACGCCAGGGGCGACCGCATCATCAGCAATCGCATCGCCTACAACAAAGGGCACGGTATTCGAATCACCAATGTATCCGGCGGCGGCGATGTTAACAGTATCGAAATTGAGATCGCCGACAACGAGATCTATGGCAACCAGGGGTTAGGAATCGACCTTGGCAACTCGGGAATTACCCCAAACGATCCGCTGGACACTGACGATGGGCCAAACCGTTTGCAGAATTTCCCGGACCTGACGTCGGCGGCACCGACTGCTTTCCCGGAAATGGTGGCCGGTGGCGCGGAGGCTGGGAGTGATGGCGCGGCTTCGCCTCTGGAGGCTGACGCATTCACTGTAAACGGCACGCTTAAGAGCACTCCGAATACCACGTTTACAGTGCACTGGTATTTCAGCGCCGACTCGCAGTGCATTACAAACCAGGCGGCGAGCAGGCCGCTGGCTACCGGAAGGCTGCCTGGCATCGCGACTGATCCCAGCGGCAACGCGCCTTTCAGTTTTCCCTTTGATCTTCCGCCCGGGACTACTAACGGGATCATCAACTGCACCGCAACCGATCCGCAGGGCAATACCTCGGAGTTTTCCGCGTGTCTTCCGGTAGGCGCCGCGCCCACTCCTACGCCAACACCAACTCCGACACCAACTCCTACGCCAACACCAACGCCGGCACCAACTCCTACGCCAACACCAACGCCGGCAGTGATGTGGAGTGCGGCAAGTTACACGGCAGGTGAGAACGTCGGCAGCGTGCAGCTTTCGGCAGTCCGCACGGGAAGTACCTCCGGAGCAGCCACGGTTAACTATGCGACGAGTGACACCGCCGGCGCGAACAATTGCAATGTACTCAACTCCGGCGTTGCCAACTCACGGTGCGACTATGAAATAACTGTCGGCACATTGAAGTTTGCGGCCGGTGAAACTTCCAAGACGATCCTGATACCGGTTATTGATGATGCTTACGCCGAGGGCAGCGAGAGCTTGACAGTCACGCTCAGCAATGCCACCGGCGCCAGTCTCGGTTCGCCCAACGTTGCCACTGTCACTATCAACGATAACGAAACGACGACGGGAACGAATCCGATTAACCAGGCTGGATTCTTTGTGCGCCTGCACTACATAGACTTCTTCACGCGCGAGCCGGATGCGGGTGGTCTGGCGTTCTGGACAAATCAGATAACATCGTGCAGCACTGATCAGGCCTGTCTTGAGCTCAAACGCATAAATGTCTCGGCAGCCTTCTTCCTTTCAATTGAGTTTCAGGAGACGGGATATCTGGTAGAACGAATTTACCGAGTGGCCTACGGGAGTGCGACCGGGACCTCAACCTTTGGCGGGACGCATCCGTTGTCGGTGCCAGTGATACGCCTCAATGAGTTTCTGCCGGACACGCAGCAGATCGGACGCGGCGTAGTAGTAGGACAAACTGGTTGGGAGCAGGTGCTGGAGAGTAACAAGCAATCGTTCATGAGCGAGTTTGTACAGCGAACGCGCTTTACCTCTGCCTATCCCGGGACGATGACGCCATCACAGTATGTCGACGCGCTGAATGTAAATGCCGGCAACGCGCTTTCAACGACAGAACGCAACCAACTGATAAGCGATCTCACCGGCGGAGCGAAGACGCGGGCGCAAGTGCTGCGGGCAGTAGCAGAGGATGCGGACCTGAACACGGCAGAGTTTAACCGGGCGTTTGTGCTGATGCAGTTTTATGGTTACCTGCGGCGGAATCCAATCGATGCGCCGGATCCAGACTACACTGGTTACGACTTCTGGCTGGGCAAGTTGAATCAGTTCAACGGCAACTTTGTGAACGCCGAAATGGTCAAGGCGTTCATCGTTTCCGGTGAATACAAGCAGCGGTTCGGTCCGTAAAAACCTAGTCATACCAATAACTATCTGCGATAATCCCCGCCAGTTGCCCTAACCCATCCAGCGACACTCGCTGCTTCGTATATTCAGTGACTCTCCAACAGGAGGACAGATGCCAAAACATGAGTTATCCCCTAACTCGCCAACGGTATTCCATCCGAACGCTTCAGCCAGCGCGACTGCTCCTGGTTTTAATCACGATCGCGAGTCTCGGCTTTCTTCCTTTCCTGGTGCGCGGGCGGGCGAGGGCTAAATCGCACAACCAACCTTCCGGACATCCGGCGGCCCGTCTCGCCCGGCTGAGCGAGAGCATTAGTGTGCAGGCAGCGGGTCGCGGCAACCCATCTCTAAATCTCAGCGACGGACATGATCTGATCACTCAATACGTTGGTCCGGAAGAATCGCGAGTTGCGTTGGAACAGGATCAAGCGGAGCCGCTGAGTTTGGCGTCGGCTGATTTCGACGAAGACGGCGTGCCTGATCTCGTGAGCGGGTATGCTTACAAAAGGAAGGGAATCGTCACGCTTCTGCGTGGCAATGTTGACGCGATCTATCCCAATGCTCCCGAAGCGCAGCAACGCAAGGCCGATGGGACATTCACCGATGCGCCATTTCTGTCTCCGGCTGGAGTCTTCGCTAACCCAGTTGCCGCCGACTTTATCGGCGCTGGCGATTTCGATGGCGACAGTCATTGGGATGTGGTCACAGCATCGAAAACGCGACGCTCTCTATTTCTGTTTTCCGGCGATGGGCATGGCGCCTTCGCGGCAACGCAAGAGATTGCCTTGCCTGGTACGGTCACGGCACTGACGACTGGAGAAATCAATCGTGCCGATGGACTAACCGACGTGGTCGTTGGCGTCAACGGACAAGATGGCTCCATGGTAATGGTGTTTGAGGGTCCTGAGGGAGCGCTAAAAGCTCAGCCGGAAGTTTTCGCAATGCCCGCGACCGTAACTGCGCTGGCGTTAGGTCAATCGGATTCCTCGTACGAAATAGATTTGGCGATTGGCGCAGGCGATGAATTGGTACTCGTGCACGGTCGCGATCGAAAGCTGTCCCTTCATTCTGAGCAGCAACAGAAGATCTCGCCGGCACAAGTGGAGCAACGCGTCTTTCCATACGCAATCGCATTGCTCACGATTGGTGATTTTGCAAACAATCATCAGCCGGCCGTGGTGCTGATGGGTGATGACGGCCGAGTTGAAGTAATCGCGCCGAACGATCAGCCCTCGAAAGCGCAATCGCTCCAGCAACTGAGCTCATGGCAAGAGCGGACGGTGACCAGCGGCTTGTCCGCCGATGCTGGCACATTGCTGAGGACAAAGATATCCAGTGCTTCGGGTGACGACCTGCTGGTTCTTGATCAGTCTCAGGTGATAGTCCTTTCCCACGTGGGCCAAGCGGAAATGACAACTACGAACCTTGAAGTATCCACTGCGCCGGTGGCGGCGCTGCCGATGCGGCTGAACAGTGACGCTTTCGACGATGTGGTGGTGCTCAAGGCCGGGGCGAGCGCGCCGGCGGTCGTCTCGACGACCGCCGCACAGACCTTCACGGTTAACACCACCTCCGACGCGGACGACGGCGCGTGCGATGCGGCGCACTGCTCTCTGCGGGAGGCGATCAACGCCGCCAACAACAACCCGGGCGCGGACTCGATCACCTTCAACATTCCGGGAGCGGGGGTGAAGACTATCACGCCTCTTGCGTCCTTGCCAGAGATTAACAGCCCCGTGACGATTGACGGCTACACGCAGCCGGGTACGAGTCTGAACACATTGGGAGATGGCAACAATGCCCACTTGCTGATCGAACTGAGTGGGGCCAGTGCCGGTGCGTTCAACGTGCTGTATATCACTGCTGGAAGCAGTACGGTGCGAGGGCTGGTGATGAATCGTTCCGGGGTTCACGGGATAAGTCTGGAGACGAATGGAAACAACGTGATCGAAGGCAACTTCATCGGCACAGACGTCACAGGCACTTTCGCCTTGGGTAACCACTTCCATGGCGTAATGATTCGGTCGTCCAACAACACGGTCGGGGGGACGGTGCCCGGGGCGCGCAACGTCATTTCGGGTAACGAATTGCACGGCGCCGTGATTGACAATCGGGACGGCCTTATTGTGGGGGGCGTGACGGGAAATCAAATCCAAGGCAACTTCATCGGCGTCACGGCCACCGGCACCGCAGCGCTCCCCAACCAAGATGGTGTGGACATCAATGAAGCCTCTAACAACACGGTCGGGGGGACGACAGCCGGCGCCCGCAACGTCATCTCAGGTAATAGAACTGGTGGCGTTTTAATCTTGCACAGCACCGCAGCCGGGAACCAAGTGCGGGGCAACTTCATCGGCGCCGATGTCACAGGCGCTACCGCCCTCAGCAACAACGGCGGTAACGTTTTCATCAACGGCGCGCCCGGCAACTCTGTCGGGGGTACCACGGCCGCCGCGCGCAACGTCATCTCAGGGAGTGCATATGGCGTTTTAATCGGGGGCCAAGTTGCCTTGAACTTTCAGCCCGGAAGCGGCCCTATTACCGGGACGGATAACCAAGTGCAAGGGAATTACATCGGCACTGAT
The DNA here is from genome assembly GCA_031365545.1 of Pyrinomonadaceae bacterium. Lineage (GTDB taxonomy): Bacteria > Acidobacteriota > Blastocatellia > Pyrinomonadales > Pyrinomonadaceae > PSRF01. The sequence continues at coordinate 2,344 of JANLYH010000068.1, read as the reverse complement.
GCGACCGGCGCTGCGGCGCTGGGCAATCAGTCCGAGGGCGTTGTCATCTCCAACTCGAACCGAAACACGATTGGCGGAACAATTGTCGGCGCGCGTAACGTCATCTCAGGCAACGGCCTCACGGGCATCTCCTTGTACGGCGGCCCTAACGAGGCAGGCCCGGGCGAATCGAAGGAAAACAAGATTCAAGGCAACTTCATCGGAACTAATGCCGCTGGAACAGCAAAACTAAGTAACGGTGGAGACGGGCTGCGGATCACCATCGCCAACAGCGCAGCCGAGAACACAATCGGCGGCGCAACGCCCGACGCACGGAACGTCGTATCGGGCAATAACGGGAATGGCATCTCAATCGGCATCCGCCTGCGCGACCCGGTAACCGGTCAGCCGCTGCCCGGCACGGGCGGCACGGGTATCATGGTGCAGAATAACTACATCGGCATAGACGTGACGGGGCAGAACTGCATCGGCAACACGCTGAACGGCATCTTCGTCGACGCCGACTCGGCCATCAACACGATCAGAGATAACCTCATTGCCTGCAATGGCCGCAACGGCGTCTTTATTCCGCAGAACAGCAACCCCGGCGTGCGTATCTTCATTGATAACAATTCCGTTTTTGCCAACGCAGCGCTGGGAATTGATCTCGGCAATGCGGGAATCACCCCGAATGATCCACTGGACACAGACACCGGCGCTAATTTGCAGCAGAACTTTCCCGTGCTGACGACGTTTACGGGAAATGCGCCGGACGATGACAGCCTACCAAAACCTGACTCTCCTGATGCCGCGATCAACGTCAACGCCACGCTTAACAGTACTCCGAATACAACCTTTACGGTGCACTGGTATTTCAGCAGCGACGCGCAATGTAATACGAATCAGCAGACGAGCAGGCCTTTGGTCACGGGCAAGGTTCCCGGCGTCATTACCGATGGCAATGGGAACGCGTCGTTCAACTTTCCTTTTGATTTTCCGGCGGGCCTTGACAGCGGCATCATCAACTCTACAGCGACTGATCCGGTGGGGAACACTTCAGAGTTTTCTGGGTGCCTGCCGGTGAATTCATCGCCGCCACCAACGGTGAAGTTGAGCAACTCTAGTTACAACCTGAACGAGGGCTTGGGAAGCGCGAGCGTTACAGTTGTGCGGACGGGAGAAGCATCGGCCGCAGCCGCTGTGAACTATGCGACGAGCGACACGGCTGGCTCAAACAGTTGCAACGTATTGAACTCGGGCGTTGCCAACTCGCGGTGCGATTATGAAGCGACGGCGGGGACACTTCGGTTTGCTGCGGGGGAAACTTCCAAGACAATCCTGATTCCGGTTATCGATGATGTTTACGCCGAAGGCAACGAGAGCTTTACAGTCACTCTGAGCAATGCCGCGGGCGCGCTGCTTGGTCCGCCCAGTGTAGCTACCGTTATCATCAACGATAACGAAACTGTCACTGGCGCAAATCCGATTAACAATGCCAACTTCTTCGTCCGTCTCCATTACATCGACTTCTTCACGCGCGAGCCTGATGCCGGTGGCCTGGCGTTTTGGAGTGATCAGATTACCTCGTGTGGCACGGACCAGGCGTGTGTGGACCTGAGGCGGATCAATGTTTCGGCCGCCTTTTACCTTTCGATAGAGTTTCAGGATACGGGCTATCTGGTCTATCGCTTCTATAAGGCGGCATACGGAAATATTCCGAATGGGCCAGTGCCGGTCCGGTTCAATGAGTTTTTGCCGGACACGCAGCAGATTGGTCAGGGCCTGATAGTGGGGCAAACAGGTTGGGAACAGGTGTTGGAAAACAACAAGGTAGCTTTCGCGACGGACTTTGTCACCCGGTCGCGGTTCACCTCTGCCTATGCGACGACGCTGACGCCGACGCAGTTTGTAGACGCGCTGTTTGTGAATGGTGTGGTTACGCCTTCGTCCACTGACCGGACAGCGGCAATCAATGAATTCGGGGGAGCGGGGAATACGAGCGACACGGCGGCGCGCGGGCGGGCTTTGCGGCGAGTGGCGGAGAACGCAATCCTCAAGCAGCAGGAGACGAACAAGGCGTTTGTATTGATGCAGTATTTTGGTTATCTGCGACGCAATCCTTACGACCCGCCGGAAGCTGGGCTCGACTTCGGCGGCTTCAACTTCTGGCTGGGCAAGCTGAATCAGTTCAACGGCAACTTTGTGAACGCCGAAATGGTCAAGGCGTTCATCGTTTCCGGTGAATACCAGCAGCGGTTCGGTCCGTAAAAACCTAGTCAGACCAATAACTATCTGCGATAATCCCCGCAGTTGCCCTAACCCATCCAGCGACACTCGCTGCTTCGTATATTCAGTGACTCTCCAA
>JANLYH010000021.1:0-9341 GCA_031365545.1 Pyrinomonadaceae bacterium | reverse complement strand
ATCCGGGCATTGCCTTCGCGGTAGTGGCGCGACTGGTTCTGCCGTATCTCATGGGTGGACCCTACTTCGACGATCTTCCGGGGCTGACTGCCGGCCTCTTGAGCGGCATGCCGTTGTGGGCGGCATCACTCATCGGCTCATTCATCGGAGCGTTGATAGGCGGTGGCTCACTCTGGTTGATGGGTTGGACGTGGGAAAAGCTGCGAGGTATTGAGGCGATGGGGTTGGGCGATGTGAAGATGATGTTCATGGTTGGGGCTTATCTGGGATGGCGACTGACAATTCTTAATCTGTTTCTCGGAGTATTCTCCGGTTCATTGATTGGTATCGCCATCATGCTGCGCCAGGGTAAGCGGGATATGAAGATGCTTTTGCCTTTTGGCATCTTTTTAGGAATCGGCGCGATCGCCGCATTGCTGGTCGGCTCTCAAATCGTAGGGTGGTATGCAGGGCAATTCAGATGATTTCGAATTATTGATTGCGGAGTGCTGATAAGGCTGGCACTCCAATCCCAAATCAATCGCAAATCTAAAATCGCAAATGCGCTACGGAAATCGTTACCAGTTTGGCCTGACGTTGCTGACCGGTTTCTTCCTGCTGGCAACGGCAATCGCCATCTTCCTCTACCTCGTTACGCCGGCGACGCCGTCCACGCGTGGTCCGCTGCTGCTTACCGCTTTTGTCGCGGTCTTATTCGGCTCTCTCCTTTGTATTCTGATTTTTCTACGCTGGGTTTTCCGGCCCTACCGGAAACTCGTGGGTGAAGCGCAGAAAGTTCCGGTGACTTCCAAAACTCCCCGGTCACGCGATGAAGGCGAGTTTGTACTGGAGACTTTTCAGTCCGTTGTTGCTGAACTTCAGGAACAGCGTCAGGCGCTTGAGCAGTTGAGCAGGCAAGCCAGCCAGCGCGCTGACTCGGCTGAAAGATTTAGCGAGCGCATCGTAGCCAGCGTGCCTTCGGCGCTGATCGCGTTTGACGGCGCCGGCTGTTCGATCGTCATCAATATCCCTGGTCGTGCTCTGCTCGAGCTCGATGGCAGCGCGCTTGGTCAACCTGTAGGCTCTGTTCTCAAGCATATCCCGCAACTGGCGCAAATGGTTGAGAGCTGCCTGAGCAGCGGCATTGTCTTTAGTCGCGAAGAAATTGAAACAGTCACGTCGGAACAAGTGCCGCGGCGACTCGGCGCCACCGTTGCGCCTATCGAACTCGGTTCTGATCGCGGCCCCCGCGGCGTCCTTTGTTTGTTGACTGACATTACCGAAGTCACACAACTGCGCGAGCAAGTTGCGCTGAAGCATAACCTCGAAAGCCTCGGCGAAATGTCAGCGGGACTAGCGCACGAGTTTAAGAACGCGATTGCTACGCTGCATGGCTACGTGCAACTTCTCCAGAGTCTGCAACTAGATGAAAAAGCGCGCGGCACCACCACCTCGCTCTTAAACGAAGTGCGCAACCTCTCGGACATGGTTACGTCCTTTCTAAACTTTGCGCGCCCCCAACCTCTGCAACTCGACGTGGTGAAGCTGGATGAGCTTATCGGAGAATGCGCCGGCGAACTGGCTCCGCTCTTTGAAGAACACAAGGTACAACTGGTTATCGCACCGCGCCGCGTTTCTCCTGCGTCCGCAAAAGAGGAGAGATTTGAAATACGCGCCGATGAACGCATGTTACGCCAGGCACTGCTAAACTTGATGCGCAACGCCGCGGAAGCAATTCCCGACAGCCAAACCGAACGCCGGGTTGAGGTTCTTTGTTCAAGTGAACGGGGTAATTCCGGTACGACCTGGGCAGCGGTTGAAATCAAAGATACCGGAGAAGGAATTCCCGTTGCCGATCTTCAACGCATCTTCATTCCTTTTTTCACTACGAAAACGGCGGGACATGGCGTAGGTCTCGCATTGGCTCATCGGGTTATCACGCAGCATGGCGGCACGTTGACAGCGTCGAACGGGAATGTGGGTGGCGCTGTGTTTTCAGTAAGGTTACCGCTATAGGTTAGTAGCGTGCATTCCGAATGAATACTCTTTACGTTACCGGTGCCAAGGTCTTGCTGCGCTCTCCGACCCACAACGACCGGGCGGAGTTAGTTGCACTCAACCGGGCCAGCAAACGCTTTTATCACGGCCTCGTCTCTCCGCCTGCAACCCCAGAACAATTTGCCGCATTTCTCGAACGGTCAAACACCGAAGACACTGTCTGCGTTGTTATTTGCCTCGTAGCCGATGGCTCAATTATCGGCGCGATGAGTTTGAGTCAGATTTTTCGCAAAGGCTTTCAGAGCGCCTACCTCGGCTACTATGTCGGCGCGCGTTACGCCAATAAAGGTTACATGACGGAGGCGCTCGGACTTTTGCTCGACTATGCTTTCAAACACTTGCAGCTGCACCGGCTTGAAGCCAATGTTCAACCCAACAATGCGGCCTCGATCGCGTTAGTAAAACGTGCTGGGTTCAAAAAAGAAGGATACTCTCGAGGCTATCTGAAGATTTCCGGTCGCTGGCGAGATCATGAGCGTTGGGCAATCCTTGCCGAGGATTGGAGGGCCAAAGGTAAGAGCGCTGCTCGTAGGAATGAATGCCGTGGGTCCTAAATCCCTCCAGGAAAATACTGCTGCCAACGGCGGTCAACTAAAGCCCCAATATCTTCACGAACGATCAGCTCTTTCGGGAAAAGCGGTTTGGTGCGCGCGTCGATGACGATTGGCGCAGTGTAGGCAAGATGGTGGCGCAGCACACGCGTCTTCGCCGCATACATATCGCTGGCTGGTTCAAAGCGCGTCCAGGTAGACCAGAGAAAATCTTTACTTGAACGCGCCACAGTCACGTCGTCGTGGAGCACTATCAGCGGCCAGTCAGCAAACGCGGCCTCGCGAGCCAGGCGAGCCGCCTGCTCCGGGTCTTCCTCATAGGTACTCCCCTTCACCACCAGACAGCCGGCACAAAACACTTCTGCCGCCGAGAGGCCGGCGGGTAGTTCACCTCTAAACTCGCGCGGCAAGTCGCGCTTCGCTCCGCCCAGTCCCAGCATGATCGCCTTGCTGCCTTCGTTTATCTTCCCGCTGGTGTAATCAAGCGTGTCCATCGAGACGTTTGCAAAAATGAACAGGTCTGTTTCGGGATTCACGCGTGCCAACACATGCTCGAGCAGTTTGGGGAAATCCTTAAGGTCCTGCGGGGTGTCTGTCAGCAAAAGGAACTTGGTCAAAGAAAGCTGACCTTCGCCCAGGATGCGAAAGCCGGAGACGAGCGCTTCACGGCCATAACGTTCCTTGACTACCGCTGCACACAACGAGTGGAAACCCGTTTCGCCGTAGGTCCAGAGATCACGCACGCCGGGCATCACCAGGGGAAACAGCGGTGACAACAACTGCTGCAAATAGTCGCCGATGAAAAAGTCTTCCTGACGCGGCTTGCCCACCACAGTTGCCGGGTAGATCGCATCCCGGCGATGAAACACCGCCTCAACTTCAAACACGGGATAATCGTGCTGCAGCGAATAATAGCCGTAGTGATCGCCGAACGGCCCTTCCACTCTGCGCTTGTGGGGGGGTGCCTGCCCCACCAGAGCAAACTCCGCCTCGGCTGCTAATCGGTGCGCACCGCCAAGCGGGTTCTTCGTCAGCTTCAACTTTTCGCCGGCCAGCAAAGATGCCAGCACCAGTTCCGGGACGTCTTCGGGCAAAGGCGCAATTGCTGCGAGCATCAGCGCTGGTGGACCACCGAGGAATACCGTCACCGGCAGCGGCTGCCCCAGACTTTCCGCTTCAGCGTAGTGAAAGCCGCCACCCTTTTGAATCTGCCAGTGTAGTCCGGTCGTCTTCTCGTCGTAGACGTGCATCCGATAGATGCCGAGGTTGTGTTTCTTAGTAACCGGGTTTTCGGTGTAAACCAGGGGTAGGGTGATGAATGGACCGCCGTCCTCCTGCCAGGTTGTCAGCACCGGCAATTCATCAAGTCGCGCAGGTTGATCGCGAACCTGCGTGACCGGCGAACGCGTGGTGTTTTTGGTTCCGAGTTTTAGCGCATCGAGGCCCAGGCCGCGGTGCTTCCATAACTCCCCCGGCCGCGGCGGCAAAAGTGATTCGGCAACCTGCACCAACTCTCGAACCAGCGCTTCCGGCTTTGGGCCAAAGGCAAGCTCAATCCGGCGCTTCGTTCCAAATAAGTTTGTAACTACCGGATAGCGGCTACCCTTCACTCGTTCGAAAAGCAACGCGGGCCCACCGCGATCAATAACTCGTCGGTGAATCTCAGCCAGTTCGAGGTAGGGATCGACTTCAGCCTTAATCGTTGTGATCTCGTTCTCCCGGTGCAGGAGATCGAGGAATGTGCGCAGGTTGGGATGCATTGGGCTGAAACGGAGTATAACCCGATGACGACCAGAGAGCGGAAGCAGTGGCTGAATTCTTACGCCGAAGGCGTAAAAACCTCCGACTATCACGCCCAATTGCTGAACCAGCAAAGAAATTTTTGTCGCGTTATTGCGTAGGTTGTTTCTTGCGCAGCAACGCAGTGTTGAAGTCGAGTTCCGCAATCGGAATCACCTCCACCTGCGGATACTTCTTCCGAAGCTCTGGCAGAAAGTCTTTCGCGTTACCCACGATCACCACACTCGTCGTCCCGGCAGCGAGGCGCGAGCTTGCGAAACGCTGTACGTCGGCAGCGCTTACGCTCTGCACGTTGCCGATGTAGCCATTGATTTCGTTGAAACTGATCCCATATACAGCCAGATTCCCAACTTGCGCTACCAGTCCGCTGGTAGTTTCCAGATTACGCGCAAAGTTTCCAATCACCACAGCCTTGCGCGGACTCAACTCGGCCTCCGGCACCGGAGCAGTCGCCAACCGACTAACTTCTCCTATTAGCAGATCGGCAACCTGCGCGGCGGAGGGATTTTTAGTTTGCGCCGAAGCCAAAAATGGTCCCACGTTTCGGCGCGCATCCAGACTGCTGCCGGCGCCATAGCTAAGCCCGCGCTTGATGCGAATCTCCTGATTCAAACGGCCGGAGTAACCGCTGAGGACCGAGTTGGCTACGAGCCCACGAAAATAATCGGGGCTGGATCGTTCGATTCCCATCCGCACTGCCACCACCGCGGCCTGCCCGGCGTCGGGCTTGTCGATAACTACAACGCGCGCACCGGCGGTCGCCAGCGGCTTGGCCGCCGGTAATATCGGCAGCGGCTGCGCCGGTTTTTTCCAGTCGCCAAAATATCTTTGCGCCAGAGCGTACGCGTTATCAGCTCTGATGTCCCCTCCCACAACCAGGATCGCGTTATCCGGCCGATACCAACGCTCGTGATACTTCAGGAAATCATCGCGGCTAATCCGCGTGATCGTTTCAGTGGTTCCGGCGAGTGGTTGACCATATGGCGCATCACCAAAAGTTATCCGAGCGGCAACGTAGCGCGCGATCGAGCCTGGCTGACCCAACTCCACAGTCAGGTCATCAAGCGTCTGCTGCCGCAGCCGATCGATTTCTTCACTCTTGAAGTTGGGATGCCGCACAACGTCCGCAAGAATATTCACTGCGGGTGCAATTTTCGAAGACATCACATCGACGCCTATTCGAGTCGAGTCCCAACGAGCCGAAGAGTACAGGCTACCGCCAAGTGCTTCGATTTCTTCCGCAATCTGCGTGGCCGTGCGCTTCTCGGTTCCCTTGGTAAGAAGGTCAGCCAACATGTTGCCCAGACCAGCCAGCTCCGGCGGATCAACCTCGCCGCCGTTCTTGATAAGCAGCTGTGCGGTAACCAGCGGCGCGCCGCGACGATCGATGACAATCACGCGCAGACCATTAGGCAAAGTTTTCTCAACAGGGGTGGGAAACTTAACTGACCGCGGCGCTGATGGAGGCGGTGGAGTGGCTTGCGCCGTTTGCGCCCTGCTTTCAATCGAGCAGAATGCCAGTCCGACGGCCGACAAAAGCAGCGCTGTAAAAACCCGCGATGAATTAGTGCGCATTGTTTTCCGCCTCCTGGTTAGCTCCGACTGCTCTTGAGGTGGCGGTAGGCTTGGCCGCCTCGGGCAGGTAGTAGATCACCAAACGATTGTTGGCAGTGAAATACTTCTTCATCACTCGTTGCACGTCGGCTGCGGTGACGGCCTGCAGCCTCGCCAGATCGGTATTAACGCGATTCGGATCGGCGAGCAGCACCGCAGACTGCCCCAGCGCGAGCGCTTTGCCATTGCTGGTTTCGCGTTGATGCAACTCGTTCGTGACGAGCTGGTTCTTTGCTTTGTTCAGTTCGGCGGCACTAACCGGCGCGTCCTGGATTTTCTTGATCTCAGCCAACAGCGCGCGCTCAACATCCTCCGGTTTCTTTTCGCTCGCTAACACGACGTTGAAATAAAAGACGCCGGCGTCTTCGCGTAGATCGGTTATCACGTCTGCGCTTTGCGCGACTTGCTGTTCATAAATCAGAGACTTATAGAGACGAGACGATTCCCCTTGCGCGAGGATCGTTGAGGCCACTTGCAGCGCCTCCGAGTCGGGACTCTTCTCCGGCGGCACCAGGTAAGTCAGCGCGATCGCCGGCAATGGGACATTCGGTGCGTAGTGTGTGATCCGGCGTTCAGCGGTCCGTTCCGGCTCTTTTATGCTGACCCGCGGCAGTGGTGCTGTCGGTTTGGGAATCGGCGCCAGATACTTTGTGACCCAGGCATCCAGTTGTTTCTGGTCGAAGTCGCCGACAACCACCAGCGTGGCATTGTCGGGCCGGTAAAACGTTTCGTGAAACGCCCGTACGTTTTCCAGAGATGCCGCATCCAGATCTTCAATGCTCCCGATAGTCGGCCGTTTGTAAGGATGAGTCGTAAATGATTGTTGCTCGATCAGATAATCGAGCATTCCATAAGGCGGCGCCTGATAGCTCTGACGATACTCTTCCTCAACCACACTTCGTTCAGACTTGAAGTTTGGTTCATCTACCGTGAGCCCGGAAAGTCGGTCGCCTTCGGCCCACAACAGCGTCTCCAAATAATTCGATGGCACAACTTCGTAGTAAACCGTGACGTCTGGATTCGTAAACGCATTGTTGAAGCCGCCCACATCTTCCGTCAAACGATCCATCATTTCGGATTTCATGTTCCTGGTTGCCTTGAACATGATGTGTTCAAACAAGTGTGCGAAACCGCTGCGGCCGGCAGGATCGTCTTTGGAGCCCACGTGGTACCAAACCTGGATGGCTACAGTGGGGCTGGAGTGATCAACTGCGGTCACCACGTGCATGCCGTTAGGCAAAGTCTTCTGCTGAAAATTGATACGCGGCGTTGAGACCTGGGCAAGCGTGTCGTGTACCGAGACTGCCAAGCCGAATGGCGCCGCCAAAACCGCTAACAAGATTCCGAGTTTTCGTTGGTTCATAGTTACTCCGAATTTTTGGAATCGCTGAAGCACACTAATCTTCTTCTAACAATGATTCCCTGTTTGCTCGCTGACACTACGCTGGGTTGCGGGTTTTGGTTTCAATCTTGAGGAAATAGCTCAATCGAGATCCAGCGGATTCCGGTAGGGTTTGTCCTTGTCCTTTTCCGCGCGCTTCATCGCCTCCTGGAATTTTTCTTCCAAAATGCGGTCGCGGTTTTTCATCGAACTCAATTCCTGAGAGAAAATTTGCTCGCGCACCTGCTTCTGCTTATCGAGCCCTTTAACCATTTCATCGAACGAGGCCAACGGTTTCGTCTTCTCTTCATGAGAAATCAACGCACCTGTTTCCGCGTCAATGGCCAGGGTCGCTTCGCAACAGGGACAAATAATCGTAAACCGCGTTGTGTCTGGCATAGCTGGCTCCTGATAAGTAACGCCAAAGCATTTCTTATATCGCCAGCAGTATACCACTCGGCGTCAAACTGACTACCGCGAACAGTCAGCCGGATATTGCTTCAGTTTGGTATCAGGGAAACTTGCCAAACACAAATCCGGAACCGGGAGCCGTTGCGACCGGGTCCCGGTTCTACTGCGCACGCGCCTGGGGGTCACAAAGACCCGGTCTCTACGGGGCTCCCGGTTCTGATGTCCTTGTGTGGCTTTACAATGAGTAGGAATGCTCCTGGATTGACATTCCCACTGAATTCCACTAGAAGCACGGTCGGCTGATTGAATCCAACAGCAAGTTTGCGCAAATATATCCACTGCTGAAGCGTTTTTCGGCTAAACTTCATAGCCTCAAGTGAAGATACTCTTTGCCAAGGAGCAGCAACCAATGAACCAGAGTTCAATACTACTCGGATTTCAGGACGACTCTTCGATATGGATTATTGTCGGCGTTGTGTTAGTACTGCTATTTTTGGTGGTAGCAATTGTCGTCATCGGGCTGGTGATCTTTTTCGTCATGCGCAAACGCAAGAAGGCACAAGCCGCCGCCGCGGTGCCTGAGTTGCAAATGTCGAGCGAAGCTGCCCCCGAACCCGTTCTTTATTCTGAGGTAGAGCCAGCCGCAATGCCGGAAGCCATCCCGGCATATGACGTCGCCGCGCCGGCCGAGGCGCCAATTCCGTTGGAAGAGATTAGCGCAGACGTTGCGGAAGCTGCTCCGGCCCCGGCGGCCCCTGCTTCTGGTGCAATGGATTTTGATCCTTCGCGCACTGTAGCCATCACGCGGGAAAATACCGTGACTATCAGCTATGGCTACATAACGTTTGTGTCCGGTGTGCTGGCAGGAGAGCGATTCCAGGTAGAACCCGAAGGTACCTACATCGGTCGTGAGAGTTCTCTATCACAGATCGTAGTGTCTGATCCGCGCATCTCGAAACGGCATTTGTGGATTGGGGTGAAGGACGGCCGGGTGAAGATTGTCGATCAGGACTCGCGCAACGGAACCTTTCTAAACGACCCGAAGTCAGAGCGCATCACCGAAGCCGCATTGAGTAATGGCGACACTGTTATCCTCGGCGAGTCAGACGTTGCCCGGTTCGAATACCAGACGTAAAGTGAGTGGCGTAAAGGTCAGTACTACCACATGGTACTGGCCTCGTGCCACAAACGAACCTAAAGCCCGCGGCACATCTCAGTTCCCCACGGCGTCGCAACAGCGCGGGCGTAGCTCAATCTAATCTCGCCAAAACTCCAATCTTTCCGCTGCCAGATTGAGCCGTCGGCAAATTCCACGCGATTTATCACCACCTGCTCTTCCCCACCGTTGGCCGACTTCTTTTGCAGTATGTCCACGGTGACCAAATCGTGAGGTCCAGACAAGCTGAATGCCCGCAACTCACTGTTCTTCTCAGGCTTGATTGCCACGCCGCACAAAAATTGTCGTCGCAGCAAAGGCGTCGTCACCCCGGCTTCTTTCAATTGATACTCCCAGAAGATGATCTCAATTGGCTTGGTACTGGCGTTGT
>JANLYH010000002.1:0-3286 GCA_031365545.1 Pyrinomonadaceae bacterium | reverse complement strand
CTGACGTTCACGGAAGAGCGTGCTGTCAGCTCCGGTGACGGCCTGGAAGCCGCTCACACCGCTATTGTAGGTCAAGGTAGTACCAGACAAAGAATAAGCCGTGGCGTTAACGCCAGTGACTTGAGTGCGATTGAACAGGTTGAATCCTTCGGCAAGCAATTCCAGCTTGGTGCCTTCGGTGATATTGAAGCGTCGCGAAATACGCATGTCGGCATACCAAATATTAGGCTGCTTGAAGAAGTTGCGGGGAAGCAGAGCCAAGCGAGTCGAACCGCCCGAGCCGTTAACGCCGCCACCTGGAGTTGTACAGGTTCCGGTAACGCCGCCACTAGTACAGGAAGCAAAACCAAACGAGGCCGGTGCAATGGTGCCGGAGACATTCGCGCTATATCGCTGTCCTGAGAAGGAGTTAAAGATTGGCGCGAAGGTCCAACCATTCAGAATTGCCCGGCTGGCACGACTACCACCCTTGAATTGCGTGTTGTAAACAGCGCTGATGACCAATTTCTGCCGTCTATCAAAGGAAGACAGCGCATTTTCCCCTTGCTGGTCGAAAGCGTTAAAAGGAACGTTGTTGGCGGAAAACGTCTGCGAAGTCTGCCCATTGTCGTATGAGCGAGACAACGTGTAGTTTACCTGGAACTGCAAGCCATCGGTCAAACGACGATTTGCCTGAAGTACCAACGCGTGATACTTGGTAAAGACGTTGCTGCGAAGCTCAGTGATCTGAGCGTAGGCCGGGTTTGGTCTGGCCGTAGTGGCTGAAGTGGGCTGAGTGGCGCCAAGGAAAATCGGCGTTCGGAAAGTCCGACCATCGAACGGGCCGCCGGCGATGGCGATGTCCACGAAGTTGCTGGGCACCGGCAAGTTTGTGTCTACGAAGTTTGGCAGAGAGTTGCCGAAGCTGGCCAGGTACGATGCGGACACTACCGTGTTTCTGGCGATTTCTCGTTCAAATACGGCATCCAATTGATGGATTTGGGGCAGTTGAAACTTTGGCGAGAAATACTGAATAGCAGTAGGCACCAAAGTTCCGGTGGTAAGCAGGTTGGGATAAATCGGAGCCGCCGCGTTTGAAGCCTGCAAGGTCACTTGCCGTTGGGCGCGGTCGATACCGACGCCTGTATTAACCAGCCCTTGATAGACAGTCGAATTGATTACGCGACCGTAGTAAATCCCATAACCGCCGCGAAGGCTGGTCTTGCCATCACCGTTTACGTCTAGGGCAAACCCAACCCGCGGACCGATGTTGTTGCGATCGTCGACGATGTTGGCTGTTTGCGGTAGAGCTGGATTAATGTTGATGGGGCGCGGGTTTCTTTGATACTCATACCGAACACCCAGGTTCAGCGTTAACCGAGGCGTAATGCGCCAATCATCTTGAAGGAAATAGTTAAGGTCAGTAGTCTTCATCGTTAAGCCGAGCACTCCCAGCCCCTGATTGAAGTTACCGCCGTAACACTTGCCTGAAGCCCTGGTGCTGCTATAACAGCGACCACCGCTAGCGGGCTGCGTCAAGGCACCTTGAAAGTTAGTGTAATCAAGGATGAAATCGCCCAGGCCGGCGTAGTAACCAGCGGCATTCGCTGCGCCGGTGTAATTAAACTCGCCGCCTGAAAAGCGAAGGTTGTTGATCTTGTCCTCGACCCGATTGATGTCGCCGCCGAATTTAAACGTATGGCTACCGGCCGTCAGCGTGACGGTATCGGCAAACTGGATCCGTCGTTCATCCGGAAACGCCGGGCGCTCCAGGAATTCGGGGATGCCGAAAGTGAAGCCCTGCTGCACGAAAGTCTGCGGCGAACGGCCCCCAACCGAATTGGTGGGCTCACCGGGAAGAGGTGGCTGGCTAAACTGGAATTCGTTATCGCGACCCCATTGGAAGCGGAACTCGTTGATCAGCGAGCTTGAAATCGTTGACGCCAACCGCAGATTCAGCGAATCGATGTTCACGCCATCGTCACCGAAGTTGTCTCGGGCTCGGGTATTGATCGCCTGTGTTTGAATCCCAGCAGGTGAGACCCACCGCAGACGATTATAGGTTGCGGTGAAAGTGTTCTTATCATTCAAATTCCAATCAACTTTCGGTAGAAATAGCCGCTGGTTCCCAGTGCGCGGCACTTCCCCGGAAAGACTGTTTAGGAAACTAGTGACAGTCGAAACCTGCGCACTCGTTAAGCCTTTTCCCGTAGCCAAACTTCCCGTTCTTAGGTTAGTCGCGGTGGGAAGAGTCGCGCCAAAAAACGGGCAAAACGTCTGAGTGCCAGTGGGGGTCGCCGTTGTGACCACCCCGCCTAACGGCGCCGTCAGAGCGCAAGTATCTGCGCGGTTCAAAAAGTCGAGCGCAGTGTAGGTAGAAACACCCGGAAAATTGCGCCTCTGTTCGTCATAACTGAAGAAGAAGAACGCCTTATCTTTGGCGATTGGGCCGCCGATGGTGCCACCAAACTGATGGCGCACGTCAACAGGCTTGAACGCAACCGGCGTAAAAACGCCGGCGACGTTTTGAGTTCTGAAGCTTCGCGGGTTGCGAGCGCCCCACTTGTTGTTACGCTGGTAATAGAAAGCGTCGCCGTGAAACTCGTTGGTGCCGCTCTTGGTTACGGCGTTGACTACGCCGCCCGCCGAGCGACCATATTCAGCCGAGTAACTAGAGGTGTTCACCTGAAATTCACGAATGGCGGATTGGCTAACCGAGTAGCTGATGCGCGTGCGGCCGCGTTCTTCGGCGAAGAAGGCTTGGTTATTGTCGCCGCCGTCGATGGTGTTGTTGTTCAACAAGCCGGAGATACCGCGGAAGCTGATCAACCCGAAGGTGCCATCGGGAACAGCGCCCGGAGTGAGCAAGGCAAAGTTAGACCAGCGGCGGCCGTTGATCGGCAACTCGTTGATCGAGGTCTGATTGATGTTGCTCGAAAAATCCTGCTGCGAAGTATTGATGACGGGAGCGTCGGCAGTAACCTCGACCGTATTGCCGGAGATAGGGCCAATGGAGAGCGCGGCATTGATGTTCGTCTCGCGTCCAATCTCGACTGTGGTCTCCTGCGTGTAAGCACTGAACCCCTGGCCATTAATCGTAACGGCATAAATGCCGGGTTGAAGGTTCGACACTTTGAACCGGCCTTGATCGTCGGTGGTGGCAGAGTCTTCCTTATTTGTTCCGGTGTTACGCACCGTCACGGAAGCATTGGGAACAACTTCCTTGTTAGGGTTAGTAACGACACCGCCGATGGCGCCAGTCACGGTTGACTGCCCAAAGGCGATCGCGCTCAACCCGAGAATAAAC
>JANLYH010000200.1:0-16541 GCA_031365545.1 Pyrinomonadaceae bacterium | reverse complement strand
GCGCAGGTCGTCGCCGCGCAAACGCCGCCGCTGGTGCAAAACCCACCAGCCAACCCCATGCGGCAGGAAAAGAGTAATGCGCCCGGTGAGCCTGCGCCGACGCCTGGACAGACGGCGACAGTCACAACCAGCGCCGCGCTGCAAACTTCGCAGTCCTCTTCTTTGCAGTTTATTGGCCCGGACGGGTTCACGGTTGAGCGGTTGGTGGACTCAGCCTTCAGCCGGCGAGCGGACTTGCTGGCAGCGCAGCAACGCCTCGCGATTGCCGAAGGCCGCCTGATTCAGGCGGGCTTGCGGCCAAATCCGACGCTTGATAGCGAATACGGTTCGGCGCGCTTTCTCGGAGGCTCTGCGGAAGGCACGCTCGATGTGGGAGTGACACAGCTCTTTGAAACCGCGGGCAAGCGGCTGAAGCGAGTTGAAGTGGCCCGGAAAGAACGCGACCAAGTGCGGGCCGAAGTGCTCGCTTTCCAACGACAGACAGCCGCCGACGTGCGGGCTACTTACGCGCGAGCTCTTGCGGCTGGTCGTCAGCTAGACGCGCTGGAAAACCTGATTGCAGCCAGTAACGAGTTAGTGCGAATCACGAATGAGAGGTTGAAGCAAGGTGATGTAGCGCCGCTGGAACTTAATCTGGTAAAGGTCGAGACTGATCGACTTCGCACTCAAGTCATCAAAACGCGGGCCGATCTGGAAACGGAATTGATTTCACTGCGCACTCTCGCCGGCTTGGAGCAAACCGAACCTCTGAGCATTGTTCCACTACCGGACCGTCCACCACGCCTTGACCTGGCAGTTAACGAACTGACCGACATGGCACTCCGCGAACGTGCTGACTTGCGTGCTGCGCAGTTGGGGGTAGATGCCGCCCGTGCGCGCATCAGTCTTGCACGCTCGTTAGCCACCCCAAACGTCGCCGGTTCGGTCCACTACTCGCGGGAAAAAAGGGTCACCGATTTGCCGGAGGTGCTGGGCGTCGGTCCGGTCGCGCAAACAGACAATGTCTTACGGTTTGGCGTTTCGGTTGATATTCCAATCTTTAATCGGAACCAAGGGGAGATTGCTGCAGCTTTAGGCGAACGCCTTCAGGTTGAGCACCAGCGTGATTTTCTGGAAGCGACCGTGCGGCGTGATGTAGCCGTGGCCTACAAACGCTATCGCGCTGCCGCAGAGACATTGGTTATTTATGCGACTCAGATTATTCCCAACGCCCAACAAAACCTGCAAATGGTTCGTGCGGCTTATAGCCTTGGCGAGTTTTCAATCTTCGACGTTCTGAGTGAACAAAAAAGACTTATTGAAAGTGAAACGGGGTACAACGAGGCACTCGCCAGCTATTACAGCGCCCTCGCTGAATTGGAGCGCGCGGTCGGTACGATGATTCCGGCTTCAGCATTCGGGCCTCCCGCCGTTTCAGTAATTCCTGAAAAGGACAGTAACGCAAAACAGGATCTTGTTCGTTCGATCAAAAGAGTTACCAATATGAAACTTCCAGCAAGCGAGTCACGCGAACGAGGCTCGAATTTACCCGTTTACGATAGGACCGGTCTTCCTAAGGCCGACAAAACCGACGCTGGTCGTCCAACGGCAGTTCAACCCAATCAACCAAAATGAAGAGGGGACGAGACCAATGAAAATATTCGCAATGGTAGTAGCACTCAGTTTGGCTTCACTTTTCGCCACCGCGTGCTCCAGCGGCAACGATACCAATAAGACGGCCAGTAGTCCTGCGCCCGCCGCGCCCGCGGCACCGGCAAAAGAAGCAGCTGGCGAGGATATACCCGCACCTGTTCGGGCGGCGTTTCCCGATGCGCAGTCGATTACTAAACAACACCGGGATCTAACCCCCGCGCAAATCGCTGCGATCGAGAAAGAAGCAGGCGGCAAGCTCGATGACACTGATCACCATTCCTATTTGGCTTTCTCAAACGCCGGCGGCGCGCGCAAACAGATCGGGGCAGCGACGGTAGTGGAGGCTAATGGGAAGCAAATGGTCGTCGTCTATGAGAGCCGCAACGGCTTGCCCTTCATAAAAGAAGTACGAGCCGATGGCGTCGCTCAGGCTTTTCTGGACCAGTTCAAAGGTAAGGGCCACGACGATAAATTTCAGATCGGCCAGGACTTGAAGGCGCAGGGGGTTGATGGGGCGGCTGCAAAAGAAGCGGCTGACGCTATTCACCGCGACATCATGACCATGGAAACGCTCTACGGAAGTGCACACAGTCACTAAAACGCAGAGAAGGAATATGAACTTAAGAAACTCTTTGCCGACCATCGCGCGCGCGACACTGTCACGACCCCGCCGCTTAATGGCCCTGTTCGCCATGATTGTTTTGGCGGGCTTGATTACCTTTTCGCCTATGCTCTCAAACACGAGTGCGCACGAAGGCGCAGAGGATCAAAAAAAACCAGCGGCAGCAGGCAATCCTGGTGCGGCGGCGGCTTCAGTCCGTACCGCTGATCGCAATGTGCAGACGTCCGACGGCCAATTCCGTGTTCATCTCAGACAGTCTCCATCTGATCCGCGAGCCGGTGAAGAAGTGCAATTTGCTGCGGATCTGGGCGAGCAGGTGGAGGGCGGGTTGGGTGGGGCCGAGGCGCAACCGATTGAAGCCGCGACTGTCACCGCCCGCGTCACGACTGCTGCCGGTGGTGCGGTCGCATCCGGACTCAAGACGCATGCGGAAGGCTCCCACGGTTCTTATGGCGTCCACTACACCTTCAGTTCAAGTGGCGAGTACAAACTGATCTTCGATGTCCGCACCAGTGATAACCGGCAATTTTCAGCTGACTTTCCGGTGAGTATTGTTGCCGCGCCGATCAATTGGGCCTTCTGGCTGGGGCTGGGAATACTCACTCTCATTTCGCTCGGCGCTGTCTTCGGTTACTACACCTCGTGGCTGCGCGATGGCCTGGCAGCGCGACTAGCTGCTCGGAAGACCTTACCAATTGCAGCCGGAGTTTTGGCCTTCTTTGCAATTGCACTTCTGACGTTGGCCTATTTCGAACCGCCGCGTGACAGGCGACTAACGGCGGGCCTCCCGCCGCCCGGGAGCGCAGCGCAGACTCCAGGCACAGAGACGACCGCAGGTGATCCTTCACTCGGAGGATCAGGTGCAAGAATTGTCATCAGTAAAGAATCGCAATTGCTCTTTAGTATCCGTACGGCGACCGTTGAGCAACGTAAGATCACGAGCGGACTGAAAGTAACTGGCGCGGTCCATGCGCGGCCTAACGCCCAGGCAATTATTTCGCCTCCAGTCTCTGGACGTGTTTTCTTCAACGGAAACATTACGGTGGGCACTGCGGTCGGGCGCGGCGAGCGCATTGGCACAATCGAGCAAGTTTTGGGAGCACCAGAACAAGCGAATCTTGAGGGCCAGAAGGTAGGACTACAGACTGCGGCTCTCGAACAACAGGCAAAACAAGCACAGCAAATTGCTAACGCACAGCAAGCCCGCGCGCGCCTGGTACAGGCCGAGCGGGAACTGAGGCGCGCGACGAATCTTGTAGAGGTAGGCGCAGCACCGAAGAAACGTGTCGAAGAGGCCCAGACCGCAGTCTTGATCGCGAAACAGGAAGTCGAGGCGGCAGAAAAACAAGCGGTCGTTGCGGGTCAGCAAGTAAAACTATCGCGCGATTCCGTGGCCCGCGTTAACCCGGTACGCATCTTCCCGCTTACTTCGCCTGTAACCGGAATCATCACGGAATTGAAAGCAACGACAGGGCAGCAAGTAGAAGCCGGCGCACAACTGCTGGAAGTCATCAACCTCACAACGGTCTTTCTGGAGGCCCAGGTATTCGAGAAAGACCTGTCAACAGTGCGCGATTCTCGGCGCGCCGCTTATACGGCGGCAGGAATGCCGGGCGAGGTCTACCAAATCGGCGGAGGTGGCGATGGTCGGCTTGTGACTATTGGACAAACAGTTGATCCACAAACTCGCACCGTGCCGGTGGTGTTCGAGGTTACTAATCCCTTAAATCATTTGCGCGACGGCATGTTCGTCGAGATTACGATCGACACGACCGGCGAGAACAAAGTTTTGAGCGTGCCGAAACAGGCTGTCATCACTGAGCAGGGTCGCACCTACGTTTACGTCTTTGAAGGCGGCGAGGTCTTCGAGAAGCGCGTCGTCGTTATCGGTTCGGAAGGGGCGGATTATTACGAGATCAAGTCGGGCGTCAAAGAAGGTGAGCGTGTAGTCGTCGAGGGGATCTATCAGCTGCGGTCGACACAGCCTGGCGCTTAAGTGTTCTACGCACGGCGACGAAGAAGATCTAGAGCAGGAAAAAGATGAACAAAACTGTGAAGACTAAGGTTCTGACAGTGCTCGCTATCGTGGGAGTATTGGCATTAGGAATATCTTCGGTTAGCTGCACAAACGGCGGAAACAGTGACGCTAATATCCCTCAAGCAAATGGCTCCAATGTGAATGCCAGTCCAGCACCTAAGCCCGGATTTCATGCCGAGTTGAGGACGGATCCTGCCGAGGTGCAAGCTGGTCAGCCAACCGCCCTGCTGGTCAATCTTAAAGACGCGAGCGGCGCCGTATTGCGAGAGCTGGATCTCTCGCATGAGAAACCGGTGCACCTGATAGTCGTTTCCAGCGATCTTTTTGAGTTCTATCACCTTCATCCAGAATCTCAGCCAGATAGCTCATTCCGAGTGACGCACTCCTTTCCGAACGGCGGTGACTATAAGCTCTACGCTGATTTCACACCACTAAATGCAGAACAAGTTATCGAACATTTTGATCTGAAGGTAGCTGGATCGCAGCGGCCGAGTGTTCCTCTCGTTCCGGATGGTGCGACCACAAAGACAGTGGATGGCATGAAGGTCACGATGCAACCGGATAAGCCGTTGCGTGCGGGTGGTGACGTAATGCTTAAGCTGGTCGTCTCGGATGAGAAGACTGGTAAACCTGTTACCGATCTTGAACGCTACCTCGGCGCTCCAGCTCACATCGTGATCATCAGCGAAGATACCAGGGATTTTCTACACGTACATCCGACGGAGAAAGGCAAGATGGATGGGAGCGCGATGGCGGGGATGAAAGGCATGGAAGGGATGAAGCATCCTGAAGATAGCAAAGCGAGTGTCGGAAAGGAAAAGATCTCCGCAGAGATTTCCGCGCACACGAGCTTTCCTCGGCCTGGTCCATATAAAGTTTGGGCGCAGTTTCAACGTGGCGGGCGCGTGATTACAGTGTCTTTTGTGGTACGGGTCGCGGCGGCTTGAAAACGAGTTGGACAGCTTCAGTTTCAGTAAACAAGGTGTCTGAACAGATACCAATAACGCTGGTATGTAGCGTGATTCAAATTCAGAGAGAGGCATAAAAGATGAAGAATAACTTATTAACTTACAAATTGCTCTTGGGTTTCTTAGCGCTAGTGGCTGGAGTCGGAGTAGCTTGCAACACAACCTCGAATACCAACTCGGCGGTGCTGACTACGCCGTCGCCTGCGGCAACTTCGGCTTCGCCGGCCATGGCGATGAACAGCGATATGCCCGGCATGATGAAGAGTTCGCCTAACGCCGCGGGCGCGCCTTACGATCTTCAATTTATCGACACTATGACCGAGCATCATCAAAGCGCGATCGATATGGCGAAGATGGCGGAGATGAATGCCCAGCGCGCTGAAGTGAAGAGCCTGGCGCGCGGGATCGTAGCCGCTCAGCAAAAAGAGATTTCGCGAATGAAGAGCTGGCGCGATCAATGGTACGCAGGTAAACCTCCAGCGATGAACATGGAAATGTCAGGCATGATGGACGCGATGAATGGCATGGACATGACCAAAATGAAAGCGGCAAGCGGAAACGCTTTCGATCTCATGTTCATCGACATGATGACGCCGCACCATCAGGGCGCGGTCATGATGGCCAAAGAAGCCCTGGTGAAGTCTGGGCACCCTGAGATCAAGCTACTGGCGCAACAAATCATCGAGGCCCAGGAGAAAGAGATCGCGCAGATGAACAAGTGGAAAGCAGCATGGTCCGGCGCGAAGTAATCGCGAATGGTTAACCTGAGGAATTAAGTGGCGGCAGCAAGGCTTGAGACTGCTCGGCGAGAATCATGCTGAACGTAATCATAAAGTGGTCCTTGAAGAACCGGTTGCTAGTGGTGGCAATCTCGGCGCTGCTAATGGTTTGGGGGACTTACGTCGCACTAAATCTGCCGGTAGATGTTCTTCCTGACCTGAACAAACCCACCGTCACGATTCTCACCGAGGCCGGCGGTCTCGCACCCGAAGAAGTCGAAACGCTCGTCTCTTTCCCAATTGAAACATTAATGAACGGGGCGCCCGGGGTGACGCGTGTACGTTCACAATCTGGGATCGGCCTTTCAGTTGTCACAGTGGAGTTCGACTGGGGCACGGATATTTATATTGACCGGCAACTCGTCGCGGAAAAATTGAACCTCGCGCGCGAGCAGCTTCCCGCGGGAATCACCCCATCGATGGGACCGATCTCGTCCATCATGGGCGAGATCATGTTGGTTTCCATCCGATCCAAGAGCGGGGTGACGAATCCGCTAGATGTGCGTACGCTCGCTGATTGGACCATCCGCCCGCGCCTGATGACGATTCCCGGAGTGGCGCAGGTTATCAACATCGGCGGCGGGGTCAAGCAGTATCAGGCGCTCGTCTCGCCGGAGAAACTCAAACAGTTTGGTATCACCATCAGCGATGTGGCGACCGCGCTGGAGAAGTCCAACACGAACACAACGGGTGGCTTCGTTGACGCACAGTCGCAGGAGTATCTGATTCGGAATCTGGCGCGTTTCTACTCGCTCGATGAGTTGAAGAACACGGTGGTGGCTTACCGAAAAAACACGGCCATAAAATTGGGTGATGTGGCGAACGTCGAATTTGGCGCGAAGATCAAGCGCGGCGATGCCGGTACAGACGGGCAGCCGGCCGTCATCATGTCGATACAGAAGCAGCCCGGCACCTCAACCGTGGAACTGACGCAGAAGGTTGACGCAGCGCTCAAGGAACTCCAGGCGACAATGCCGTCTGACGTGGAGATCAACTCCGACTTGTTCCGCCAGTCTAACTTCATCGAAGCGGCGGTCGGGAACGTCGTTGAAGCCCTACGAGACGGCGCGATCCTTGTAGTAATCGTGCTGTTTCTATTCCTGCTGAACTTCCGCACAACAGCGATTACGCTTACGGCAATTCCGCTTTCGTTCATTATCACGTTTCTGATCTTCAAGGCCTTCGGCGTCTCAATTAACACGATGACCTTGGGAGGGCTGGCGGTCGCGATCGGTGAACTCGTGGACGATGCCATTGTGGGAGTGGAAAACGTCTTTCGCCGGCTGCGCGAAAATCGGCTCCTCGATCATCCCCGTCCACCCGTAACGGTTGTCTATGAAGCTTCGCTGGAGATTCGCTCCAGCATCGTCTATGCGACGTTTGTCGTCGCGCTCGTTTTCATCCCTCTCTTCGCGCTGACCGGCATTGAAGGTCGGCTGCTGGCGCCGCTGGGCCTGGCTTATATCACTTCGCTTGTCGCCTCGTTGGTGGTGAGCTTAACGGTGACGCCCGTACTATCAGCAATGCTGTTGCCGCAAATGAAGGCCATGAAGCACGGTAAGGAGGGTTTCCTCGTCCGCTTTCTCAAGAAGTGGGATGAACGGCTGTTGCACCGGACTCTTCGGCACCCGTGGGCGGTTATCGGCGGTGCGACATTGATGTTCCTCATCGCCATCGCCACCCTCCCATTCGTTGGCACTGCGTTTTTGCCGGAGTTCAACGAAGGCTCGCTAACCATAAACGTGCAAGCGCAGCCAGGTACAAGCCTCCAGGAGAGCAACCGCATCGGCACGATAGCCGAGAAGATATTGCTCTCGATACCGGAAGTAAAATCCACGGGTAGGCGCACCGGTCGCGCCGAGATGGACGAACATGCGGAAGGCGTCCACTACACAGAAATAGACGTTGATCTGAAACAGAGCGATCGTGCACGCGAAGTCGTACTCGACGACATCCGCGACAAGCTCGCGGTCATCCCCGGTGTGACTGTTAACGTGGGCCAGCCAATTTCTCACCGCATCGATCACCTGCAGTCGGGCGTGCGCGCGCAAATTGCCATCAAACTCTTCGGCGAAGATCTTGGAGTTCTGCGGGCGAAGGCCGAAGAGATCAGAAACGTGGTGAGTACGGTCCAGGGCGCAACCGACGTGTCGATTGAAAAGCAGGTGCTAATCCCTCAAGTGCGTTTCAACATTGACCGCACGGCGGCGGCGCAGTATGGCCTCCAGCCCGGCGAAGTAGCCGAGACGTTGGAAACAGCATTAAACGGCAAGAAGGTTTCGGAAGCGGTAGAGGGACAGCGGCGCTATGACGTGGTGGTGCGCTTCGACGACGACTCGCGCGGCAGCCTCGACGCCTTGCGGGCTGCGACTGTTGATACCCCGCAGGGAACGCAGATTCCCGTTTCGGCGGTCGCCGACATCGAGCGCATTCCGGGGCCAAACCAGGTATTGCGAGAGAACACGCAGCGCCGCATCGTCGTGCAGTCAAACACAGCGGGGCGCGATCTCGGCTCTGTTGTCGGCGACATGCAGCAACGCATCAAGGCGCAGGTGCAACTCCCCGAAGGCTACTTCATCGAGTATGGCGGACAGTTTGAGGCTCAGCAGGAGGCCACCAAGCGGTTGTCGATTCTGACCGTCTTCTCGCTGGTCGCGATTTTCTTCCTGCTCTTGAAAGCACTCGGCGACTGGCGCTCATCCTTGCAGGTGATGGTCAACATCCCGCTTGCGCTAATCGGCGCAATCTTCGCGCTGCTTTTGACGGGCGGCGTCTTTTCTATCGCTACGCTAGTTGGTTTTATTTCGCTCGTGGGCATCACCTCGCGCAACGGCATCATGATGATCTCCCACTACCTGCACCTTGTTCGCGAGGAAGGTGAGGAATTTAACGAGCAAATGATCATTCGCGGCTCGCTTGAGAGGTTAGTGCCCGTGCTGATGACGGCACTAACGGCGGGGTTGTCGCTGCTCCCGCTTGTGCTGGCGGCGGGGCAGCCGGGCAAGGAGATTTTGCACCCGCTCGCAGTGGTCGTTCTGGGAGGCATCCTGACCTCGACGCTCCTGGATCAGCTCGTTACGCCAGCGGTCTTCTTCAAATTTGGTAAGCCGGTCGCGGACCGCATGATCAGGGAGCGCGAAGCTCGCGCCACCGGCGGCACGGATGAGTTTGGGGAGGAGCACGAATCTGATGTGCCGCCCTTTATTGAAGGATTGCCGGAAGCTGTTCCCGGCGATTAGGTTCGCAAGTGACGAAGCAGGCGCTCGACCGTTGGTTCTATCGGACGTTTTTGGACCATCCAAAGAATGATCGCTTCAGCGCGAGAGAGTTTGTTGATGAGCTTCAAGAACAAGGAATCGTGGTGGGCGACAATACCAGGAAATGGTTCTTCGGCGACTTTGTGGTAGGCGTTGGCTACAAGCTCCCAGACGTTTAATCTAATTTGAGGAGAAGAAAGAATGATGTCTCAATCTAAAAGACAGTTTAGCCGGCGAACAGTTTCAGTTATCGGAATTTTCTTGAGCGTGACCCTTGGTTTATCCCTGGCGTTCTGGGAAAAGGCGACGGCGCACGACAACGATGAAGCCGCGGTGCGCGAAGTCTTGGAAAAAAGCGCGCTCGCTTTCGCGAAAAACGATGTGGATCTGGTTACCAGGGTCTGGGCCAATGACGAAACGCTGACCGTCTTTGAGAGTGGACACGCCAACTATGGGTGGGCGGATTACCGCGATCACCATCTATTGCCGGAGATGAAGGAGTTCAAAAACACAAAGTATCAACTTGCGGATATCAAGATTCACCTCGCAGGCAAGACGGCCTGGGCTACGTTTAAGTACACAATCTCAGGTGACATCATGGAAAAAAATAGTTCGCGCCACATCGACGGCGCGGGATTGGGAACAGCGGTGCTGGAAGAACGGCAAGGTCGCTGGCAAATCGTCCACTGGCATTCCAGCGCACCTCGGCGCCAACCTCCGCCGGCGACAAAGCCTTCAAGCAGTTAGGAGTCGGACGTGAAAATGAGTGGCATCATCATCGCTTTAGTTGGTGGATCGTTGTTAGTTTGGCACATGACGAGAGTACTGCTCGGCACGGACTACGGCAACCCACCTTTGACGCACCACTGGACGTCGCTTATTGGCGGTGTCGTGCTATTTGTCGGAATTTGGATCTACACGATCGGGCGCCGGCGAGCGCGGCGCGCCTCCGGCACTCCGATTGAATGATTAGAGCGTTGATTATGTTTGATGTGATTATCGTTGGAGGCGGACCAGCCGGTCTCAGTGCAGCACTGGTCCTCGGACGTTGCCGTCGGCGTGTTCTCGTCTGCGATCATGGCAATTATCGCAACGCGGCTTCCCAAGCGCTTCACGGTTTTCTTACGCGCGACGGGATTGACCCGGCGGAGCTTCGAAAGATCGCGCGCGAGGAGTTGCGTCGTTATACAACCGTCGAACTTAGAAACGTGGAGGTGACCGATGCAAAGCGCATCAATAATCACTTCGAAGTGGCATTGAGAGACGGAACGCAAATCTTCGCGCGGAAACTCCTGTTCGCGACTGGCGTCGTCGATCATGTTCCTATGCTCGATGGCATTGAAACACTCTACGGTTCAAGCGTATTTCATTGCCCCTACTGTGACGGCTGGGAGATGCGCGATCAAGCTCTCGCCATCTATGGCAAGGCGGAACAGGGCAAAGGGTTAGCGCTGGAGTTGACGGCGTGGAGCAAGGATCTCGTTCTCTGTACTGATGGGCCATCGGAACTGTCTGTTGAGGACATTGACCGGTTAATTCACAACGGCATTCAGATCCGCGAAAACAAGATTGCGCGACTTGAAGGAACCGACGGCGTGCTGGAACGCATCATGTTTTTGGACGGAGAAGTACTTCGGCGGCGGGCTCTGTTCTTTAGTACCGGCCAACAACAACGCTGCGATCTTCCGGCAAAACTTGGCTGCGAGTTCACGGACAAGGGCGCTGTCAACACGAGTGACTATCAAGCGACCAATATTCCCGGAGTCTACGTCGCCGGTGACGCATCGCGACTGATCCAACTGGCAATCGTTGCAGCTGCGGAAGGGGCGGAGGCGGCGTTTGCAATAAACACGGCGCTACAAAAGGAGGCTTACGAATAAGAGCGAATCCATACTCGGGCGCTGCGCACTCAATGAGGACTGCCTTAGCAAATTGACCTTCGTATTTGCACGTGTCGCGCCGTATCAACCCAGTGATATTCGGCTTGCGAATGTTGAGCGGCAATATCGGGCGGAGGAGTTCGCTCAGCAGCATTGGTGCAAGCATCAGCCACTGCTGGCGAATTGAGTTTGTTTCGACTGCTTCAGGTTCAACCTGACATTGGCGATTATTAGTCGGCGTGGAATTACGTCGTGTACGTTTTTAGGTGATTGCGAAGTGGAAGACGAACCATGCTGACTGAGAGGAGCGTAAATTGAAAAAAGCAATGCGAACTAAAATTCTGCTTACCACTCTGGCGACGCTGCTAATCGCTTTTGCCGTTAGCGCCCATGACCTCTTTCTAAAACTCGACGGCTATTTTCTGGCGCCCAACTCAAAAGCCACCGTCCGTATGCTGAACGGCACGTTTCAAAACAGCGAGGCCGCCGTGGCGCGCGATCGGCTTCGAGATGTGAGGTTAATCGGGCCTGGCCCACGGGACACCTTCCAAAAATCGCTTAGCTGGCGTGACGAGGGGAACACGACGTTACTGGAACTCACGACCGGCGGCCCGGGAACATATTTGCTTGGCGTGTCAACCAAACCGCGCGAGATTGCCCTTAAGGCCGCCGACTTCAACGCCTACCTGGAACATGACGGCCTTCCCGATATCCTCGAGAGCCGAAAGAAGACGGGTGAGTTGGGAAAAGATGTTCGCGAGCGTTATTCAAAACATGTTCGCACGGTGTTTCAGGTTGGCGACCTACGGACGCGCGATTACGATGCGTCACTGAACTTTCCCGCCGAGATCATTCCTCAACAAAACCCATATTCACTCAAACCTGGAGACACCTTAGCTGTGAAATGCACGCTCAACGGCAAGCCGCTAATCGATCAGGTTGTAATTGCAGGCTGGGAGTCGGGCGCTGGGAAAATAGAGGAGTCGGCTACGCGAACTAATATGAGCGGCGTCGCAAGTTTCAAGCTGAGCGGTGCAGGCAAATGGTATGTGAAGATGATCCACATGCATCGAGTGGCTCAACCCGATCTCGACTATGAATCAATCTGGGCCACGTTGACTTTTGAGATCCGATAGCCAATCGTTGAGTTAGTAAGACTGGCAGAAATAAAAACATGAAACCAATTAAGGAGTTAAACCAACCGTCGCCTAATTCATCGGGTGGTGATGAGGCTAGTGTGGCGGTATTAGATCCGGTTTGCGGCATGACCGTTAATCCAAATTCCGCGGCTGGGTCCTACGGTTACAAAGGGCAAACCTACTACTTTTGCGGTAAGTCCTGCCTCGACAAATTCCGAGCCGAGCCGGAAAGGTTCCTCAACAAGCCGGCGGAACCAAAGCCTTCGCAGCTTATCGGAATTGGGCATGAGACAAAACCTGCTGCGGCACCAATTGCTCAGACTTACACCTGTCCGATGCATCCCGACGTGCGGCAGGACAAGCTTGGTTCCTGTCCTAAGTGCGGCATGGCGCTGGAACCGCTTACGGTCGCTGCGCCGCAGCAGAAAATTGAATACACCTGCCCGATGCATCCGCAAATCGTCCGGGACGCGCCCGGCAACTGTCCAATATGCGGCATGGCGTTGGAGCCAAGGACAGTTTCACTCGACGAAGAACAGAATCCTGAGCTGATCGACATGACGCGCCGATTCTGGGTGGGCGTGGTTCTTACGGTCCCGCTCCTTTTAATAGCGATGAGCGATTTCGTTCCGGGAAATCCCCTCGAACGAATTGTCTCGATGCGCTCACTTGGCTGGATTCAGTTTGGGTTGGCAACGCCGGTTGTTCTTTGGGGTGGATGGCCGTTCTTCGTGCGCGGCTGGCAGTCGATCGTGAATCGCAGCCTGAACATGTTTACGCTGATCGGCCTGGGTGTTTCTGTCGCTTACCTTTTCAGCGTCATTGCCAAGGTATTCCCACAAGTCTTCCCGCTGTCCTTTCGCGATCCCTCCGGTGGAGTGCCGGTTTACTTCGAAGCCGCGGCAGCAATTACGACGCTCGTGCTTTTGGGCCAAGTGCTCGAACTCCGCGCGCGCAGTCAAACCGGCGCGGCAATCAAAGCGCTCCTGGGTCTCGCACCAAAAACCGCGCGTCGCCTCCGTGAAGATGGCAACGAGGAAGACGTTCCTCTGGAGCAAGTTCAGGTAGGCGACCGTTTGCGCGTTCGGCCCGGCGAGAAAGTTCCGGTTGATGGGGTAGTCATCGAGGGTTCCAGCGCGGTCGACGAATCGATGATCACGGGAGAACCGATTCCGGTTGAAAAGCGCGCGAAGGATCGGGTCGTGGGCGCGACTGTGAATGGCACCGGCTCATTTGTGATGCGTACTGAGCGAGTTGGCGCTGAGACGCTGTTAGCGCAGATCGTCCAGATGGTAGCCGATGCGCAACGCAGCCGCGCGCCGATTCAAAAACTTGCGGACGTAGTCTCTGGTTATTTCGTGCCGGGTGTGGTCGCCATTGCGGTAATCACTTTCATCATTTGGAGCATTTGGGGACCGGATCCACGGATGGCGCACGGCCTGGTGAATGCCGTCGCTGTGCTAATCATCGCTTGTCCGTGCGCGCTTGGTTTGGCGACGCCAATGTCGATCATGGTGGCCACCGGAAAAGCAGCGCAAAGCGGTGTGCTCTTCAAGAACGCCGAAGCGATCGAGATTATGCGCAAGGTTGATACTCTGGTCGTTGATAAAACGGGGACGCTTACCGAAGGCAAACCCAAACTAGTCAGCGTCGTTGTTGCTGGAGTGGTTGATGAACAAGCCTTATTGAGATTGGCTGCAAGCCTGGAGAAGGGCAGTGAACATCCTTTGGCAGCTGCGATCATTGCCGGCGCCCACGAGCGTGGCGTTGAACTCACAGATACAAAGGACTTTGATTCCTTAACAGGTAAAGGTGTCACAGGTGAGGTGGCTGGTCAAAAAGTTTCCCTCGGAAATCGAGCTCTATTGGACGATTTGAAAATCGATCCGGGAGAGTTCGCGACCAGGGCCGAGAGTTTACGTGCTGATGGCCAGACGGTGATGTTTGTAACCGTGGATGGTCAAGTCGCTGGTCTGATCGGTGTCGCGGATCCAATCAAAGAAACCACGCCGGAAGCGATCAAACAGCTGCACGAAGAAGGCATTCGCATTGTCATGCTCACGGGCGACAGTCGCACCACCGCCGAGGCAGTTGCCAGGAAGTTGAATATTGACGAAGTAGTCGCTGAGGTTCTTCCTAATCAGAAGGTGGAGGTGGTGAAGAAGTTTCAGGCCGAGGGCCGGTTTGTAGCCATGGCTGGTGATGGCATCAACGATGCACCGGCGCTAGCTCAGGCTCAGGTGGGAATAGCGATGGGAACTGGAACTGATGTGGCCATGAAAAGCGCGGGGGTTACTCTCGTCAAAGGAGACCTGCGCGGCATCGTCCGGGCTCGCGTCCTTAGCCGTCTGACGATGAGCAACATCAAACAAAACCTTTTCTTCGCCTTTATCTACAACTCGCTGGGCGTACCCATCGCTGCCGGGGTTCTCTACCCGTTTTTCGGTATTCTGTTAAGCCCGATGCTTGCGGCCGCCGCGATGAGTTTTAGCTCTGTGTCGGTTATCGCCAATGCTTTGCGCCTTCGCCGTGCGCGATTGTGACTCTAACCCGTTCGAATTTCAGGCAGTGCTTTTTTGTCAGGACGTTGCCACATTAAATCAATTGCGAAATAGACGAACGCGAGCGCGCCCAGGGCGAATATTGTGTCGCCTATCATTCGCAGCCAGCGAAGAGTTTGCATCAGCTCTGTCTGCATGAATTCAGAACTTCGCGCCGACCAGTAGCCGACTGAAACGGATTGATATGTTTGCATCAAGCCAACTGGGAGTAAGCTTAAAAGGATTTCCAACATCAAACCAAGATTGATAGCCCAGAACGCAAACCAAATTGGTCGCTCCTTCCATTTGAGTTCCGGCTTCATCGCCCGCAGACAAAACAGCAATAGTCCTAGACCGAGCGTGCCGTAGACACCATAGAGGGCGCCGTGCGCGTGCACCGCCGTTGTGTTCAAACCTTGCATGTAGTAAAGCGCGATCGGTGGATTGATCATGAATCCGAAAATTCCCGCGCCCACCAGATTCCAAAACGCTACCGCGACAAAGAAGTAAACGACCCACTTGTATTGCTTAAGCCAGGGCTTTGCTTTGGATCGCCGAATGTTGGCTACCGCTTCGTGCCCGACCAGCAGCAGTGGAACGATCTCAAGCGCACTAAAGGTTGAGCCGAAAGCGATTGCCACGGTTGGCGTGCCGGCAAAATACAGGTGATGAAGCGTACCAATAATTCCGCCGCTCAAATAGATCGCGCCCGACAGCAGTGCTGCTTGCGCGGCACTCTCAGCGCGAATTACCCGGAGTTTCGCGAAGAGGAAGGCAATGACCACTGTCGCAAAAACTTCGAAGTACCCTTCGACCCAGAGATGCACGACCCACCAGCGCCAATATTCGACCACGGAAAGGTGCGAGCGCATCCCCCAAAAAAGTCCCGGACTGTAGAACAAGGCGATGCCGGTGGTAGATAAGAAATAAAGAGCTATTAGAGATTTCGGAGCGCCATTTTTCCGGAGCCCTGGGATGGCGGTACGCGCTATCATGAAGAGCCATAAAAGCAACCCGATAAAGAGTGCGGCTTGCCAGACTCTGCCTAAGTCCACGTATTCGTAACCCTGGTGTCCAAACCAAAACCACAAACTGCCGGGCAGTTTGTGCATGACTGACAGCCATTGCCCGGCCATCGACCCGAGGACAACTATTAGCAGCGCGCCGAAAAGCACATCCACGCCGAGTTTCTGACGCTTGGGTTCGTAGCCGCAAATAAACGGCGCAATGAAGAGTCCGGCGGCCAGCCACGCCGTCGCAATCCAGAAAATTCCAAGCTGCGTATGCCAGGTGCGCGTAACTACATACGGCAGATAGTCGGCGAGCGGGATTCCGTAGAAGCCCTGGCCTTCCACACCGTAGTGCGCCGTAAGCATTCCCATTACGATTTGCAAAAGGAACAGCAGCGTGACGACGAAAAAGTATTTGACAGTTGCTTTTTGCGAAGGCGAAATCTGCGCGCCGATTAGCGGGTCATCGTCCGGCACCTCGTCCGAAACCATTTGCGTTTCGCGCGAGGCGTAATACCAAACCAACCAGCCGATGCCGGCCAACAACATGATCACGCTGACGCCGGTCCAGACGATGGCGCTGCTCGTCGGCACGTTGCCAACCAGCGGTTCGGACGGAAAATTACTGGTGTAGGAAATTGTATTGTTCGGACGATTGGTTGCCGAGGCCCACGAA
>JANLYH010000199.1:0-2322 GCA_031365545.1 Pyrinomonadaceae bacterium | reverse complement strand
CTTAAACTATTTGGAGTGCGCCGACCTGTCGGCGCTTTGGAAGGCTGCGGCCCCGTCGCAGCCTTCGTGCGCTAAACTGGTTCGTAGCAAAACAGCGGCGCCAGGGCAGCGCTGGCCAAAGCGTTGACGCGGGCTGTCTTGAAGTCAGGCGCGCTGAAAAGTTTGTCTGGTGCTTTAACTAACCCCAGCGCCCATCCCAGCAGCGTGGCCGTTACGATGCCGGCGAGAAATGCGACGGCGCTCTTTCGCGTGAGCAGCCAAACGGAGATCGCCGTGGCGACGATCGTCAGTAAAGCTTGAGCCACCGAGTGGGTGCAACATGCATGAGAGGCCAATCAGTCTCGTCGGTCTCCCGGAAAATACTCCCTACAGCAGGGCGTTTACGATAGAATCCAGCGGTCGTTTTCCAATCAAAGAATGAAAAGCCAACTTGGATACTGAGCCCAAACTAACAGCTGATCAGCATTTGGCTAATTACCGGATTCTTAAGCTGCTCGGCGAGGGTGGTATGGGCGAAGTTTATCTGGCCGAGGACCACAAACTCGGGCGTAGAGTCGCGCTCAAGGTTTTGCCAGGGGCGTTAGCAAAAGACCAGGAACGTTTGCGTCGCTTCCAGCAGGAGGCACGCGCCACTTCCGCCCTGAACCATCCGAGCATCCTTACTATTTTTGAAATCGGCGAGGCCGATGGTCGGCATTACATGGCCGCGGAATTCATTGACGGTGAAACTCTGAAACAGCGTATTGCCGTCGGACCTTCGAAGCTGAGTGAAACGCTTAACATCGCTGAACAGATAGCCTCGGCTCTCTCCGCGGCTCATGGAGCGGGGATCGTTCACCGCGACATCAAGCCGGACAACATTATGATTCGGCGAGACGGCATCGTGAAGGTTCTCGACTTCGGCCTCGCGAAGCTGACTCCTGCTCAATCCAGCCAATCCGATCCCGAGGACCCAACGCGCGCGCTCGTGAAAACCAGAACCGGCGTGGTGATGGGTACCGTGGCCTACATGTCTCCGGAGCAAGCGCGCGGGTTGGTGGTTGATGCGCGCTCAGACATCTGGAGTCTGGGCGTGGTGATTTACCAAATGCTTACCGGCAACCTGCCTTTTTCCGGCGCAACCAGCAGTGACACCATGGTTTCGATTCTGGAGCGCGAGCCGAGATCGCTGCACAGTTTCTCGGAGGAAATACCTGAAGAGCTCGAATGGATTGTCACAAAAGCTCTGACAAAAGATTGTGATGATCGCTACCAAACCTCACGCGAGGTGCTCACCGACTTGCGACGACTGAAGCAACACGTGAATGTAGCTGCGGAAGTCGAGCGGAGCGTTGCACCGCAACCCTCTGAAGCCACAAACGCCGAACGCGGGACCAGCCCAGCCCCTATGGCGACTGCTTCGAGTCAACCCAGATCAAAGGGCTGGCTGGTTTGGGCGATCTTGCTGCTGGCGATAGTTGTACTTGCGAGTACTATCATTTGGAAAAGCCGGGCCCACTGGTCAAAACAGGCGGCAACGGCGCCAGTCGTGGTCCTGATGGACTCGACCCTACCAGATAGAGTTTATGATCCCGAGACGCGGAAAAATGGCGGGACTAACGCGGATGACATCACTGACATACTGCGAGACTTAGCCGTTGTCATTGAAAAAGAAAATACGAGTCCGCTCTGGCACCGAGAAGATCAGATCCTTCGCGAGAAGCCTGCTCTGATCGTAATTCACCGTTCTTGCTTTGCTGATAGCAGTTTGGGCTTCGATCCCGAGTCAAACGCCGCTCAGGTTGCAGACAAAAAGGTCGAAAGCTTTCTTGGCTATGCCGGTCTCGGGAATCCGACGACGAAATTCCTCACTTATACCCGCAGGACGGCGGACCAGACAGCCTGGGTCTTAGATCTGGAAAAGCGATTCCCTCAACTGAAGGACCGCGTGTTTGCCGTAGTCGTTCCAGGCGGGCCGGAACACGCAACCTTCCGTGATCCGGAAACGAAAAAGATGTTAAGACAACAGGTGAAAGCTATTTTAGGACTGCCTTAACTCACCGATAGATCTCTTCGCGGTCGGGGTGGGGCGCAGCTTCTGCCAGCCGCTTGGCCCGCACATAATCAGAAACGTGTTCGCCATATTTTTCCACGAATGGCTTCAGGTAGTCATTGCCGCGAACAACTTTCCGGCACCCTCGAGCACCGCAGTGGCAGACGAAGTCGTCAAGGTGCTCGTTGTAAAACGTGGCGTAGTCGATCGTAATCTCTTCGCCCGCCGGTATATCTCGCCGCGCCACCAAATTCAGTCCTTCCAGCCAGGCGTTTGGATCGCAGGAATGG
>JANLYH010000186.1:0-63652 GCA_031365545.1 Pyrinomonadaceae bacterium | reverse complement strand
GCGCGACGCCCGCGACCCCTACTTAGACCTGGTTAGCCCTTGGGCTTCTCCTGCATATCATGCTTCATCTTCATGTCGCATGAGTCAGCACCATCGCAGCAGCAACCGTCGTGTGCCATGTTGGCTTTCGCATCATGCTTCATCTTCAGGTCGCATGAATTACCGCCACTGCAACTTTTCATCGTTGCGCAGCACGACTCCGCTTCCTTCTTTTGGTCGGGTTGCGTTGTGTTCTGTGCAAACGCAAGGCCCGAGACAGTCAAACTGAGGCCAAGCATAAGCCCGAGAGCGAAACCTTTAAAGTTTTTCATTGTATTCTCCTGTTAGAAAGATTATTGCGTTGATATCAGCGCAGCAAACACACTGATACGCGAAAGTAGGACAGACATTCTTGTCTGTCTTACTCAGTCTTAAAGGTGGACAGCCCGGAAAGTCTGTCCCACGCGCTTTCTAAATCAGGAAAACACAGCAGCGGAGGTAGGTATGACCGCGATTGGGTAGGCGCAGCGGGCGCACAAAGGCGCTTACTAGCGCAAGTGAATCGGAAAAAAGAGTTCTTCCGGCGGCAGCTGGTAAAGCAACATTTGCTTGATCCGATCCAGCCTTTGACAGCGCCGCAGCGGCGTTAACAGCCAAGGGGCAATCCATCATTGCCGCGGTTGCTGGGATTGAAGCCTGGGCCGGCACGAGCATCGATTTCGCAGCCGCCTTGCGCGCAGAATGTGCCCCATGTTTGGCACAGGAGTGGTGAGACTGCATCGAAGCAGGAGCTTCTTCTCCGTTGCCAACGTGAGCGGACCCATTCTCAGGCGATACAACGTCGCTCGACGCCGCCGCGCTCACCATATTATCGCAGCCAAGCAGGCAACCGGCGCCGGCCATCCACAAAGCCACGGCTAACGCCAGCGATACTCGAACAATTCTGATGGAGGAGAGAAATCTCATCTTGAGTTGAAATCTACCACCGCGATTAGTCGGCGGCGCCCTTATCGTCGAGTGCTTCCTGAATAGCTGCTCGTATTTGGTCCGGTGTCAGGATTGGATTAAACCCGACAAACCGCTTAACGACGCGCCCGTTGCGTGAGATTATGAAACTCTGGGGAATCGCATCGCGTCCCTGCATCAAGGCGACGGCCACTTGTTGACCAGACCAGCCCACCCGATAGTCGACATTGTAGTTGTGAACAAACTCGCGCACGCTCTCAGCAGAGTCGTCAGGATCTTCAGTCGACAATCCCACGATCTCTACACCCTTGGAACCAAACTCCTTGTGTAGCTTGACCAACTCCGGAGTCTCCTGGCGGCAGGGTCCACACCACGTGGCCCACAAGTTAACCAGCAAGACTTTTCCGGAATAGTTCGAAAGCTTGATTGGCGCGCCACTGACAGCCCTTAATTCTGCATCGGTTACGCTGGCGGGCAACATAGTAATAAGCGCCGGGGCACTTCGCGCCGGTGGCACACCGCGATTCGGTGCGTTGGGATCCACGGCAACGCGTGGTGCCGGTGGATTAGAACGCCTTTCATCGCTTGAACTGCAGCTGGAAATCCCAAACGTTGCTAACAGCGACAGCACCAGAACGGTGCAAGCGACGCGCGTGGGAGTCCACAATGTTTTTTCACCGTTATCGTTATTCTTTGACATTTCTTAACTACTACCAATCAGCCGGATGGAGCATACCACCCACAACGCCTTTCAGGTAAGGCGGAGAAGAGCGATTGCTTAAACAATTAGTGGTTGCTCCCAAACCTGAACGAATTAAGGATGACGGGCATCTGCCCCTTCTCGCCTACATCCTCAACACCGCTTAACTCAGGCGCAAGCGAGGTTGCCAGCATCACCAGGGTTGCACCGTTATTACTGCCTGCAACTCCGCTCGGCAAAAACACCACTCGCCCCCAGACTTGAATGTCCCCTTTTTCGCTGCCCTTCGAAACGCTCACGAAGCGAAACTCATAGCCATCCATCGAATTAACCTTCGTGGGTCCTTCGGAAACCTTCCGGTATTCGGGAAAGTTGCCGGCGAGGCTCTTGCCCAGCACTTCAACAAGCTGCGGGAAGGTCGACTCATCGGCTGCGAAGGTTCCCTTGCTTGTATACCAGCCCACGGCGAAGTTTTCCTGGGTGAAATCGGGAGGCAGTCTCCGTTCAACCTTTGCAAAATTGCTGGCCCCGGCTGCCCCTGCTTTGGCATCGGGTTCCCAGGCATTGGGATAGTAGAACGAGAAATCGAAATAGTGTTCGGCGAGTTTGCCCTCTAGCTTCGCGGATGAGTTCTCAAACTTGGTGGTATCGGGTGGCGGTGCAAACTCAGCCACGGTTTTTTCGGGCTCGGGCTTCGTTTCACTATTGCTGTTGGTATTGGTGTTGGTGTTAACGTTCTCATTCCGAGTGGGCTGGACCACGATGGGTCCCTCACCGTTTCGCTTATCAAGTTGCGGCTTGATCACGAGGAAGAAGGCTGCGACGACACCGCCTATACCCAGGACAAGGAGAACCGCCAGGATTCCCAGAATCAGTGGCAGTTTTGATTTCTTCTTCTCCGCTGCCTTCGCCCTCGCCGGAGCTGGCGCCCGAGGTAATGGCGCGCTCGACTTCGACGGCGCTACTGGCGCCGCGGGGGCGACTGGTCGTGGTTGCGTTGTCGGGACATTAGCAGACGTCGGCAAACTCGTTGGCCCGGTTTGTTTGTTTTTTGGCAAAACCGCGGTCGGCGCTGACCCGGCAATAGTTTCGCCAAAATCGGGAGGCCGACTGCTAACCGGTTTGTCCGGCGGCGCTGCTGCAGGAACCGACAGGTTTGCCGAACCTTGCATGGTAGCGTTGGGATCGAACGCAACATCCGCTACTAACAAGCCGCCGTCGATCGTGCAAAATCTCTGATTGTCGTCGGGGTATGTCCGACTACACTTCGGGCAACGCTTCATGAGATAGATCCGCTCCTTTGGTGGCTGAGATTGAAACGACCAGTCCGGTCGCCGTTAACGCGCCTTGGCGAGTTTTTGTTCCAACTGCCTGTTCCCCGGATCGAGCTCGAGGGCCCT
Source organism: Pyrinomonadaceae bacterium (assembly GCA_031365545.1). Taxonomy (GTDB): domain Bacteria; phylum Acidobacteriota; class Blastocatellia; order Pyrinomonadales; family Pyrinomonadaceae; genus PSRF01. The sequence continues at coordinate 60,607 of JANLYH010000186.1, read as the reverse complement.
TTGATAGGCTCGGGCCGCGCTGGGCTTCTTCTTGGCTTTCATATAACCATCTCCAACACCTTCGAAACCATAAATTCCGGCGACTTGTTTTCGATCACCTGGCGATGCCACCTCGGCAGCCCGCTCGTAAGTGACTTCTGCTTCTTCAAAACGCTCCAAAGCGAGATAGGTCCGACCGAGAAGATTCACCGGCTGAAACCCGCGCGGACTCACTTCAGTAGCTAATTTCAAATAGGGTTCCGACTCCTGGTATCTCTTAAACACCACCAGCATCCGACCCATTAGATAAAGCGCGGTAGAATTACGGGCGTCAAGCTCCAGAACGCGTTTTAAGATCGGCTCGGAGTTTTGCCATTGCTGTTCTGCTTGCAGTGATTCAGCAATTAGATTCAACGTGGGTGGGTCCTTTGCTAGCTCCGTGGCCTTTTCATAAAGCGGTGCTGCCTCGGTCGCGCGCCCCATGCGGTTAAGCACGCGCGCCAGATGGGCATAGGCCACCGGGAATTCCGGATCGAGTTCAACGGCACGCCGGTAAGCATTCTCCGTCTCATTGTTGAATAGACCGCGCGCCTGCAGTGCTACCCCCAATCGGTCCCAGGCCACGGCATTCTTTGGCTGCAGTTGTACGGCTCGCCGGGCAAAGACTTCAGCGTCGGCAAAACGTTTGGCATTGCTCGCGCCGGTGCTCGGTTGCACCAGCACTACACTCAGCGCGACCAGCGCGTCTACATCGCTGGGACTCCACAAGACAGCATTCCGATAGGCGACTTCTGCCTCATCCCAGCGCTGTTGATCGGAATAGATATTGCCAAGCCCGTAAGCAGCCCTGCCATCATTGGCTTTGATCTTTAAGATGCTTCGATAGGAAGTTTCAGCTTCGGCGAAACGGCGCCCATCGCGAAACTGGTTTCCCTTGTCCAGCAATTCTTCAATCTTGTCTTCGTTGGACGAAGTTGCGGCGGGTGTCCGCGTCCCTCGCCTAACGACCGGAGTGCGCACAACGGTTCGCCTTTTAGCTTCCGGATTCTTCGGTCGGAAAATCCCGGCGCCGCCACCGACGTCTGCGCCGACGTCCTGGCCCAAGGCATGCCCGCCGGCCAGGGACATTCCTGCGGAAATCAAAAAAACCATGAGAACTGAACGAAACATCGAGGAAACCTGCATTGATCCTCTCCTGTTGACGGCGTGATTTGTAAGTCTCTGCCCAAGTGGTCGGAAGACTCAATCCAGCTTGAATCTTAGGGCAGTGGCGTTAACTCGTTAACCTTATTTCACTAACTCTATTAGGCCGGGCCGAATTGTAGCCCAGTTTGCAAAAGATGGGGTAATGATTAGCCAAGCAGCAGACTATCCATCGCCACCGCCGCAACCTGGGCTGATAACTTACTGGGCCGCGCGTACTAACCGAAAACCAACTTGTGGAATCTTGCTTTCCGGCGAGACGAAAGTGCGAATGCAGGAGGAAACCGGATTATCTCGATCAGACGGGTCGCGATCGAAGCCTCCCCCACGAATCACGTTCCAATTCTTCGTGGCCGGAGGGATTGGAGTCGGATTTCCCGGATACGCCGATACCTTCGACGAGGTCCACTCCCACACATTGCCAAGCAGATCCGCAACGCCCCATTTGTTGTTTCCTTCAGGATGCGAACCAACCTTCGTCGGTGTGGCCTCCTTTAGGACCGCCTGATTTTCCTTCCAATCCTTGCCCCAGGGGTAGAGATCGTCGCTGCTGCCGTTGCGCGCGGCATACTCCCATTCCATTTCAGTGGGCAAACGATAGGTAACGTTGTCGCGCTTCGAGCGCCAGGTAGCAAATGCGTTAACATCTTCGATGGAAACATTCAACACCGGCCACATCTCAGTTCCATAGGGCGGTTTGGTTCCGTTCCAATCGCTCGGAACTGCATGATGCGTTTCGCGCACAAACTCTGCGTACTCTTTGTTGGTAACTTCAGTCTTGTCCATGAAAAACGAGGCGACAGTTACCGGGTGTGCCGGCGATTCCTGAAGCGGTCCATCGTTGCGTCCCAGTTGAAAGGTGCCGCCTGGTATCTCAACCAGATCTGGCTTGACCGTGTCGCTGGTGCCTGGACTCGCATTGGGAGTGGGGCTTGCGCCAGGTCCCCCTGCAGTTGTCGTCTTTGAGCGCATCAAAAGGTACCCAGCTATTCCACCTCCGACCAGGACGACGAGCAGAACGACGACGCCTATCATGAGCAGCGAATTCCTTTTGGGCTCGATCGGAATCGAAACTTGAGACGAACTGAGACTGTTATAGAGCGTCGCTTCCGAGCCGGGCAAGCTGTTACTGCCGACCGCGTCCGTGCGCACGCCCTGATGTACGTGCGTGGCCTCTGGATCAATAACTGCAGTTCCGGCCGGCGGTGGTGGCATGCTGGTCGCTAAACGCGCTAGACGATCTTCAAGTTCTTTCGCCTGCCGCTCCACCCGCTCCATCTGCTCGCGCTGCTGACGTTCGCGTTCCTCTCGGTCTTCCTTCTCCTTGCGAACCCGGTCGTCCTTTTCTTTTTGTTTGCGCTCTTTTTCTTCTTCTATTTTGCGGCGTTCTTCAGCCTCGCGCGTCAGGACTTCGTGAGCAACTCGCTCTTTGTGTTTTTGCTCCAGATTATAAGCTTCGCGAGAGGCAGCCAACTTTGCCTGGTCCTCTGCGCTCAACGCAGTGGAACTAACCGTGCCGGCCAAGGAGTCAAAATCCACCGCGCCTGTCTGTTGCGCGGTCCCACCGGTAGACGTTGATGGTGAATAAAGTGTTTCGTCCGGCGCCACTGGACCTGTCTGCCTCACGGATTTCACCGTCAGACCTTCGGCTACTAACGCGTCTCTTAGCTCCTTCACAAACACTTCAACCGATGGAGTGCGGTTTGCAGTCTCCTTCTCCAGTGCATGATGAACAACCGCCTCAAGCTGCGGCGACACTTCGATGCCGACCGACTTGAAACTCGGAGGCGGCAGCGTGAGGTGCTTCTTCATGATGGAAGGAATCGACGAGCCCTTAAACGGCACATCGCCAGTCAGCATCTGGTAAAGAATTATCCCCAGGCTATAAATGTCGGCACGGGCATCGGGTTCGTCGTCTGACCACTGCTCCGGCGCCATATAAAAAGGCGATCCCATTAAACCGCTCGTCTTCGCCTGTACAAAAGAGCCAAGCAACTCGCCCGACTTGATCTTTGCCAAACCGAAGTCGAGGATCTTTAAACCCTCAGAGATCGACTGGCCCTGCTGGGTCATGATGTTCAAGGGTTTGAGATCGCGGTGCACGATATTCTGCCGGTGCGCCGCCCCTACGCCGGCGGCAATCGCACAAGCGAACTCGAAAGCGCGATCCGGCGCCATCACTTTTTCTTCAGCAAGAATGTCCTGGAGTGATTGCCCGTTAACAAACTCCATCACCAGAAAAGGCATTGTGCCGCGCACGACGCCAAAGTCAGTGACAGCGATAATGTTCTGGTGACGAATTGCCGCGGCCGCCAGCGCTTCCTGGCGAAATCGCGTGACGAGCATTGGATCGTTGCCGACGAGATCCGGCAAGATGACTTTTATTGCGTGAGAAGTTTTGAGAAATATGTGCCGGGCTTGAAAAACCACGCCCATTCCGCCCTGGCCCAGCCGTCGCTCCAACTGGTAGCGCGCGTCGAGTATGGGTTCGCCCAACAGCGATGGAGTGGTTTCATCGCCGTCCTGCGGACAGTGGTTGACTTCGTCAGAGAAACAGCGCCTACAGGCTGGACATTCTTTCATTTACGAGCCCGATACCAAGCGGACGACCGGCAAGAAGGATTTCGCAACCCCAAACGGCAAAGGTGGCAGTCGCAGATTGATTCTAACGGCTGTAGTGTGAGCAAGCAAACTACAAAATGCTTTCCTGCAACGCTTTGAGGCCAGGACTGGCCAGCTCAACGCGCCCGGAGATTCCATCCGACAACGACAGCGACCCGACCTCAGCCGCATCATTCCCTACTTCACGACCACATTCACCAACCGTTGCGGAACGACGATCACTTTGACGACCTGGTGTCCTTCAATGAAGGCCCGAATCTTCTCATCGGCGAGGGCCGCGATGCGCAGTTGTTCTTCCGTCACGTCCGGCATCGCCAGCACGCGTGAACGAAGTTTCCCATTAACCTGTACCGGAATTTCAAGTTCGTCTCGTTTCGCCAACTCCGCATCTGCCTGCGGCCAGCGACCGGAATTCAGGAGCCCGCCTTCATGGCCGAGATATTGCCACATCTCCTCAGCCGCGTGCGGCGAGAAGGGCGCCAGCATTATCACTAACGATTCCAGGGCCTCGCGCACAGCAAACACGTCTGCAGTGGATGCCGCTACGGGTTCGGCCTCAAAGGCGCTGAGTTCATTAAACAGCTCCATCAAGGCCGCCACTATCGTGTTTAGATGCAGGCCTTCAAAGTCACTCGTTATCTTGGCAATCGTTTGGTGCGTCTTCCGGCGTAACGCCCGTGCGGCTGCACTCGGTTCGTCGCTCGACGCCTCAGTGGTCCCGTTTGACAGCCGCTCGTGCCAGCGCCAAACCATCGTATAAACACGGCGCAGAAATCTAACCGCTCCTTCGATCCCGGCTTCGGCCCAACGCAATTCGTTTTCAACCGGTGCAGCAAACAGTACAAAGAGGCGCGCCGCGTCCGCGCCAAACGCAGCAATCATTTCGTCGGGGTCGACGCCGTTACCAAGACTCTTCGACATAGCCTTCCATTCGTCAGTCCCTTGAACGCGATTTGTGACCATTCCTTGCGTCAGCAACTTCTTCACCGGCTCGTCAAAATTAACGAGGTTGAGGTCGCGCATAAACTTCGTCCAGAAGCGTGTGTAGATCAAATGCATGACCGCATGGGAATCGCCGCCGATGTATTGATCGACTGGTGTCCAGGCTTTAGCCAGATCCGAGTTAAAGGGCATCGACTCATTGCGAGGATCACAATAACGGAAGAAGTACCACGATGAATCGACGAACGTGTCCATCGTGTCGGTGTCGCGACGCGCCGGCGCGCCACATTCGGGACAGACGGTGTTCACAAAGTCTGCGACGCCCGCCAACGGAGATTCCCCCGAGCCGCTAAACTCGGCACGGTCGGGTAACCGAACCGGCAAATCCTGGTCCGGTACCGGCACCATGCCACATTTCTCGCAATAGACAATCGGCACCGGCGCGCCCCAGAAACGCTGCCGCGAGATGCCCCAGTCACGAATGCGATAGGTCACCGCCGCTTTGCCAAAGTCGCTTGCCTCTGCATATGCGGCCATCTCGACAATCGCATCGGCTGAGAGTTTGCCGCTCCAGTTTCCGGAGTTGACCAGAATGCCGTAGTCGGTAAACGCGTGTTGCATGGCGATGGACTGATCTTCACTTGAAACATCGTGGGGGATCGACTCCTGCTCGTGAGAAATGCGCTCAATGACGCGCCGAACCGGTAACGAATACTTTTGCGCAAATTCAAAATCACGCTCGTCGTGCGCCGGCACGCTCATCACGGCGCCAGTGCCATACTCGATCAGCACATAATTGGCTACCCAAACCGGAATGCTCTCGCCGCTAAAAGGATTGACCGCCAGGACACCCGTGTTGATTCCCTCCTTCTGTTCTTCTTCGTTCACGACGCGACCACGCGCTGCCTTCTCTGACTTCACCCTCTCTGCAAACGCCATCACCTGCAGCTTCAGCGGAGAATCCTCAAGCAATTGGTCAATCAACGGATGTTCAGCCGACAGCACAATCGCGGTGGCGCCAAAGATGGTGTCGATGCGCGTCGTAAACACACGGATCTTCTGGTCGCCGCTTTTCAGCGCGAAATCAATAAACGCGCCTTCGCTGCGGCCTACCCAATCGCGCTGCCGTTTGAGCACCTTCTCCGGCCAGCCACTTTCGATTTGCTTGATGTCCGCGACGAGTTGTTCTGCGTAATCCGTTATGCGGAAGAACCACTGCTCGAGTTCTCGCTTTTCAACCGCGGCGCCGCAACGCCAACACACGCCGCCAGACGACTGCTCGTTTGACAGCACCGTGCTCTCGCGCGGACACCAATTCACGGGCGACTTCTTCTTGTAGGCCAGGCCGCGCTCAAACATTTTGAGGAAGAACCATTGGTCCCACTTGTAATACTCGGGACGGTGCGCAGCAATTTCGCGCGACCAGTCGTAGCTGATGCCGAGGCGCTTCATTTGGCCGCGCATGTGCTGAATATTTTCTTCAGTCCAATCGCGCGGATTGACCCCGCGCTTGATCGCGGCCTGCTCGGCCGGCTGGCCAAAGCTGTCCCACCCAATTGGATGCAGCACATTGAAACCCTGCAGGCGCTTGTACCAGGCGAGCGCGTCACCGATGGAATAGTTTCGCACATGGCCCATGTGCAGGAAGCCTGACGGGTAGGGCAACATTTCGAGGCAATAAAACTTTGGGCGCGGATCGTCATCGCTGGCCTCGAACGCCTTAGTCTCGCTCCAATGTTGCTGCCACTTGTTTTCTATTTTTTCGGGAAAATATTTTTCGTCCATGATTCTTTTCCTAACGCTGGTCTACACTTAACACGAATTATTCGTTACGCAAACTGTCAGCTTGCGTGCTCCGCGGGTATATTGTTCTGTTGAGTAGGAGTCCGCCGCTCCGCGGGTACGCCCGTCAGAAGGCGCGTCGCTGAAGCGGCACTGTTAGCAGGAGTTTGGTCAGCGATTTATCAGTGGTCATCATCAAGGATGCCAAATTAACAAATCATCCGTTCCAGCGCAACCCCTTCAAGAAGGTAGTGTTGCTTCACAACTGAGCCTTCCTAACAAACGATCGCAACGCCTCCAAATTCTTCAAATCCGCGCGGGGATCGTCGTAGGGCGTTTCCAGAATGAAGGCGGCGTGGGCGAGCTTCGGATGCTGGGCCACGCGGCGGAGACCGTCGCTGCCAATGTGACCTTCGCCAATGTGCCAGTGACGATCGACTCGCGAGTTGTAAGGAACGCGAGAATCGTTGAAGTGAACAACACGAACGTTCTTGGTTCCGACCGTGCTCTTTAGTTTATCGATTAATGCCTCCAGGCCATCTTCCTCGCGAATGTCATAGCCGGCGGTGAAGGCGTGCGCGGTATCGACGCAAACGCCCAACGGAAGTTTGGGGCACGCGTCCATGATCTCCCGCAGGTGTTCGAAGCGATGACCAATGCACGCGCCTTGTCCAGCTGTGTTCTCCAAAAGGATTCGCAGTCTTCCCAGATTCAACCGGCGGCAAGCAAACTTAAGGCTTTCCGCGCAGGTGCGAATTCCATCGGCTTCACACGATCCGCGCGCGCTGCCGGGATGCACCACCAGGTAATCGACGCCCAGCAAGAGCGCCCGCTCAATCTCTTCGCGAAACGAAGCCCGCGATTTTTGCAACTGTAATTCGTCGGCGGCCGCGAGGTTAACGAGATAATTGCAGTGAATGACCACTGGAGAAATCTTGGTTATGCGTCGCGTCTTGCGGAAGAGTGAGATGTCTTCAGCCGTGAGTGGCTTTGCTTCCCAACCTCGAGGATTACGGGAAAAGATCTGAACGGTGTCGCAGCCGGTGTCACGGGCAACAAAGAGCGCTTGATGTAAACCGCCTGTTATGGGTGCATGAAAACCGATGCGCCTCTGTCGATTGTGGGATTGCTTCATTGACTCATTGGTTCATTACTTCTTGTTAAGCCTTGCGGTCCTCTGTGAAGCAGCGAAGATTGCGAGAAGTTCATTTGCTTCAAGTAGCAATTTTTCTAGTCTCCTTTTCGGCACAATCGCCGTTTCAACCACCAGCTCTAACCAGAAAACAGTTTCATCCGCCTCTTCGACCACAACTCCAATCTTCGCGATAAACTCTGCTTTCGATCGCGAACGGCAAACAGCTCGATAATTTGCAGCAACAGAAGTACCCGAACGAGGGACTTGCCTACCAATGATGCGGGCTTCCTCAGTTTTCGGTAGAGATCTAAACAACTTCACGATGCGAATCGCGAATTGTTTGGTTCGAGTCTGCAATATTGATGCTTGTGTAGTCACAATGAATCAATGAGGCCATGGAAAAATGGATCAATTCTTCTCTACCGCTTCCATCACCCGGAGCATGTTGCCGCCAAGAATCTTGTCGACGTCGCTTTCAGAATAACCGCGCCGCAACAACTCGCGCGTCAGGTTTGGCAGTTGGGAAATGTCCTTGAGGTCGCTGAGCGTTGATTGCACGCCGTCAAAATCGGAACCGATCCCAACGTGATCAACTCCCACAAGTTTCACAATGTGATCGATGTGATCCCCCAAACGGGAAACCATGACCGGCGGTAGTCGCTTGCCAAACTCTTCACGTCTGACCCGATCACGCGCTAACTTTTTATGCGCAACGTCGCCCGGCTCAGCCTCGGAGGCGCGCTGAACTTCCGCTGCAATTTCGCTGTCAACCTTCTTTTTCTTCTCGCTCCAGCCAGGCTCAAGATGTTCGGGATAGAAGATAACGTTGACGACGCCCCCCGTTTTGGCAATTGCCTGGATCATTTCATCGGTAAGATTTCGCGGCACATTGGCGATAGCGCGGCACCCCGAGTGAGTTGCAATCACGGGTCCGCTGGAAGTGTTGACGATGTCCCAAAAGGTTTTGTCAGAAACGTGCGAGACGTCAACCATCATGCCGAGGCGGTTCATTTCACGAATCACGGCGCGGCCAAAATCATTCAACCCAAGCGTCTTGCCTGCATCATCGCCAGAGGAGCCGGCCCAACTGAGACTCTCGCTCCAGGCTGGCGACATATAACGCACGCCGAGTTTGTAGTAGCGCTCGACGTTTTCGATCTTTTCGTCGATTGCGTAGCCACCTTCGAGCCCGGTTAACGCGGCTAGTTTTTGTTCAGACGCGATGCGGCGAATGTCGGCGGCCGTAGTGGCAAACTGCCAGGTTTCCGGATGCCGTTCAGCCAGCGCCCGTACCGCCGCAATCTGATCATCGGCGCGCTTCATCGCTGTCACGCCGCCGCCGCCAAACAATTGTGGCTCGACCCAGATCGAAAAGAACTGCGCAGATAGTCCGCCTTCAAGGGCACGTACCGAATCGAAATGTCCGTCCGGCAGTCGTTGGGACAGGTCGACGTGTTCATCCAGCAGGCGCTGCGGAGTGTCGGCATGCATGTCGATGGCGATTGCGCGCCGGTGAATCGCCCGCGCGTCGTCCACTCTGGTTTTCTGATCAGTTGGCGGAGTTGGGTTTTCGGTTTTTTGCGTCATGCGACAGTTACTGGCTAGCAACGAAAGCAGAATTAGAATCCCTGAAATTAGATGACGAACAGAACTAGCAAGAAGCGGCTGGCCCGGTGCACCCGCTCGAAAGCTTCCGGGCTTCACGGGAAAGCGCAACGGATTAAACGTCTTTGCTAATTGCTGGAGCATTTTTGATGGTACCCGTGCCATCCTGATTGAATCAAGCTTCAATCAGCCGGCCTTGCCAAGCAAAGTAGGCTTACTGTATTGTGCGAACTTCTCGATAACTATTTTGGTAAGTATCGTTTCGTCCTTTCTGAAACGACCCGGTCATCCTGTAGAATAGGCTTTCCCGAAGCTGTTTCCGGACGACTGAGAGTTGAGTTCCTCGCTGTCTGTTTCTAGAGTTTGATTGGTAAGGAGTAGAACACCATGTTCTCAAACGAAGACAAAGCGAAAGATGTGGCAACTCCACGGATCTGCGACGTCGTTTGGCACGATGGCGAATTTATTGCCTGGAACGATGCGCGCGTGCACGTGATGTCTCACGTTCTTCATTACGGGTCGAGCATTTTTGAAGGCATCCGTTGTTATGCTACCAAAGAAGGTCCGGCAGTCTTCCGTTTGAAGGAACACATGCAGCGGTTTTTGAACTCCGCCAAGATCTACCGCATGGATCATAACCACAAGCTGGCTGGGCTATGCGAAGCGTCGGTGGAACTCGTAAGGCGCAGCGGTTTGGAACAATGCTACATCCGTCCGATCCTGTTTCGCAGTCTCGACGAAGCGCGTCCCGCTTTCGGAGTGAATCCATTTCCCAACCCGCTCGCCTGTTACATCGGCGCCTGGGACTGGGGCAAATACCTTGGCGATGAAGCGATCGAAAAAGGTGTCGACGTTTGCGTGTCGACCTGGAATCGCCTGACGCCAAATTCCATGCCGGCGATGGCCAAGAGCGGCGCGAACTACATGAACTCGCAATTGATCAAAATGGAAGCGCTGCTAAACGGTTTTGCTGAGGGCATCGCGCTCGATGATCGGGGTTACGTTTCGGAAGGATCGGGCGAGAACATCTTTATCGTAACGAATGATACGGTACTGACGCCGCCACTGTCTTCGTCGATTCTTGCCGGCATCACTCGCGACAGTGTGATTCAGATTTGTCAGGAATTGGGAATCACGGTGAAGGAACGCAGCATTCAACGAGCAGCGCTCTATGTCGCTGACGAACTCTTCTTCTCAGGTACCGCTGCGGAGATCACTCCGATCCGTTCCGTTGATCGCATAACGGTTGGCGAAGGTGGCCGTGGTCCAATCACTGAGAAAATTCAGAAGGCGTTCTTTGAGATCACGAAAGGCGAACGCAAAGCTCCCGGCGATTGGCTCACCTACGTGAACACCGGGAAGAGTGCGCAGCCAGGCAATAACGGCTCGCAGCCGGCAACGAACGTCAGTGTCAGAAACCAACCGGCCGAACCTGTGATGAAGTTTCAGACCGCAGCCAGCGTGACTGACTAAGCACGACTACTTTTTAGTGAAACTCTGGCAGCGAGCAGGGCAACTTGCTCGCTGCTTTTTTTGCTTAACGAAGATACCGAGATCAGGATCTTTTACGACGAGCTTCAATTAAAGACAAAACCAATCCAGTGATCACTCGGTAGAGCAATGTTCCAAATGCGATTCCATAGGTCGCGCCAGCGACATCCCAGATTCGCCTGTAAGGCCCAGTATAGTTGAGATCAAGAATATCGCCGGCAGGTAGAAATAAAACATCAGCCCGAAAAAGCGATCCCCTGCTGGCGACATTGCAAACGCCGTGGTCCAAACCAACACGCACGCTATGACCTGCACGGCTATCGAGATTGGAGTGTATTTGTTGAAGAAGTAACGACTCATAGCTAGGCGGTCTACGTCCCCATCTCTAAGGCGGTTCGTTATTTCGGCCAATCGCTCGAAGAGTGGTCTGGCTTGGCGCTACGGCCAATCACCCTGTCTACCAAGAGACCGATCAAATAGTATTGAGCCAAGGTGAGAATGAACGGCACAATGATCCCAAGGACCACGTCTAATAACCGACGAACGTCAGAATCGTCTTGCACGATGCCCCATGGAATCAGAACATGCCTGAGAACATCATGGATCAACACCGCAGGAAACATTGAGTTGATGAAGTATTGACACCAATCAGAATGTCCTATGTGAAGAAAGCAAACAGCGAGCAACGTTCCGCTCACCAAAAGATAGCAAGTAAGCAGGATAAGCCGGAACCTAGGCTTCACGCTTGTCGACGATCGTGCTCTCAAGTAGTTTTTTCTTCCGGCTTACTATCGCACGGGAACGTTCAGAATTATTCGTTTTTTCTCAGGGTCCCCATTATCCGCCTCCAAGAAGGCGCTAACTGTGGGCCACCAGGAATTCAAATCGGGGAACGTGCATTTACAACCCATTTTCTTCTTGAACTCGTAAAGATCGTAAAACGTTGCTCTCGCCATTTCTTCGGAATTGGATAGATGGTAGTTGGTATTATCCACAAAGAAGCCGGCGACGATGGGAAAATCGTGGCCGTTAAACCCGAGCTGTCCGTACACCGGGTTCTCGAAGCCCCGATGACTATAGGTGTCTTGCAAGTAATGCAAGTATCTGCCGAGGGCTATGTAGTTCGTCGTTCCATCAAAAGCGGCAGCACGAAGGTTCGATAGGTTTCCGATATTTCCTTCATTAAACGAGTGATTGTCTGAGTTAGCCTGCCGGTGCGCTTCAGTCCAGCCAATCCAAGGTGCGGTATCCGGATTCTCATCTGTGCTCTGATCGGCGTCGGCGATCAATCGCGCTTCATGCTCTGTCAAACACGATAGCTTCTTAGCGAGATAGTAGGTAAGGTAATAGTGAACATCTTCATTGAATAGGCCCATGGGATCGGTTCGATCAACCGGTCCATTCCCCACATACGCAAACTGATTTATTCCTCCTGCCAACCCGATCGGATCTTCGGAAATGAATCTACCAAGTTGCGGATCGTAAGAGCGGGCGCGGTAGTGCATCAGCCCAGTCAACGGGTCGCGCTCGCGGCCGGTGAAGCCATAGCGAGTCTTGCTGCTGCCGGCGGTGTTGCCATAAGCATCGTAAGTCTCACGCTCCACCAGCGTGCCACTCGTGTTCGTGAGCGCGGTCGTACTCCCCAGGTGATCCTGGCTGAAGTAATACTGTGTATTGCCACTCTTCTGCCAAATCTTGTTATCGACGCCCGCACCGTTTAAGTAATCCACCGTGGTGCCATCCGAATTCTTATCCCGCAACACATCATCGTTGTCATAAATGAAGTTGGTTGCGGCGCCGGTTGAGGGCGCGCGCTGAATGCGGCGGCCGAGCGCGTCATATTTGTAACTGGCGCTGCCGCTTGCCGGGGTGACGACCTGCGTCAGTCGATTCTCAAAGTCCCAGGCAAACTGAGTCGTTCCCGCGCCCTCATTCTTCGCTGTCATGTTGCCGTTATTGTCATAAACGTAACTCGCGACGCTGGTGGCACTAAGACGATTGAACGGTTGGTAACCGTAGGTTGAGCTGCGCTGGGAACTGTTGCGATTGCCAACCGGGTCATATGCATAACTTTCGTTAGCAGTCGCCGGATAGCTCGCCGCCGTCAATCGATCAAGCGCGTCGTAGCCGTAAGCGTGAGTGCCGCCCTGATCGACGTTCTGAACAATCTGGCCGGCGCTGTTGTAAGTGTAGTTGTTATCGGCAATCACGGTCGAGCCTTTGGCATCCTTGAGTCGAGTAAGGCGATCCATGCCATCGTAGCTGTAGCTGGCTACAACGCCATTCGACAAAGTCCGCGTGAGCAGATTGCCGGCCGGGTCAAAAGCATAACTCGTATTCTTGTTACCGCTCTCGGCGATCTTTATCAGGCGATTGACCGCGTCGTAGGTGTAGGTGGCGACCTTCGTTGATCCGAGCTGCATTTGGGTGCGGCGGTCGTTCGCGTCGTAAGTGTAGGTGATTGCCTGGCCCCAAACATCGGTCGTGCTCGTCACGCGGGCGAGCTTGTCGTAAACAAAGCTTACGGCGCCATTGATGTTTGTGGCTGAAGTCAACTGCGACCGCTTGTCATAAACATAAGTTGCGGTCGACGCGTCAGGATAGGTGATCTTCGTCAGGCGGTTGAGTGCGTCATAGGTGTACCCGGTCGGCAGGTTGTTGTAGTCCGTGCGCTGAGTCGAATTCCCCACCGCATCGTAGCCGTAGGTCATTTGCAGCCCGGCGCGAGTTACGCCCTTGAGGCGGCTGAGCGCGTCATAATCGAAAACATAACGTTGAGAGAGCGCGTCAATAACAGCTGTCACATTCGAGCGCGCGTCATATTCATACTGAGTTGACTGCAACGCCGGATCGGTAACCTTGATGACTCGATTCGCGTTGTCGTATTCGAGCGTTGTTATTCGACCGGCAGTATCAGTGCGCCTCGTAATATTGCTGACAACATCGTACTCAGTGTTTTCCTGCAATCGTGTCCCGCCGGCAACAGCCGCAGGATAGGTAATCGTTATCGGGCGATTGAATTCGTCGTAAGCCACGTTGGTCGTATGTCCAAGCTGATCCGTCGCGGCGGTCAAATTCGACATCAAGTCGTAGCTGTAACTAACCGATTTTCCGAGCGCGTCCGTGACGCTGGTCAACCGGTAAGCCGGGTCGTAAGCAAAGCTGGTGATGTTCTTGAGTGGATCTGTGATCTTCGTACGCCTCCCGGCGAGATCGTAAGTGAAACTAACAATTGAAGTGTCGGGCCTTGTGATCTTGTTGATTTGGCCAGCCAAATCATAAGCGTAAATGGTGTTGTTATTGAGCGCATCAGTAGCGGTAGTCAAGCGACCGCGAGCGTCGTAAACAAACTTCGTCACATTCGCAAGGGCGTCGGTTGTCTGGCTGATATTGCCCTTGGTGTCGTAAGTGAGCGTTGTCACTTTTCCGCGAGCGTTGGTCATCGTCAACAACTGGCCGCGCGCGTTGTAACTAAACGTAGTCGGATTGTTGAGGGCGTCGGTGGCCGAAAGCAGATTGCCCGCGGCGTCGTAGGTGTAGGTCGTGATGCCACCTGAGGCGTCAGTAGCTGTTAACACCTCGCCAAACTGGTTGTAAGTGAAACTAGAACTACCCAACACACCCGTCGCGCTTAATTCGTTTCCGTTCAGGTCATAGGTGTACGTCGCTGTTTGCCCGAGCGCGTTGGTGTGACTAACAACATTCAGTTGATTGTCGTAAGTCCAACTTTGTGAGCGCGAGCCAGCGCCACAACTGCACAATCCTTCCACGTTCGTGACCACGTTCCTGCCTTTGCTCTTATCAAAGGTGTACTTCGTTAAGCGACCCAGCGCATCGGTGACGTCCGTCTCTGTGTTGGTGACGTAATTGAGATTGTAACGCTCGACGCCTCCGTGTTTTTCGGAAGTGATGGCGCGTCCGGAGCCGTCGTACGTGTGCGACTCCACAATGTTCCCCATGGCATCGGTAATCGTCAACAACCGGAAACCGCCGTCATAGGTGAATTGAAACGCGGAATTGTCCGCGTAGGTTACCGAGAGAAGTTGACTTGCCGAGCCGTAACGGTAAGTAGCAATCGTTCCCAGCGTGTCTGCGATTGTCAGCGCCTGACCAGTCGCACTGTTGGTAAATGATAGTACGCGGCCGAATGGATCGGTGAGCGAGGCAAGGAAGCCATTACTGCCGTATGTGAGTGTAGTCATGTTGTTATTGCGATCAGTGAGTGATACCAGCCTACCGGCAGAGCTGAACTGTCGCGAGCTGCCGTCCTTAAGAGTGAGTGTAACCCCGCCGGCATTTTGCGCCAGCGAACCTTGAAAATCTCCGACGAGTGGTGCAAACGCTCCTGCCGAACCAACCGGCCGACCAAAATAGGTTGCTCGCCCATCAGCTTGGTTGAAGCGCATGAGGTTGTTGTCGTAGTTTCCAATCGACTCGTCATAAGCGGTTGACCAGCCTCTGCCGAAAATTCCAATCCGTTGCGACGCGCTGTTGTAGGTTCGGGTTAGATCGAGTGAATAACCGAGGCCTGGAAGAAGGTAATCACCCTGTTGCAAATACATGTTTCCGTTGCTCACGTTAACTGGTTGCCCCGCTCTCAAGTTACAGGAAACGGCCCCATTGTTTTCACCATCGCTGATAACGTAGAGAGTGACAATTGCGTCTCCGCACGCTCCCAAACCGTCGCAGATCCGATAGACGAAATAGTCCGTTCCCGAATAGTTGGGGTCGTCTGGTATGTACTCCTTTATGTCACGGGCGTAAGGGGGTTCCGGAAGTCCGTAGACCGTTCCGTGAGCGGCACCGACTACCACCATCGGGTCCCCCCAACTCGCGTCATCCGGATCGGAATCGTTGATGAAGAAGGGGCCGATGATCGTTCTGCCGCGCACCACGTACTGATCTGGCATGGGCGCGGGCGCCTGATTAACGACGTTAAGGGTTACGGTCGCCGGATTCGAACAGTGATCAGGAAAATCGCAGGCCTTGTAAGTAAAAGTATCTGTTCCGGTAAAGTTCAAATCGTAGAGTTGGTAAAAGAAAATGTTGCCGTCCACGCCCGAAAGCTCGCCGTGAGTCGGGAAGGTAACAATTTGCGCATTCATCGGGTCGTTTTCGGGGTCAACGTCATTCGATAGCAATGGTCCAATGTAGCCGCCGCCGTGGGTATTGAACGTGTCGTCATTAGCAACTGGCGGCTGGTTGACTTCCGAAACTCCGGCACCGAACGCACCCCGCGTGGATGCATAGGTTGCAGCAACGATAACAAGGGAAACTATTGCTATGAGCGTGATCAGGCGCAGGGATGCTCTCATTTTCCTTCTCCATGAGTGACGGACATTGAGCGGAGTAAGATCTGCCAGGAGGGTGATGGAGCGGAGTTGTTTTGCCCGGGCTGAATCGGCGACCTGGAGGGTGTGGCCCGGTAGTAATCGGGTGAATGCGCGGGCAGACTACAACGAAGACGGAAAGGAGTCAACGCTTTCATAGCGTCCGAGCAGTTTTATTTGAGACACCTATCACGCACTATTCAAAGGAGTTACAAGAGATCTGGTATCGAAGAGTGCTGCGGCCCCGGGTAGACCATCCTGAGAAACATTGCGTTGACGACCCTTGTCGCGACAGGCTATATTCAATTCCGCATTAACCGACACCAGTTCCGGATGATGCGCCCCACAAGTTCCAGCAAGCGCTCCCTTCAGCGCAAAATTCTACAAATCCAGCTAGCCCAGTTTTTTAGTTGAAAGGTCTGCCTCCATATGCCCGTTAAGATAGACGATCTCCTGCGAGTTGCCGCCAGCCATGGCGCCTCCGATTTGCACCTCAAAGTCGGCGCCTTTCCGGTCATGCGGATCGGTGGTGAACTACATCCGATCGCGGATGCTCCGCGACTGCGACCCGAAGATACGCTCGACATGGCCTTCGCCATGATGTCGAACCGCCAGAAGCAGCGCTTCAAAGAAGTTTCCGAAGTGGACATCGGCTATGGCGTCAAGGAATTGGGAAGATTCCGCGCGAACATCTTTCAGCAGCGCGGCACGGTGAGCGTGGTCCTGCGCGTAATTCCGGATCAAACCAGAAACTCGGCAGAACTGGGTCTGCCACCGATAATTGATCGCATCACCGAAGAACGCCGCGGACTCATTCTGGTTACCGGCTCAACCGGGTCGGGTAAATCAACCACCCTCGCGGCGATGATCGATCGAATCAATACGCTACGCGGCGGACATATCGTCACGATCGAAGATCCGATTGAGTTTCTGCATAAGGACAAACTTTCGTTTGTAACGCAACGTGAAGTGGACGTTGACACCAGATCGTTTGCCGAGGCCTTACGCGGCGCGATGCGACAGGACCCTGACGTTATCCTTGTCGGCGAAATGCGCGACTATGAAACAATTGAGACTGCGCTGACCGCCGCCGAAACCGGGCACCTGGTTTTATCAACACTCCACACGCTCGATGCCACGGAAACCGTGATGCGCATCGTCTCTTCATTTCCGGCCCACCAGCAAAAATCAGTGCGCATTCAGCTTGCCGGCATTCTTAAAGCCGTCGTTTCAATGAGACTAGTGCGCGCAGCCAAGGGCGCGGGTCGGGTGCCGGCAGTTGAAGTGATGGTGGCCACGGCTTTGATTAGAGACTACATAATCAATGAGGAAAAGACGTATCTGATTCGTGAGGCGATTGCCGCGGGGGCGTCACAATACGGGATGCAGACTTTTGATCAGTCGTTATTCCATCTGGTCCAGGCCGGACTTATCTCAATGGAAGAAGCGCTTCACAACGCGACTAATGTTGATGAGTTTAAGATGCGCGCTTCGGGAATACTCTCCGCCGAGCAGGCAATCAGTTCGATGCGTACCGCTTCCAGCCCGGCGCAAACCACCCGCGGCGGTCGCGAACAAGAAGATATCTTCGTAAAACACTGACGACCATAAGCGGACACCATTTGGAACACTTTAAATGGGGGCCCCCGCAGAAGTTTTGCTGTCAGAAGTTTTTTGCTTGACGGCCCACCCAAGTTGACATACATTGCGCGCGCTCCGTCAAGCGGGCTGACCTTCACCGAGCCTTGCGAGATTCGCCCCTCGATGAATCAGCCTTATTCAGTCTCAGCCGAATTCTGAATGCCCCCGTGAGACACAGGCAGTCAACCTCATATCGTGTGCGAAAGATATTCAGTAATAGAGATGAAGATCGCTGCTGAGTGTCGCTCTGCGCAGTAGTTGCAGGGTCGTCACGACTTGGCTCAGTTAGTTTTCAGACTTCGGCTCATTATCCACTTCCGACAACCCCACAGGAGGAAAGCATGAAAACACTGAAACTCGCCTTGGTCTCATTCACGATTGGTCTAGTTCTTTCAGTCCCCACCGTAGCGGTATTTGCCCAATGCGCTCAGATGATTGTGGTTCAAGGGAAGCGTTGCACTCTCGTAGGCGAGAATTGCGGTTCTGATGTTTGCGTTTGCGCCTACATCTGTGAATAGGACGACTCACTGTGAGTGTACAAGCGAATCCCACTTGTGCACTCACGAGAGCCTTTATGCTCCAGTTCCTCAAAAAGCCGGTGGTTCTTATTTCCCTGATCGCGGGGGTCCTGTTGCCTTGTCTGGCCTTCCTGGTCCTACATTTTTCACAACCCGCGGCGCGGCCGCTCGTGCTGGCAGATGCAGTTTATATTTCGAACGAACCATTACCCGCAACTGACTTGATTGAGTTAAACGGTAATCCGGTTGCACCTGACAGGTTGAGGAAAGGAAAAGTCCTGTTGGTCTTTTTCACGACAGATTGTCCGGCCTGTCGGAAAGAGTTGACGTTGCTGTCCCAGGTCGAATCGACGCTGGCGACCCAGGTTACGGTTTATGGGGTCGGTGTTCAGGATAGAAATCAAATAATTGACTTCCGAAACGCGGGCGAATTTAGAACGAACTTTATCGTTGATAAAGACGGCCAGCTGATGAGGTCTTTGCACGTTAAGTATTTCCCAGCGCGATTCCTTCTCTATAACGGCATAATCATGAAAACCGCTTTTGGAAACTCTCCAAGCCGGAACGCTCTATTCAAAGAAGTGGGGTTGTAAGCAACAGTTATGAACCTTCGCTCTCTGTGCCTGGCAATCTTCGCGATAACCGCGGTCTTTGTTTCGGCTGCGCTGCGCGGAGGAAACCCCCTTGTTGCCATGGCGAGATTCTCAGGCTCCGAAGAGCAGGCCAGCAAAGCCGCGCCACCCAAGCCGACAAAACTACCAGCCGAAATTGTTCTGATCCTCTCACTTGAAGAGATGCCCGGCCTCGATAACCCGAAAAGTTTTTGGGAAGGCGCTTATGAGATAAGAGTGGCAGACTGGCAGGCGCTCACAGCAGAACCGCAGTTGGTTGACGCCCCGGATTTCGGCGAGAGTTTAATTCAATCATCGTTTGCCAAAAGAAGTGTCCTGGCCGAGGACAATCGCCACGTAACCATTTCGGTTCCCGTCTCGGGACGAGTGTCTGAACGCTTGAAAGCTCAGGCGTCGAATCCACAAGTTTTCTTGCTTCGATCAACAATACGCCTCTTCGATGCACAGCTTGACCGCCAATACGCTTTGAAGGTTAATCGCTTGTGGCAATTCAAGCTCTTTCCTGATGGCAGGGCTACAGTGAATATCAAAATAGAGCCTGACGGTAGCTATTCCACTTACGGCCCGGTGCCAAAAGTTTTGCCACCTGGCTACTCGATAGTAGGCGTTCCAACCAATCAGATACCGGCCAAGACTCCGTAGACTCGACACGGGAGGAGCAGTTCCAAAAATGAAGCGCATTCCTGTTCTTTTTCTGTTGCTGGCTTTCCCGGTTTTGAGTTTCACCCAAACTCCGAATCCCCCGCGTTCCTCATCCGCACTGCGAGCGAAGCTTGAGGCAAAGCGCAACGCTGATGATTTGAAACGCGCGCGGGTTATCAGTCTGATTGAGCAAACAGCAACCGAAGCCGCGTTTTGGGACGATCGCGAGGCGGCTGTGGTGGCGTTGGGTGAAGCGTCAGATTTGTTGTGGGATGAGACAGCGAAACCTCGCGGATGGTTGATCAAAGCCTGGGACCTGATTGAGGAAGTTAACGACCACGAGAACTCCGGTAGGCTGCGACAGATTTGGCGGGGATCGCGACAATCAAGTTTGCGCACGCGGATACTGACCATAGCGCGCCGGCGGGATCCGCAATTGGCAGAGCGCTTTCTAAAGTCTCTGGAAGTGAACAAGAATGAAGACAAGAGTGAACGCGGTGCCTTCGACGACCGTACGGCGAGAAGTGAGCAACTATTGCGCCTGGCGCTATCCGCTATAGACACTGATCCAGCTTTGGCGTTAGGTCTCGCTGAACGTAGTTTGCAAGACGGAGTCTCCTTTAATTTGCAAACAGTGTTGCTGCGGCTCAGGCAGAAAAACGCCAATCTTGGAGACCGACTTTTTGATTCGGCGCTTAACCGCTTGATGAATAGTGCATCCAGCGTCAGCGAGGAGCAGATACTGGCGTCGTATCTGTTCCAGCCGGGCGAAGTATTAACCCAACTGCCCGGCGGCGCCACCACCGTGGCCATCGTGCAAACGACGATGCCGCCGCAGACCCCGGCGCAAGCAGACCCTGATCGAGCGCGGCGTTTTCTCATCGTCGTTCATGGGTTGCTTCTGTCCGCCCCACTGCCAATCGAAGAACGAGACCCGCGCGCCGGGGAGCTTCTCCTATTGGCAACTTCCCTGGCGCAACCATTCCAGATTTACGCGCCGGAGTTATGGCAGTCGGTTCAGGCACGCACTGCTCAGTTTGCGGCGAAGGTTCCCCCGTCAGCCACCAGCCCGGATTCAAGCAGCATGGAAGATGTTAGGGAGGCCGCCCGCAATGGTGCTTCCGCTCATGAAGTCAATCGGCTTCAGGTTGCTGCTTTGGAGAAAGCAGCTGAACGGCAACTGAATCCTATCGCTCGAAAGTTGAAATATGCCGAAGCGGCACTGGCAACAGACGCACAGGACTTTGCACGCGGCAAGGACCTGGCGGGACGGATTGAAAATGATGACGACATGCGAGATCAGATCATTGCTTTCTTGTCCTATCGTGCTGCCTTGACGTTCCTCAACGACAACAATTTGGCGCGAGCGGAAGAAACGGCTTTGCGGATCCCACCCTCATCGGAACGAGCGTTGGCCCTGATTGCAGTGGCGCAGAAACTCGCAGCTTTCAAAGCGGAGTCCGAGGAAGATAAATTGCGCGTCGACGCAAATCACCAACGCGCGATTGAATTATTGTTTGAAGCTGATAGATCGCTCAAACGCGAAGGCGGTTCAACGCAAACCGCAAAAATCCGGTTAGGAAAGGTGGTAGTCTCAAACCTGGTCGACGTTTCCCAGGCGTTCTCGGATCTCGAGCAAGCGATTGCGGTCATTAACGGTTTAGACAGATTTGACGTAGCGGATGGCAGTGCGCCGCGATTTGGCATAGAAGGCTTCAGCACGTCAAATTTCACCATCCCGCGGTTGGAATTCGGGTTTGGTTTTAGTAGTGCTCTGGAGCCTCTCGTCAAAGAAGACTTCGATCTCACGGCGTCCACCGTCGAGCGGCTGGCCGCGCCCTCAGTAAGAGGGACTTGCCGTCTCGAAATCGCCCGGCAAGTATTACAGTCCCAGCCCAAACCTGTTCCTGTGAAAATGACGCCCGGCGAAGATAAGCTGGCTCCGCGCTGAGTCGTTCCTGGTCACTGATCGCACCTGTTTCTCTCCTTGAGAATTTTCAAAGATTTGAAACAATGCCGGGCTCAGCCAGGCTCGACAGTGGGGCTGTGCTCAAGCCAAACGTCTGCGGATTCTCGCCAATGATTGCGGCCGCGAAGAAACTCGGCACATAATGCGCGCCTTCATTACGAAAAGCGTCATCGAGTTCGTCGCGATGGGCAAAGAGTGTCCAGAAATTTCTGGCATAGTTTTCCGTTCCTCTGACTTGTCGCAAATTGTTTCTTACGGATTCCGCACCGCGGTTATAACTCAGCAACACCAGCGTCATACTTTCTGAATCTTCTCCAAGTTCCGCCATACGATCGGCAATGTAGTTTGCCGCAGCCGGCGCCACCTTTTCCGCGTTGCACATCTCCTCGTAAGACACCCCATAAGCTTTCGCTGTTGGCGGCAGGAACTGAAACAGTCCTCGCGCGCCAATGCTGTTCTCATAGCAATCTCGATATGCCGACTCGATCACCGGCAAGTAGATACCGATGATTATCGGAACCTTGCGGGCTGCAAACGAGCGCGCAATCAGTGGCACGTAGGGTCCCGCACGTTGGTAGACATCGTTAAGACTTTCTTCGCCAGGTTGTCGCGACCTGGCGGAACGATCGACATAAGACTTGATGACGGCCGCCGCTTCGGGATCGAGTTTAACCGGACGTTCACCCATCATCGTCGAAATCCGTTGCGCCTGTTGGTCGATGAAGTTGACTTGCTCCGCTTCGCTCATCTGCGAATAAACTTTTCCTGCCGTCGCCGCGCTTGTTGGGGCCGCGACAGCAAGTGACGAGGCGGTTGAAGCAGACCGGCGGTAAAGAACGACACCGGCAACACCAATTAGCACTAAAACTAACGCGAGCATTGGCCAGGCGTAGGGTCGGGACAACCCTCGCGTCTGTCGCGCTGAATTATGGGCGGCAACTCCGGCGCTTTTGGTGGCTGAGTCGATGAAAGTTCCCGGCCCTTCTTTAATCCGCCTCAGTGCCGCGAGCAACTCATTCGCCGACCGCAGGCGGTCAGCAATTTCTTTCCGCAGGCAACTCTCGATTGTTCGCTCCAAGAGCGGTGACACGTCGTAGTGCGCTCTCGCAACTACCGCTAACGGCAATGGCTCTCGATCCAGAATCGCCACCACCGTGTCCATGCGGGTTGCGCCACTAAATGGCAATCGCTCGGCCAGCATTTCGTAAAGAACAACTCCGAGGCTCCAGATGTCAGTGCGTTCATCAACCGGAAGGCCGCGGGCTTGTTCGGGCGACATGTAGTTTACTGTTCCCAAAAGCAAGCCCGCTTCGGTGTGAATACTGCCACCGGGTTCGGTTTCACCCCGGTTGGCAGTGTCGGGCTCCAGCAGCTTCGCGATGCCGAAGTCCAGAATTTTCACCAGGCCATCGGTGCGACGCATGATGTTCTCGGGCTTTATGTCTCGATGAACAATGCCCGCGGCGTGAGCGGCGGCGAGCCCTGAAGCAACCTGTTCGGTAATGTCCAGAATAGTTGCAAGCGACAACCCCTGATTTGCGAGTGCCTGACGGATGGTTACGCCATCGATAAACTCTGTGGCGATGAAATAGATTCCGTCAATTTCTCCAACTTCATGAATGGTGAGTATGTTTGGATGATTGAGGGCAGAAGCCGCTCGAGCTTCCCTCTGGAAGCGGCGCAGGCGTGCATCATCCGATGCAAAGTAAGTGGGCAGGATTTTCAAAGCGACCAGGCGATCCAGCCGAGCGTCCTCGGCGAGATAAACTTCGCCCATGCCGCCTACACCCAGGCGCTTCACGATCTTGTATGGACCAATCTCGTGTCCCAGCTTATCGGCGAGATCGCTTCCGACGAGCACACTCGCGTCTCGGACTATCGCCGGCTGTTCGATAAAATCTCCGGCCTCGTTGTAAGCGCTAACTAAAGAAGTCGCTTCGTTCAGCAGTTGCACATCACCGGCGCAGGCTTCATCCAGAAACGACGCACGCTCCCCCGGCGGGCGATCAAGCGCCGCCTGTAACACTGCCTCAACTTTTTGCCATTGCTCAGGACTCATAACGGGCAAGGATGAAG
Organism: Pyrinomonadaceae bacterium; assembly: GCA_031365545.1. Classification (GTDB taxonomy): domain Bacteria; phylum Acidobacteriota; class Blastocatellia; order Pyrinomonadales; family Pyrinomonadaceae; genus PSRF01. The sequence goes on along the minus strand of JANLYH010000186.1, from coordinate 37,040 downwards.
GCGGAAGGATCAAGGACGAACAACAACGCGCCGGCCTTTACTTCATCCTTCATCCCTCATCCTTCGATAGAGCCACGCCTTAGCTGCACGCCAATCGCGCCGCACCGTCATGGGTGAAACTTCCAAAACCGTTGCGACTTCCTCGATGCTTAGCCCGCCGAAGTAACGGAGTTCCACCACTTGGCCTTTGCGCGGATCCAGCCGAGCTAGTTCCGCTAAAGACTCATCAAGCGCTAACAGCTCCGCTGCGCGTAGCGGCGACATGAGCGAGGTCTCTCTGGCTGCGGCTTCAAACCCAACTCGTTGGGCTTCGCCACCGTGCTTTACGTAGTGTCGTCTGCGCGCCTGATCAATCAGGATGCGACGCATCACTTGCGCAGTGACCGCAAAAAAATGCGCGCGATTCTGCCAGTCGATGTTTTGCGAACCTGCCAGCCGCAAGTAAGCTTCGTTCACGAGGGCCGTGGTTTGCAGCGTTTGTCCGGCACGCTCGCGCTGCACGTAGCGATGCGCGATGCGTCGGATCTCGTCATAGACTAGCGGGGTTAGCTTTTCGAGCGCGCCGGGGGTTCCCTGGCCCCACTCGATTAACAGTCCGGTTAAATCGTCTCTATTAAGAGTCGTAACCACGGCGAGATTCTAACATCGGAAGTTCGGCTGCAGTTTGTCGAATGTTTACCAAACTCGCCAACAAAGCCGGCAAGATTGTCAGGATCGATGAACACTTTCGCTTCGATTTCTCGCTAGCAGATTTCTTTGCTGAACACTTCCGGCTCAGTTTCTCGCTTAACCTTATTGGGGAAATCTTACCCGTAACCTGGGCGCAATTTTCTGATCAACTAACGAGGACCAAAACATGAGACTGCAAAAAATGTCGCTATTACTTTTATCTCTGGGCTTTTGCCTGGCAATGAACTCGCAGCGAGGCCACGCGCAACCAGAGTCAGCCGGCAAGACTTATCAACAGATGACTCCGAACGAGCGGTCGGATTTTGTCGCTGCTCACGCGCAAAGCATTGGCAGGGAAATGTCCGGCAATGACTACCAATTCACAGCGGCGTTCACAGAGAACATTCAAAGGCAGGTTGATCGCTACGCGAAACGCATCGGAAGTGAGGGAAATCGTGATTTGCGCGTCGTCCTCGAACGGGGCACGACCCAGGCGCCGACGCTGATCGCCGCATTCAAGGCGCGTAACGTCTCGCCACTCATCGGCCTCTATCTTCCCTGGATCGAGTCGGAGTATGTAAACATTCAGATGCCAAACTCCATGGGTTCCATCGGCATGTTTCAGTTTCTACCGCAGACTGGTGAGCATTACGGCCTTTCCGCGAGTGACTTGTTGAACGTCGAGAAATCCGCTGACGCCGCAGCGCGCTACATCAACGATAATCTCGAGAGATTCAAAGATGATCCGATGAAAGAGGCTCTGGCGTTGTTGTCCTACAATCGGGGCGGGAAGAAAACTGCCAGCGACTTAAGAGCTCTCGTTAACGAGACGAACAAGCAGTGCAGTATCTGCGCCCTGACGGCTGACAGCAACAAGCTTGATGCAACATTTCAAAACGAGAACGTCTATTACGTGCCGCGCTTTTTTGCCGCAGCGATCATCGGCGAGAATCCGCAGGCCTTTGGACTCCAATCACAGCCGCTATCGACTCGTTAACCTGGCCTTTAGTTAACGCGCATACGTCGCATCACGCGCACTTCGGCGCGCCAGTCTTCATTGATATCGAAGCGATAAACCTCGATGTCAGGATCGATTGAGCGCGCCAAAGTATTAAAGGAAGGATGGACTCGCAGGGTTGGCGCCACCAGGTAAACCAGGGGCGCTTGGTTACCGATTTTTCGGTCGCCAAATAAACGAGCGCGCGTGACGTGGCCGCGACGCCGGTGAGCTTCTACGCGCTGCCAGTAATCGACTCCCTGCAAAACATGCTCGCGCGCTTCTGAGACTTTTAGCTCGATAACCACGAGCCGTCCATCACGTCTCAGAGCTAACAGATCAACCGGGCGAACGCCGAGCACGCCACCGCGCGCCGTCCTAAACTGTGCGTGCAGCGGCGCGATGATCAGACCAGGATCGAGCCGGGTGATGTCGCGCCGCAGCAATGACTCCAGCCATGCCTCGGCGGCGTTGCGGTAGAGAACATGGTGGTGGTCGGAGGCGTTAGCGGATCGGTGTTTTATCAATTCAGTCAGGAGATTTTTCCATTCACCTTCACTGTTTTCGTCGAGCAGTCGCCGCCGGGCGCCTTCTATGCCAAACCGTAGTTGCTCGCTTCCCATCAGCCGCCGCACGCGCGCGAATGGCAGTCCGAAGTAGCGAATCGTTTCACCGTGGCGAGCGCGAACGACATCTATTGCATCCGGCGAAAGATCGCTTAGCCTGCGGGCGATCTTGCTTAACTCCCCTGCTGCAACTGGCGGAAAGCGAGCAAGCTTGCGCTTCCAGGAGTCTTCAAGCGGAGGCACGTCTACGAACCTCATCTCAGTCAACTGCGGATCAACTTCGTAAACAGCAATTGTCTCGCGCAGGCTCTGACGCAACATAGCGACTCGTTGAACTATAGATTTGAGCAGATTAGGTTCGACAATCAACCAAAGCTGTTGGATGTAGGGGGACCGGGCGCGTTCGCTGGTGCGCTTGAACCACAGCAACGCGGCAGAGAGGAATGCGTCCGCATCGGCCGCTTTGCTAGCGGCAACCGATCCGGTGACGGCGATGCGCTGATGTCGCTGTCGCAAAAGAATTCGCGCGTAGCGGCCCGGTTGTCCGCGCCGCGCGCCGGGGCTCAGCGTGGCGCGCTCGAGTTTCGCGCCTGCGTGGACCAGACACGCCAACTCGCCCAGTTGCGTTGCGCGTTGCTGGCGCGCCCGTTTCACTGTGAGTGCGATCGCGCCGGCGGCGGCGCGCGGCACAAGTTCGATCACGGGGTGTTCAGCTCCCATTCGGCGAGAGCCGATCAGGGTTAGTTTTTCGTCAGTGAACTCCCAGGAAAGAATCTTAGACGCGCGAGTTCCCTTCTCGGTCCAGCTTGTCAGGATCAGTTTTCCAAAAGCGACCGAGATGTCCAACTCACTCTGTCGCAACGCCAGGGCATCTCCGCCGTTGAGCGTGCAGAACCATTCGACGTGGGTGGTCAGCAACTCCGCGATTTTTGATCGCGCCGCTTCAAGACGGGCCGGCGTGTTAAGGCGCTCAGACATCGTTGCAGGATCGGAACTGATGACGCTTGCCAGACCAACGCAAGTGCCACTGTAGGCGATGATCCTAAGCGTCAGTCCACCGGAAGGCCACGACACTTGACCGCAATGGTTCTGAGTCGGATGAAAGACGTCTTGCTTTGGCGCGCACTGACCAGTAGTGTTTCGGAAGCGTGGTTCGCCGTTACTTTCGGCGTGTGCTACCATTTTTGCTTAAGCAAATTCAAATCATAACTCGCTAACAAACTACCAATGAAAAACGTCTACCTTACCGCATCCGTGCGCACGCCCATCGGCCGCTTTGGGGGGACACTGGCCTCCTGGACCGCGGCGGATCTGGGTGTGGCTGCCGCAAAAGCTAGTTTGGAACGAGCGGGTTTGCCCCCCCATCAGATCCAACAATCGATCTGGGGATGCGCACGACAGGCGGGCGGTGGGCCAAACGTGGCGCGCCAAATTACGTATCGCGCCGGAGTGCCCGAGACAGTGCCGGCGTTCACCGTCAATCAGGCTTGTGGCTCGGGTTTGCAGGCGATTATGTTGGCGGCGCAGCAAATCATGTTGGGTCGCGCGGAGATCGTGCTGGCGGGCGGCACCGAGAGCATGTCGCGAGTGCCCTACTTCGCAGAGGGAGCGCGCTGGGGAATGCGCATGGGTAACACGGAATTAGTCGACGGGATGTATCGCGACGGCTTCAATGATCCTTTGTCGGGACTGGTAATGGGAGAAACCGCCGAAAACCTCGCGCGACAATATCGGATTTCGCGCGCGGAACAAGACGAATACGCGCTGCGCTCCCAGCGACGCGCACAGGCTGCGATTGAGTCAGGACGATTTGACGGAGAAATTACTCCGTTGGAAATCAAAGGCCGCAAGGGTGAAATGACCAACTTCACTCTTGATGAGCACGCGCGGGCAAATACCACGAGTGCTGACCTGGCCAAGTTAGCGTCGGTGTTTTCCAAAGATGGAACAGTCACGGCGGGAAACTCTTCAGGGATAACAGACGGTGCGGCGGCCATAGTTGTTTTAAGTGAAGCAGCTTTGGCAGAGTCTGGCGTCCGGGCCGAAGCCAGAATCGTCGATTACGAGGTCACCGGCGTGGCTCCAGAGATTATGGGCATTGGGCCCGTGCCGGCGATCAAGGCTTTGTTGGCAAGGCAGCAGCTGGCGCTGGCAGATATCGATCTCATCGAGCTTAACGAAGCTTTCGCCGCTCAAGCGATCGCGTGTGATCGAGAACTGAAGTTTGATCAGGACCGGCTAAACGTAAACGGGGGCGCGATCGCTTTGGGACATCCCATCGGTTGCACCGGCGTTCGGGTAACCACGACGCTAATTCATGAAATGAAGAAGCGCGACGCCCGGCTGGGGCTCTCGACTCTCTGTGTTAGCGGGGGTATGGGACTAGCGCTGCTGCTCGAACGAGTCTGAGCATCGCCAGTTTAAGCAGTACGGAGTTCAACCTTTAGATTGCGACTGCAGGACTCGGGAGCCAACCTCGGGATGGCAGGTTGGCAACTAACAGTTTGCGTTACATCAAGGCAGTGGCTCGAGTGGGCCAATACAAGAAAGGGTTTTCTATTGTGAAGTACAGTATTCTTAAGTCATTTGCAGCGGCACTTTTGCTTACTCTTACCGTTTCGGCGATCGGTATTGCCCAGAGAAATCGTGCGTTAAGGAGCACCAAACCGGCGCCCACATTGTTATCTTCTTTGCCGCCGGCTGACGCCGTTGCGATCATTAGCGTGGCCCGCTTATTCAACGAAGCAATGCCCAAACTTCTGGCCGAGAATCCCGCGAAGCTGGCCGAAGCCACCAACGAGTTAGCAAAGTTTAAGACGCAGACCGGTCTCGATCCGCGCTCATTTGATCAAGTAGCACTTGGCTTTAGTTACCAATACCCACGTGAAGGCGTTACCCGCGTTTCGACTATTGCTTTGGCGCGGGGAACGTTCAACGCCGGAGCGATGGTTGCCGCCGGAAGGTTAGCGACAAACGGCAAGTACGTTGAACAGAAGTATCAGGCAAAGACGATCTACATCTTCAGTCTCGATCGACAGCTCAGGCTTTTCGGTTTGTGGGACATTAAAGTGCGCGACCTCGCGGTTTCAGCGCTTGACGGCAACACACTTGCTTTGGGAGATCTTGACGCGGTGCGCGGCGCCATCGATGCGACCAAAGCCGGCAAACATCCCAACCCCGAGTTGCTCGCGCTAGCCACCCGCGACCCTGATGCGATCGTGGGTTTTGGCGGCAACCTTTCGCCTAAGCTCCTGGAGAACCTGAGTCTGACAAACGATACAATCGCGCGTGAACTGACGGCGGTACGCCAGGTTTACGGCACCCTGGGTATGACTGCGACTAGTCTGGAGTTAATGCTGACGGCCCGCACCGTGGACACTGATTCCGCGAAGAATCTCAGCGATACGGTCGAGGGTATGAAACAGCTCGGTGGATTTTTTATCAACCGGGTAACCGGAGTAAAGGGCATACTCGCACGAAGCGCGCTCGACAATTTGAAAACTAATACGGTGGGCAACGAACTTGTGATCCGCACTGCGGTTTCGCAATCGCAAGTAGCTCCGCTGATGCGGGGGAACTAAACGACGGGCGACGGCCGACGGTCGACCGCAGAAGGTTGTAGCGTCTGGCGGGACTGAGGCGTAGTCGGTCGGCGGCCTTCTGTCGCTTCATCTGGTCGGAATTGGAAATTGCGGACGCTGCGGTGCGGGGGCAATCTCAGGTTCACTATCTTCGAGGTTGGCAACCACATCCTGGTAGATTTTGATCTTGCCTTCCTGCTTCATCCGCTGTTGGACCGCACCCAGGTAGTCTTCGTAAACCTGGTTTTGTCTGCCTGAAAGCATCGTCTGCGTCAACTGTTCTTTCTGCTTCGCAAACTCCGCAAGGTCAGCTTCATGACGATTCGTCACTCCCAGGACAACGAAGGCCTCGCCAACCTTTATCGCTCTCTTCCCTACTTCCCCGGTCTTCAGCGGGTAAATAGCTTCGTCGAGCGCGGGACTCGTTCCGGCTGAGCCCAGCGGCGTGCCGAGTTTGTAACTATCTTCGGTGGCAACTTCAAACCCAGCCTTCTCAACAGCCGCTTTCACATCGGCAGCACCATTCAACGAGGCGACTATATCTTTGGCCCTTTGCTCCAACTGCTCTTTAGCGCGTTGCAGTTTCAGGGTCTTAGCCACATCGGTCTTCACTTCATCGAATTCCGGAATGCGTGGCTCTTTTTTCTCAACCAACATGGGGATAGCAAAACCACCCTTAACGCCCGTTCGATCGCCGACGTCGTTGGCATTGTTCAAAGGCGCGATTGCTGCCTCGAATTGTTGACTACTGCCGATGCCTGGCACGTCATCACCTGGTTTGATGAAAGGTGTTTCCTTAACCATGTCCGCGGGCTTCATGTTGGCCTCAGCCGCCAACTCCTGCGCCACTTTCTGTGGATCTTTCGTTTCTTTCAGCCGAGCTTGGGCTCGTTCTGCTAATTTCGCCGCAGCCACGTATCCCTTGCGATTGCGCAACGACGCCAATACCTCTGGCTTAGCCTCGTCAAACGTCTTGGGTACGGCTTCTCCGCGACGCAGGATGTACCAGTTGCCGCCATATTTGATGGGAATGTCGGAAACATCGCCAGGCTGCATGTCAACCGTGCGATCATATAGGCCATCAACCTTGTTTGGGTTCTTCTTATAAGGTCGAGCGAGGAAACCGCCGCTCTTCGCTGTTGCCGGATCTTCGGAGTTTCCGCGTGCCAGGTCTTCGAATACTTTCTCGCCGGTATCAGCACTCGCGGCGCGAGCTTTCGCGATCAGATCCTTGGCTTTTTGTTCCACGGTCGCATCGAGATCCTTACGCGCAACTTTCAAAAGAATCTGCTGGACCTTGACGCCTGCCTGCTTACTCGTGGCCGGCATACTGTCAAATTCAGCGTGCAGGTCCTTATCTGTGATCTCGAGTTTCTCACCAGACTTAGCCTGGTCGACGTAAACATAGCGAACCTTCTTTTGTGGTTCGAGGATTCGGAAGTCAGTCTTGTGCTGCTCGTAATAGCTCTTCAACTCTTCGTCAGAGGTTTGGATTTTTTCAGCTAATTTATCAGCGGAGACGACCGCATAGCTGACATCAAAAGTAGAGTGGGTGCGTTGGAAGTCGTCCTTAACTTCGTCTTCCGAAACCCTAATCGCCGCCGTGACGAAAGCTCTTAGATTTCTAAGCGCCAGCTGATCACGAAATTGTTGCTCAAACGCCTCCATGCTTCCGGCGTTTGAAATCGCTATCTGCTTGTAACGCGCCGGATCCTTGTCTGGATCCAGATTGATGTACTCCCCGGTACTTGGGTCGCGAAACTGTTTCCGGATCTCGTCTGCTACGTCTGCCTCCGAAGGAAACAGTCCTAAACGAATCGATTCAAGCTCAACAATTTTTTTATCTATCAGTCCATCCAGTATGCGCTTGTTTGTCAGGCCAAGCTGCGCCAGACTAATTCCGCGATACCTTGCCTGCATGCTTTCTTTCTGCGCCGCGACATCGGCAACGGTGATTTCTTCTCGCCCAACCTTGGCCAACACCGAGGTGTCTTTGGAGGGCTCCAGGTTGCTGCTGTTTCTTCCGGGGGCGTAGAAAACAATAAGACTGACTGCCATTAAGACTGCAAACCCGACGATGATGATGTTGCGGGTGCGTTCCAGGCGCGATAGTTGTTTGAGCATAATTATTACCTTTCCAGCAAACCGCGGATTGTAAAGGAGACGGGATGAGCGCGCAACCGGCCCACTCGATGTGTCCTGGTTCAGTTTAGTATTAACGAACCTTGCCGACCATTACAGTGAACAAAACCACGGAATAGCTCCGCACAAATGCGGAACCGGGAGCTAGCGACATGGTCCGTCTAACCCTAAGCTCGCGTGAAGTGGAACCAGGGAATAGGACACTACCAAACTAACCAGCAATTGCCGCTGGCGATTCCGGATGCTATTTTATTGTCCTGAATGAACTCGATTGGCAACTCAGCAGGGCTCTGGATCGGTTTCTCTCTCTTCATCCTTTTCATGCTGAGCCTGGATCTCGGCCTCTTCAACCGTAAAGCTCACGTTATTAAGCATCGCGAGGCAGCAATTTGGAGTGCTGTCTGGATCATGCTGGCGATGATATTTGCCGGCATCGTCTTCTGGTATCAAGGCGCCGATCTGGGACTCAAGTTCCTGACTGGCTACGTCATCGAACTTTCGCTCTCGGTTGATAACCTCTTTGTCTTCCTGCTGATCTTTTCCTTTTTTAAGGTGCCCGCGAAGGTGCAGCACCGGGTTCTTTATTGGGGTGTGATGGGCGCGCTCGTGATGCGCCTGACAATGATCTTTATCGGCGGCACGCTGATTAACCGCTTCCATTGGATCCTCTATTTCTTCGGCGCCTTCCTCGTCTATACGGGCTTCAAGATGTTTCGGCAGGACGATAGCGATATTCAACCTGAAGAGAATCCGGTAGTGCGCGCAATTACCCGCTATATACCGATCACTCGTAGCTACGACGGCAAACATTTCTTTACCCGAGTTAACGGCAAACTGACCGGAACTCTGCTGCTGCTTGTATTGATAATTGTTGAAGTCACCGATCTGGTTTTTGCGGTTGACTCAATCCCCGCAATCTTCGCTATCACCACCAACACCTTCATCGTTTACACCTCTAACGTCTTCGCCATTCTCGGACTTCGCTCGATGTATTTTTTGCTGGCTGGAGTGGTGGAAAAATTTCGGTATCTCAGAATGGGACTGGCAATCGTACTCACCTTCATTGGCGTGAAGATGCTGATCGAAGGCTTCCACATTGTTATTAAGGTGTGGGTTTCACTGCTCGTTGTTGCCACTGTTTTGCTTGCCTCTGTGGCCGCCTCAATCCTCCGGCCAAAAGAGGCCGAGATGGATGTCGATGTTGACCTGCCCGAAGACTTCGAAGCGCCTTTTGAAGAAGAGGATTCGAGTGCCACGTCTGTAGAAAAGTAAGCCAGGCTCCATCGGATTTTCTCAAGTTCCCTTCACCCCGACCGAGAGTTCCGCACAAGCGGAATCTCATGGAAAAGGAGAAGCTTGAACGTGCTCTCGTCGCTGTGCTAGATTCGACTTGGCAGTGTTGCCGTTGCGATGTTGCGGATCACCGACATCCGCGGCCAGTACGGTTGCCCGACTTTCCACACCTGGCAGATTTCTTAATCAAAAGCCCCGCCCCGGCATTTGATTGCGCCAGCGGACGATTCCGCAGTTTGCAGTTGCCCCTCAGTTCCTAACGGCTTCAAAAAGAATGATCACAAAGACCCGGCATTTTGTTTTTGATTGGTGGGCAGTCCAGAAGCGCGTCGTTTATCTCCTCGTCGCGCTGGTCTTCCTCTGCTCGCTAGCGGCCGGCGGGGCTTTATATGTCTGGAAATATGGCAATCCCTTGAAGAATGTAGGGTCAGGGCCAAGTCAGCCGTCCGGCGCGCGGTTCATTTCCTTTGAAGGCGACGTGCGCATTATCCGCTCGGCTACGCGCGAAACAGTTCTTCCGTCCGCAGACACCGAGCTTTTTCCCGGCGATACAGTTCAGACGCAGGACAGCGGGCGGGCGCGCGTGAGCATGGCTGACGGCTCAACGCTCGTAGTCCGCCCCAACAGCACGATCATCGTGCGCGACAACGCCAGCGACGACGGCGGCAAAAAGACCAACGTTCACGTGGTCGTAGACAGCGGTCAGATGTATGTGCGCACCGAGCAGCAACCGGAAGGCACTAACAACGTGGTTGAGACGCACAAGACAAGCAGCAAAATTGGCGCGCAGACCGGGGCTAGCTTCGGCGTCAATCCGGAGGGCACTGAAGAGATTCGCGTGAACACCGGTGCGATTGAAGTTACCAATCGCAGCGGTGAAAAGACGACCTTCCATGGGGGAGATTACGTCGCCGTGAATCCCCAGGGAACTCTCTCCGCGCCACAACGACTACTTGACATTCCCCAGCCATCGCAGCCGCGCGATCTGGAAAAGTTTTTCGTTGAAGGAAATGGGTCAGCCAACATTTCGTTGAAGTGGCAGAGCCCCCAATCAGGCACCGCTGCTTCCTATCGAGTAGAGGTGGCTACGTCTCCGTTCTTCGTTGACGGCGGTAAAGTGGTCGAGCGCGATCAACTTGGATCGACGGAATTCACTGCCAGCGATCTGCGGCCGGGTGTCTACTTCTGGCGCGTTCGCGCCATCGCTGCCACGGGACAAATCAGCGACCCCAGCGACCCAAAGAAATTCATCGTCGCCATGCGGGGTTCCGGATCGCGCGTGGCTGTCTCGAATCTCGCCGCGGAGTTGCTCGGTGGCAATCTTTACCTCGTCAGTGGTCGCGCGGAGCCGGGAACGACAATTCGAGCTGGTGCGCGCGACACGATCGTGCCGGCCGATGGATCGTTTCAACTTCAGGTCACGGCGCCACCGGGAACCCAGGAGGTGACAATCGACGCCGAAGACTCGCGAGGTAATTTGACACCTTATCGTCTCCCCCTTTCCGTACGCCCGAGTCGAGGCAGGAGTTAGTCAGCGGTTTGTCCAATTTGAATGTCAAGACACGTAATCCTCTTAACTGACGCCCACGAAGCACCAGCTTACGAGCTGATTGAGGCGCTGCGTCTGGCGGGCGTCAAAACCTTGATTGAAGGTTTGCGCGAAGCTGAGTCGAGTACGCCGGCGGCGCGGCCGACCACTAAAAGTGATGACGACATTTGGGATGAACTTCCGCTCGCAGTTCTCTATGAAGTGGTTCCCGGCGCTGATATGGTCGAGTTACTTGGGGCCATCGAACAGGCAACAAACTCCTGGCCCGGCACCCCCATAATTGCTTGTCGTCGTCAATTGACCGGATTTCAGGGCCACAGTTGGCGAAACCTGGACGGCGCGACCTTGAAGCGGCTGGGCTTCCGCGCCATTGCGGATAAGGCAGCGCAACTACCGGCACTGCTCCACGAAATAGAAGGTCATGGAGTTACCGGCGAGTTGAAATTGCCGGAGCTGGTTAGTCCGCCAGCGGAAGAGGCCGTCAAATTACTTCCGGCGAAGATGAAATCGGGTCAACTGCGCGCTGCCTTTGATCTGGTTGCCTCCCTCCACTTCATCGGCGATCAAAACAGCGCAGCGCACACCGCCCTCGCCGGTCTCGCGCCCCTGCTCCAGGCTGACTGTTGGACCATCTATCTTTTCTCTGACGCCAAAGGGCCAGATGTTGCCACCCTCGAGCCAATTGCTTCGCTCAGTCCCGTAGACGAAACGACCGCGAATCAATTGAGTGATTGGCGCCGGCTGCTCCTGAGAGAACAAGCACTTTCCCTCGGTGCCGAGTCGAAGGCTGCCAGACTTGCTGGAGCTGGTATGGGCACAATTAGAAAGAAGGAACGGGGACAACACTTCATCGCGGTGCCACTGGTTTGTGGCGAACGGATTCTCGGCGTACTCGAAGGCGCGCGCAGCCGAGGTACCTTTACAAAATCAGAGCTGACTGTTCTCGATGCGCTTTCTCTGCCGGTAGCCTCCGCCCTTGCTAACGCCGTACGCATTGGCGAAGCCGAGCGCTTGTCGCAAACAGACGACTTGACGAAATTGCACAACGCCCGCTACCTGCGACAGTTTCTTCTGAACGAGATTCGGCGCGCGCGCCGTTACGGTTCCAGCGTCGCCGCGTTATTTCTCGATCTCGACGACTTCAAACGTGTAAACGATGCACACGGTCACCTCGGCGGCTCCCACGTGCTGATGGAGATGGCGGCCGTCATTCTGTCTTCCATTCGCGACACCGATGCGGTGGCCCGTTACGGTGGAGACGAATTTGTAATCGTGCTGCCAGATACTGAAATGGACGTCGCCGGGACGGTGGCGGAGCGCATTCGCGAAAAGATCGCGGACCATAGATTTAACGCCGGAAGAAACTTGAAGTTGTCGCTGACAGCCAGTTTTGGAGTAGCGGCATTTCCCGTCCATGCATCTTCGCCGCAACAGTTAATAGCAGCAGCTGACACCGCCATGTATGAGGCCAAGGCTGCCAACAAGAACTGTATCCGCTTCGCTGCAATGCGATCCAGAGAGGCAAGAGTGCCGGGTGAAATCACCACCTCAGCGGATAGCTTGCAGACTGAAGACGGAAAAGCTTTTTCCTGATAGCGTAAAGATCGAGAATCAGTGTATCTTGGTTTGTTGATACGGAGTTGGTGTTCGACGTGTAGTTGGCAAATGGTGACTGCCCAGCGCGTTTGCCGTTTTCTTATGGCCGTCTAGCTGGATATCTGGTTTGCCATTTGGGAACAGTCGTAGCTGGTGCCCACCCGACCGGTACTCTCATATTCATTATTGCGGGAAGAGATCAATAGATGGCTTTTAAATCAATTTTCAGCTTGTTCTCAAGTGATTTGGCGATAGACTTGGGAACGGCAAACACGCTCGTTTACGCCAAAGGAAGAGGCATCGTGGTGTCCGAGCCTTCAATTGTGGCCATCAACAAGGTCACCAACCAGGTTGAAGCCGTGGGTCGCGATGCCAAAGAGATGTTGGGACGCACTCCCGGCAACATCGTGGCTATTCGTCCGATGAAGGATGGCGTAATCGCCAACTTCGAAGTGACGGAGAAAATGCTGCAACACTTCATTCGCAAAGCTCATAACGGTAAGACGTGGGTTAGCCCGCGGGTTGTCATCGGCATACCCTCTGAGATTACGCAGGTCGAAAGACGCGCGGTTGAAGACTCTGCCTACCGCGCCAAAGCATCCGAAGTTTATCTGGTCGAAGAAGCGATGGCGGCGGCCATCGGCGCCGGGCTACCGATTACTGAGCCACACGGAAACATGGTGGTTGATATCGGCGGGGGCACCACAGACATCGCTGTCATCAGTTTGAGCGGTATTGTTTACTCGCGCGCCGTTCGCGTTGCCGGAAACGAAATGGATGAGGCGATCATCTCCTACATCAAGCGTAAGTATAATTTGCTGATTGGCGAACGAACTGCCGAAGCGATCAAGATTGAATTGGGCTCGGCGTATCCACTCGATGAACCGTTGTCTTACGAAGTCCGCGGGCGAAATCTGATCGAAGGAATACCCAAGACGATCACGATGTCAGACGAAGAAGTTCGCGAGGCTCTCGCCGACTCGATCGCTACTATCATTAATGCAGTGCGCGTGGCCCTGGAACGCACCCCCCCTGAACTCTCCGCAGATATCGTCGAACGCGGCATAGTTTTGACCGGCGGCGGTGCCCTGTTGAAAAACCTCGATAAGCGCCTCTCAATCGAGACTGGTTTGCCGGTATCCGTGGCCGAGGACCCGTTAGCTTCGGTTGTGCTGGGCACTGGCAAGATGCTTTCCGACTTCGATCTGCTCAAGCGAGTGAAGTGGGAAAACACGATGACCAGTGGCATGTAAAAAGACGGTGAATAGTAAATCGTGAATCGTAAATAGAAAGCGTGGTTTCGCGAAGCTTCTAATTACGATCTGCGGTTCACCAGGTTCTAACTATTCACCATTGACGATTTACGATTTACTAGTTCAATGGCCGCTATTCGCACCCAAAGAGAGATTCGCCAGCGCGCGCCTATTTGGCTCGGGATATTGTTGCTGACGAATCTGGTGATCATGGCCGTGGACGCTCGCGATGGCGCCACCAGGCAGCGGCTACTCCGAGTGTGGATCCAGGCCCTGGTATCTCCCGCGCAGAGCATATCGTCCGGCGCCAGCGGGGCCGGCACAAACTTCGTCAAACAGATCGTCAACTTTCGCAGCGCCGCGAAGGAAAACGAAAAACTGAAAGAAAAGTTGTCGGCTGCCCAGCTGGAGGTGCTTAATGCGCAGCAGGCAACTACCGAAAACGAGCGGCTCAGAGGTCTCCTCGGTCTCAAGGAACAAACCGGTTACGATCGGGTCGTGGCTCGCGTAATCGCGCGTGACTCATCAACCTGGTTCAATGCCATTACAATCAACCGCGGCAGTTCTTCAGGCGTCGCTCTGAATATGCCGGTAGTCACGGGCGGTGGAATAGTCGGACGCGTGATTGCCCTGAGCCCCTGGACCGCACAAGTGATGATGATTACCGACGAAAAAGCCGCAGCCGGAGCAATCGTCGGACAAATCGGAGGTTCGGGCGCGCTGGGATCAGTTAGGGGCTTAGGTGACAAAGGGTTGATCGAAATGCGTTATGTTTCTGGTCTGGAAAAGGTTGAAGTCGGTAACTACATACTGACAACTGGACAGGACGGAATATATCCACCGGGGTTGACGGTGGGTGAGGTTGTACAAGTGAAGGCGGGCACGGCTACCCAGTCTCACGAGATTTTGATCAGGCCCGGCGCGAAACTGGACCAGTTGGAAGAAGTGGCGGTGCTGCTTTATCGTCCCCCAGCGCGGCCGGCTCCCGAACAGACCCTGCCAAACGTAGATAAGACGAAGAAGCAGTAAACGGGTGAAGGGTAAACAGTGAAAAGCAGAATATTTTCCTTGCTATTCACTTTTCACGTTTCACTCGTCACTTTCACCGATGCCTCAACTTAAAATTGCGGCCGCACTGGCAATAGCCATAGTCCTGCAGTTGTCCCTGGGGATCGTTTGGTCGCCGCTATCCTATATTGACTTTCCGCTGATTGTAGTTGTTTATATTGCCTTGCAGCGACATGCCTGGCATGCGCTAATCGTCGGCACCGTCGCGGGTATCGCAGTAGATGCAGCGAGCGGAGGGCTCCTCGGAGCCGGCGGCTTTTCGAAGACTTTGACCGCATACTTGATCTATCTGGCAGCTACTCGCGTTAACCTTGAAAACACATTGCTGCGGATTCCGGTGCTGGCAGCCGCTTCCGTGATCGATTCGCTAATCTACGTTTTCTGGCATCGTTCACTCGGCTACCCGCCGACCGTGCCGTTTATGCAAACAATGTCTTACCGTTTGATCGGCACAACCATTATCGGAACCTTTGCTCTGTATTTGCTGAATTCACTTTTCACCGAACGCGCCCGGCAACGTCGCTCGTTTGCTTCGCGTCGGAAAGGCGCGCGACGCGGCGCCAGTACGTTGAAAAGAAGATGAGAAAGCAGAGGTCAGAAGTCAGAGATCCGAGGTCGCCGGCTAATCGTGAGATTTGTATTTCTCTAACGTCCTTCTGACATCTGGCATCTGACCGCTGGTCTCCGACCTCTGTATTTATGAAGTTCGAAGACTCTTCGCAAAACCTCCGCAGCCGTCTCCTGATCGTGCAGGGCTTTGTCGTGCTGCTGCTTGCCCTGCTGGGAATCCGCCTCTATGTCATCCAACTCGTTCGCGGACAGTACTACGGCGAGATAGCCCAGAATCAGCGCATCCGGTTATTGCCGATCCCGGCGCCGCGCGGCGTGATATTTGATCGCGATGGTCATGCGCTGGTTACTTCCAGCCCAACCTACAACGTGATCCTGTCGCGTGAAGACTTGCGCGATCGCCAGCTTATCTCTTTGTCGCAACCGCTAGCGGGCGCGCTTGGCGTCGACGCCGACATTTTGCGTGATCGTTTTGAACAGATTGGCTCGCAGCCTGCCTTTGAAACCATCCTGGTAAAACAGGATGCGAGTCAGGGAGACATCGCCTGGGTCGAAGCGCATGAACTGGAGTTTCCGGAGTTGCGTGTGGAGCAACAGCCGCAGCGCCGTTATCCCGCTAACGGCATGTTGGCCCATGTGCTTGGATATGTAGGCGAAATTAGTCCGGAGCAATTGAAGCAAGGCGGCTATAAAGATAAAGGTCTGAAGCCCGGCGACGTGATCGGACTAAGCGGCCTGGAGCAAACCTACGACGAGTATTTGCGCGGCAAGGACGGTTACCGGAAAGTAATTGTTGATAGTCGCGGCCGCATCCAGGGTGAGATAGAGACCATTGCGCCGCAACCAGGTCAGGATTTAGTTACAACCATCGATCTCGATTTGCAAACTGTGGCTGAAGAGCAACTGCGAACTTCAGCTACCGGACGCGGCGTGATCGTCGCTATGGATCCAAACAGTGGTGAGATCCTGGCGCTCGCATCGGCGCCCACTTTTGATCCCAATTTGTTTTCCCGGATTGGCACCAAAGAAGGACGCGCCGAATACGTAGCGGTGCTGAATGATCCGCAAAAGCCGCTGATCAATCGGGCAGTGCAAAGTCGGTATCCGCCCGGCTCAACCTGGAAGATTCCCATGGCCGTTTCCGGACTTGAGCAGGGAGCAATTACCCTGGATCACTCAAACCTCGTTTGCGGCGGCGGCATCCTGGTCGGCAACAAGTTTACGCGCTGCATGGGAAATCATGGCACGCCGGATCTCAAGACGGCGATCACCCACTCCTGCGACGGCTACTTCTATCGGCTCGGTCTAAAGATGGGTCTCGACGGCATCATGGCGATGGTCGACGAGTTTGATTTGAATAAGCGCACCGGAATAGATCTGCCTAACGAGGTGCTCAACCTGACGCCGTCTCGTGAGCTTAAAAAACGCACCCAGCCCGAAAACTCTGACTGGAAAGACATCGATACTGTCTACGCCTCCTTCGGGCAGGTCTACGACATTATCACTCCAATAGGTTTGCTCCGTACGATCTCGGGAGTAGCAAACGGCGGCAAGCTTTACGTCCCGCACTTACTGAAATTACTCAAACCTGCAGGTGAACCAGGGGCAGCGGATTTCCGCCCGGCTCGGCAATTTCTACCACTCGATGCGGCCAGACCCAATCCCAAGTTGCTGCCAATCCCCGAGGACATCCATCACCTCGTGGTCGAAGGAATGTGGGGTGTGGTCAACAATGGCGGCACGGGCTCTGCGATACGCATGGCCGGGTTCGACATTGCCGGGAAGACCGGCACCGCTCAGGTCGTAGGACTCGGAAAAGACACCGGTAAGAACAAAGACCACTCCTGGTTTGTGTCCTATGCCCCTGCTTACAAACCGGAAATTGCACTAGTGGCGTTAATAGAAAACTCCGGCTTCGGTGGTCAGCATGCGGCGCCGGCAGTCCGGCATGTCTACGATGTTTACTATCGCAAGACAAGGAACGCAGAGCCACCGGGAGCTCTGCCTGTGGCAAAAACACCTAAACAGGAAGACAAGTCTCCGAAGAAAGCTGAAACACAGATAGCGAAAAACCAGTGATGAAAAAAGTGGTGAGTTATGAGTGATGAGTTAAGAACGAAAGATACTTTCGGTATTGCCGCCTTAAGATCCCTTCCTTACTCATCACTCAACATCACTCATCACTTTTCCAGTACCCATGTCTGCAATAATCCAAAAAAAAGGGCTGCGCGATTTTGATTGGTTGTTGGCCTTGATGGCGATCGGCATCGTCTGTTTTGGCACGATCCAAATTCGCAACGCTCAGCCAACCGAAAATTTTTGGGTAAAGCAGCTCATCGGCCTCGCCATTGGAGTTGTGGCGATGCTCTTGATCGCGTTCAACGACTACCGCAAGTTGATAAATATCGCACCGGCGTTTTACCTCTTCGGTCTAATGCTGCTGGTAATCGTCCTGGTTCCCGGTATTGGTTTGAAGATTAATGGCCAGCGCGCCTGGATCAAGGTCCCCGGTATTGGGCAATTCCAGCCATCGGAATTTGTGAAAGTCACCACCGCGATGATGCTGGCTCGCTACTTTGGCAAGCACCGCACCGGCGCGCTAACTCTCAAAGAAATGGCGATGGGTGGTTTGATTCTGGCCCTGCCGATCTTTCTTATTTTGCTCGAACATGACGTCGGCTCAGTGATCACCTACCTGCCCATTCTGGCTATCGTCCTGTTTCTCTCCGCGATAAAGATGCGTTATGTCGTCGCCTCTATCGTGTTAGGCGTGGTCCTGTTGCCGTTTGCTTACTGGGTGGGCGTCAAGACCGGCCTGGTGAAGCACTACCAGCAGGAACGCATCAATGTGATTCTGGACCCGGAAAAGGCAGATCGACGCGGCTTTGGTTACAACACCTGGCAATCGATCCTGACGGTGGGTGAAGGCGGCTTGCTGGGCGCTGACACCAGCGCGGCCCACTCGCAAAGTAGTCTAAAGTTTCTGCCCGAGCCGCACACGGATTTCATTTTTGCCGTTACGGCAGGAAATGCGGGGTTCGTTGGCTGCATCCTCGTGTTGCTTGCCTACGTCGTCTTGCTTTCGCGGTTAATCGCCGGGGCTAAACGAGCTCCGGATCGAATGGGCATGCTGGTCATCATGGCGGTTGTGGGTGGCCTCACCTGTCAGATCTTCATCAACATCGGGATGGAGCTCGGGATTTTGCCGGTTATTGGCGTACCGCTGCCGCTGATGAGCGCCGGACTCGCCTCGCTGATTGCCACTTTCATCGCCATCGGTTTTGCGATCAGCGTCCAGTTGCGAAGGTTTGTTAACTAGATTCGTTTCGCGTTTGCAGCAGCTTGGGTTTATACTCGCAGCAGCTCGCCCCTGCGGAGGGTTTCGTTTCAGCGGTTAGAGAAACGGCCAAGCAGCACGACGGAAGCTCGAATTAAGAAGCACCGTGCGCCCGACATGCGAGTCAGAATTTTAACGATCGTCCTTTTGCTTGGACATATCTTTCAACTTTTTTCAGTAAGCCGCGGGGAGGCCAAGGGGCCAGCGCAGAGTTTGGCCCAGGTACCCGCTGACATCCAGACGAAGGTAGAAACAGGCAGCGAGCACGCCGGCGAGATCCGGCGGGTTCTAAAGTTTGCGCTATTGAAGGCGCTCCCTGTTTGCAGTGTTTGCTGGAAACGCAAAGCGGCTAGTTAGGTTTCTTTTTGATTAGTTTTAGTGACCGTCGCGTTCTGGACGAAGTATATCCAGATTCAACTCAATCGGCGCGCGACCGACTATCGATTCATAACGGGCCAAAGGGCGACCCCCGGGTACTGCAGTCAACTAACCTGCACGTCCCTTCCTTCTTCCGCCTGCTCCAGATCTGGCCAACAATTTCCATCACATCAATTCCTGGTACGACGAACATTCGTCAAGCCCAACTCTGGCCGGTGCGTCTCGCTCTTGTGAGCTTGAAGGCCACCTCCGCCAACCCACAATTTTGCGAAACGTCAGTCGCTACATTTCAATACCCCAGCAAGCGCCCTACCAGTTTGACCGCCGGAAGGCTTGTCAACTTTGGCGCGCTCACGATGGGTGCGCGCGTGACGTATCAGGAGACAACAAGTAAACAATGGCAAAAGAATTAATAGTGAGCGTCAACGGACGCGAAAAGAAGATCGCGATCATCGAGAACGAAAAGGTAACTGAGTTCTACATCGAACGCGGCGAAGGCAATCAAGGTATTGTCGGGAACATCTATAAAGGGCGCGTGATGCGCGTCTTACCCGGAATGCAGTCAGCTTTTGTCGATGTCGGACTGGAACGTGACGCGTTTCTTTACGTATCTGACTTCTTCGATGAGGAAGAGGAGTTTGAACGCATCGTCATCGACAAGTCGGCGAAGGGCAACGTGGAAGACGCCCAGCGCGTCGCGGCCGAACAGATCGCAATGGCTCGAGTGGAACGTGAGCGACACATAGAAGCTACCCACGAGCGCGTCGAACCGCTTCGCGAGATGGAAGCCGATGAGGCATCGGAGCTTGTCGGTGAACCGGTTTTAGACGCAAGCGAGGAAGAAGAAACCGGCGACGACGGCGACTCAAGTAAACGTCGCAGCCGGCGCGGGCGTCGCCGCCGCGGTGGCAAAGAGATTCCAGGAGCGGAGGAACCGACCGTTCCCAGCCGAACACGGATCAGGGCGGAGGACATCGATACTCCTTTTGTCGCAGCCGACCCTTCTATCCAGAGAATAATTGACGAAGAGGAGACCGCCGCAAACGGAGAAATGTTTAAGGACGCCCGCCTTCAGGAACGTCTCCTCGATCAAATACACGCCGGCGAGTTTAATATGGAAGATGACTTTCGCACGGCTGAGGTCGGCTCGGTTATCTCCAGTGCTGATTATCGCGACGATTCCTTTCAGCGCGTTGATGACGGCGACAGTGCGGAAGCAGTGGAGAGCTCGGTAGCGCGAAGACGGGAACCGGTGGCCGCCCGCATACAAAGTTTTGACGATGATGTGGACGACAACCGGCTGCAGAGTGGTTCATTCGAGCGCATTAGTGACGACGAGGCCGAAAGCGAGAGCGTCGCAAGTGGTGTTGAGAGTGAGGAGACTGAAGTTACCGAGAAACCAGAACGCACGACCACCAAAAAATCGCGGGTAGGAAAGCTTCTGAGTAGCCTGGGAGCAAAGAAGAAGGCGCCGACCAAGCGCTCGTCAACCAAAAAGCCCGCCACCCTGGTGTCAGACGAAGCTGAAACGGCGGATGAGAACAGCTACGCTGACGCAGAAGCAAGCCTCAAAGACACAGGATCGCGTGCAGAACTTGCAACTCGACGCGGTGGGCGCCGGCGTCGCCGCCCAACCAAAGGCGCCGCGACCGAAGCTCCTGCGTCCGACGCGCCGGTTGACGAAGCAACCGAAGAAGGAAGCGAACCGGAAGTCGAAGTTGTCGCCCCAGAGGTGACAATTCCCGAAACACCGGTTGAACGAGCGGAAGAAGCGTCCGCGCCTGCAGCCAGTATGGCCCCAGCCGCACGGGAGCCGCGCGAAGGCCGTGATACGCGTGGTGGTAGCCGTGATTCTCGTGATCGGGGCGGCCGCTCTAGTGGACGCAGCGATTCCCGCGGGGGCCAAAGAGGTTCCGGACGGAGGGATAGACAACAACAGCCCACCATCACCGATCTATTGAAAGAGGGTCAGGAGATTCTGGTCCAGATCGCGAAGGAACCGATTGCTAAGAAAGGCGCGCGCATTACTTCGCATATCGCGCTACCAGGTCGGTTTTTAGTTTACATGCCCACCGTTGAACACGTGGGCGTGTCGAGGAAAATCGAGTCGGACAGCGAGCGACAACGCCTGCGCAAACTAATCACGCTTATTCGTGGAAGTGAAGATATTCCCTCAGGCGGATTTATCGTGCGTACGGCCGGCGTGGGGATCAGCGAAGCCGACTTGCGTGAAGACGTGCGTTATCTTGTGCGCACCTGGCTGGACATTCGCGCTGGAGCCGAGAAGTCAAAGCCAGCAACGCTTGTTCATAAAGATCTGGATCTCGTGCAAAGAATTCTTCGCGATCAGTTGTCAGACGATTTTGCTGCTATCCGCGTGGACTCCGAAGAGGAATACGAAGCCATCGTGGAATTTGTGAATCGCATTCAGCCACGCATGGTCAAACGAGTAAAGCTCTATACGCGCGACCGACCAATTCTCGAAAGCTATGGGGTGCAGGCCGAAATTGACAAAGCGATTAAGCCGCGCGTCTGGCTGAAGTCAGGCGGTTACCTGGTCATCAATCAAACCGAAGCGCTGGTAGCCATCGACGTCAACACCGGAAAATTTGTCGGGCGTGGTAGTGGACGACTCGAGGATACGATTACGCGTACAAACCTGGAAGCCGTGGACGAGATTGTGCGACAAATTCGGCTGCGGGACCTGGGCGGTATCATCGTGCTCGACTTAATCGACATGGAGGAGCGCCGTAATCGCACCCGGGTAATGGGGGCTTTGCAGGATGCGCTCCGCGGAGATAAATCTCCGACCAAGGTTCTTTCGTTTAATGACTTCGGTCTGGTGATCATGACCAGGAAGCGTGTGAAGCAGTCGCTCGAACGCACGCTGTGTTCTCCTTGCCAGTATTGCCAGGGTGCCGGATTGATCAAGTCGCCGCAAACAGTTTGCTATGAACTCCTCGAAGAGGCGCGCGTGCTTGGCAGGGCCATGAATGGTGACAAAAAGAACCGACAGACGACGCTGCGAATTCATCCCGAAGTCGCGAAAGCTTTACGCAGTTCGGAGCGCGACGTGCTAAATGAGATCGAGGAGTATCTTGGGCCCGTGGACATCAATAGTGGCGATCTTACAGTCCACCAGGAACAGTTTGATTTTGCCTTTATCTAGGCGATAGTTTCGAGTTTCAAGTTCGCAAAGCGGTTCTTGGAAATCAATCCATAACTTGAGAGTCGAGTCTCGGAATTCCGAACTCGAAGCTCGGGACTCGAAACTCGAAACTTCCATCAATGGGCAAACTAGGAAACCTTTGGAAGACGATGCTGGCCGGTGGCGCTGGGGTGGCGGCACTGGCAGCGCTCAACGCTGCAATTCAACGGCAGGCCAGCGAGCCTGACAACAGTGCCCTTGGCGGCGAGGCGCACTTCTTCCACTGGAAGTATGGAAGAGTGTTTTATAAGATTGCCGGCAGCGAAAATCCTGGCGTGCCGCTGGTCTTTATTCATGGTGTGGGTGCCGGTGCTTCCAGCTTCATGTGGAGAAAAAACTTCGATGAACTGGCCACGGACTTCTGCGTTTATGCCATCGACTTGCTGGGCTTCGGCGTTTCCGACAAACCGGCGGCCGCATCTTACTCCGCCGATCTTTACGTTGAATTGATTTCAGACTTCATCCGCGAAGTGTCTGGCAGTCCTGTAAACATTGTAGCCAGTTCGCTGGGAGCAGCTTATGCAATTCGAGTCGCAGACGAACATCCTGAACTTGTCAATTCGCTAATCCTCAATGGACCGACTGGCTCTGATGCCCTAAACCGGCGCCCCGGAATGGCCGGGGCCGCGTTCTATGGTCTGCTGCAATCGCCAGTGCTCGGCACTTCTTTCTACAACGTTATGGCCAGCGAACGCAGCATTCGAGACTACGCCCGCCAGCATCTGTTTTATGATCATCGTCGGGTAACTGACCGGCTGGTAGCCAATTTATATGCGACCAGCCACCAAACGGGGGCACAACACGCAATCTCCGCTTTTCTGGCGGGTTATCTGAATACCGATACGCGGTCTCCGTTTGCGCGGC
This sequence comes from Pyrinomonadaceae bacterium, assembly GCA_031365545.1. Lineage (GTDB taxonomy): Bacteria > Acidobacteriota > Blastocatellia > Pyrinomonadales > Pyrinomonadaceae > PSRF01. Next base: position 13,969 of record JANLYH010000186.1, on the reverse strand, counting down.
TCACGCAGCCGATCGTCCTCGTTTGGGGGAAACAAGATTCCACTACGCCCCTGGAAAAAGGCCGATCGCTGCAGAAGTTGAACCCGGGCGCCACCCTGGAAGTGTTTGATTTCTGCCGCATGATGCCGGAGCAGGAACAGCCCGAGAAGTTTAACGCTCTGGTTCGGGCCACCTTTCTTACACGCTCGGCCCCGGCCGCCCGCGCAGCAGATTCTTCCTCTCACTAGTCAAGCCGCTGCCTTTTTCCCTCGCTGAAAACCCTTGCAATTGCTCAAATTGCTTAGCAAAATCGATTTCTGGAACAAGTCTATTGACGTTCCAGTAAGAATCACGCAGAATCTAGCAAGCCTCGGATCAACAACGTCCAAGGTTTTTGAAAACTCAGCGTCACCAGCTCTAAGCTCCCTGTCCCAACCCACATCACGAAGCGCCGATTAACCACGTCGGGTTTCGCCCAATAATCAATAGTTAGGACCACTCCGCCAGATCCATATCTCGCAGCTGCTTTTGCGGATCGGGTTCCAACTCCCTGGAGCGCTTGTCCGGCTCTCAACAAACGAGGATTAGTCATGAAACCATCTTTTCTCCACGTCGATTCTGCTAAAGACGGTCTACCGTTCCTGGATAGTGCCGATCGCAATGTCTCGGCTGACTCGTCGGCGCAGTCCTTCATGGTTGACTTTGCCGAGGCTAGTCACGCTCTATTGACGGATGAGTCTGCATGCAGACGCGCGGCCGCAGCCCAGCGGTTGGCAGTTCTGGGAAGACCGATCGCGTCGCCAGATCTCATCGCGGCGCTTTCAGACAACTCCTGGGAAGTACGGCAAGCGGCGGTCGAGGCGTTGGGCCAGATCGGCGTGTCGGACGCAATAGCGCCCTTGCAGGATCTTCTTAGCAGCGGGAATCAGGATTCGTTGCTGCAACAGGCAATCTCGAGCGCGATCAAGTCGATTCTCGGGCGTGAAATGAAATCCGGCCGGTCTACAAGCGGCGTAACGGTTGACATGAATCGGGCGGTGCTTTCTCAATCGGCTCGGGAAACACTTCCGTCAAATGGCAGCCCCATCAACGAATCTCTCGGGGTGGCAGCGATTCAAGCAAACCTAAACGAGGTGGAACTCCTCATCCAACAGCGAATCGAAAAAGAAAAGCAGCTCGCTGCTGAAATAGAAGCCCTACGCAAGGCCGAGGCAGATCAGCTCATGCGTCTCGAAGCAGCAAACGCTGAAGAAGAGACTCACCGGCGCATCAAGTCCGAAGCCGAAGAACGCGCGGCAGAAGAGATCTTCCGACTGGCAGAGTTGGAAGCGGCCCGGCGCAGAGCGGAAGCAGGCGCAGCCATTAGAGAAGCGCAAATACGAGCGGCGGAAAGCGAGCAACTCAACACTGAGATCGACCTGCTTAGCAAGGGGGTCAACGATCAGATAACTTTAATGGAGGAGGCGAGAAGTCGCCTCACCGCACTCGAAGAGATGCGGCAGCGCGCGGAAACACAAGTAAGGCAACGCGCCGAGCGCGAGCTCCGGCTACAGCGTGAAGTTGAAGCCCTGCGCCAGGTCGAACAGGCGCAGCTTCAGCGCATTGCAAAAGCTGAATCGGAAGCGCACCGGCTGATTGAGGAAGAAGCTCGTCTCAAGCTTGTGGCGGAGGCTGGCCACAAGGCGCACGCGGAAGCTCGGGAGCGAGCGGCCGCAGAAGAAATTCAACGTGCCGAGGAAGAAGCGCGGCGCCAAGCGAACGAAGCAGAAGAAAAACTCAAGCAGTTAGCGACCATCCAAACTAAAGCCGAAGCCGCCGCGCAGAGCCGGTCTGAAAGAGAAGCACAGATCAATTCCGCGCTGGAAGCCCTCGGAAATGCAGCCGCGCAACAGCTCAAGCGAATTCACGAAGCCGAAAGCTGTCTGCGAACGGCAGAAGCAAGAGCAAGCCAGCTTGCCGAAGTTTTGCAAGAGTCAGAGAAGGACGCGCGTTTACAGCTAGCCGAAGCAGAGCGACATCAGATATTGGCTGACTCACTGGTCTACGCCCAGGACGAAGCGGAACCGCTTGCCTCAGCGGTAGCGCTCGCGAACAGTCCCTGGCGGCTGCCTAGTGTGTTTCCTGGCTTGGCGTCGGTATAATCGGCGCATGGGAAAAGCTAAAGCAGACGAGGACGACGACACTACTGCCGTAGATCGCGACGAAGAGAACGACGAGGAAAACGAGACTGACTCTGATTCCGACTCTGACGATGTGCTGCGGCCCGCAAAAACGAAGATTGGTGAATCGAAAGACAACCTTCGTCAAAGGTCAGATTGGTTTCAACGACGCCGGTAACGAAATAAGATTGGCCCCAGGGCATTTGCCTACTTGAGCTTAAGTCGCCAAATACTGCGCCCGTAGGTTGCCGCGTTCAGAGTTCCGTCCTTTTCGTGATAGACCAAATCCACCACCATCGCGTTAGGTAGTTTCTTCGTCAGGTTCATCCACACGCCCGAAGCTGTATCAAGCACAAAAACCCCCGCATCGTTCCCGACATAGACTTTGTTTGGCTCATCCGGACGAATTAGTACGACGTGATGCGGCACGTCCGGCAGCTGCCCCTTGTCCACATTTTCCCAGGTAGTGCCAGCGTCCTTTGAACGGAAGACGTGGGCATGACCGAAGTTGGCCACGGTAGCGTAAAGGAGCTTCGCGTCCCTCGGATGGGTCTCAAGGCGTGTGATCGTGTGGCCGGGCAGGATCGAACTGGAAAGATTTGGGCTCCAGGTGTCGCCGCCGTCAACGCTGCGAAAGAAGCCGCCATTCTCGGTCCCTATATAAACTCGTTTGGGATTTGCCGGCGCAACTTCAATAGCGGAGATGGAGCTGTCGTCCAGAGAAGGCGATACTACGTGCCAATTCTCGCCATCATTTTTGCTTCGCCAAACCCGATAAGAACCTGTGAAAACTATATCCGCGTTAGTAGGATCCAAAGTGATGAAGCACATCCAGACTGAATTCTGTTCGGCTTCAGAAGCCGGCGGGGAGACGTTGATCGACTTCTTTCCGCGAAACCGGAATATGCCCATATTGTAGTAAGAAGCATAGACGTGACCGGCGTCGGCCGGATCAAAGACGATCCAACCACCATCGCCACCGAGAAGTTCAAAGAAGCTGCCCGCGGCGCCGATAGTAGTAACGACTGTGCCGTTGTCCTGCGCGCCACCACCAAATACAAGTCCATTGCTTTGCGCCACGTCCATGTCGTAAAACATCGTCACCGCCAGACCGTTGCTGCGATTCGCCCAGACCCCGCCAGAATTCTCGCTCATGTCCACGCCGCCGTCATTGCCGTCATAGACACGACCTGGAACCGCGGCGGGCATCAGCAGGGCATGGTGATCGGCATGGGCATAGCCAGGATCACCGCGTTCCGCATCCCAGTGAGTGATCTGCCGCCACGTTGTTCCGCCGTTTCTTGTGCGATGCAGATCTACTCCACCACAGATAACGCAATCCGGATCTGTCGGATGGATGACAATACTGTTGCCGTAAGATATTTGTCCCTCTTCATCGAAGTGGGTTCCATGTTTTGGTTTCCAGGTGTCGCCACCATTGGCGCTGCGAAAAATGCCGAGCAGCAAGTCTTTGCTGCCGCTCGCTTCGTCCTTTGCAAACGCGAAAAGCACCTGAGGATTTGAGAGACTTATGGCCAGAGCGGTGCGTCCAAAGCGAGCTGGATCTGGTAAACCACTGGTGAGATGTTCCCAATTCTTGCCGCCATCAATCGTCCGCCAAATCCCGCTGCGCGCCCCCTGCTCGGTGAAGGTTGCGAAGATAGTTCCTTTCTTCCTGGGATGGAAGACGATCGAATGGCACCAGTAGTTTTGTGTTGAGATAAACGTTTTCCGACCCCAGGTGATCCCACCGTCGCTCGAACTGTAGATGCCGCCGAGATCGTTCCCCTGGCTAACCTCCGCATAGCCTACTCCGCCAAGTAGCAGATGTTGTGAGTCGAAAGGGTCGATGGCGATCACCCCGAGGTGCCTGGGTATACCCGTTCGATCCACCGAGGCGATTTGCTGCCAGGTACGGCCGGCGTCAATGCTCTTGTAGAGTCCGACGCCGGGGTAGGAATCCAGGGAAAGATTAGCTTCGCCGGTGCCGCAGTAAATGATATCTGGTTGTTGCGGATCGATGGCCAGTGAACCGACGTTCAAAATGTCTTGATCGTTCCAGCACGACGCCCACGTCTGGCCGGCATCCTTGCTTTGCCAAACGCCGCCACCGGCAGCTCCAGCCCAAAGACGTTCCGGATGCGTGGGATGGCACGCAAGGCTGGTAATTCTCCCGCCAATGTTTGTGGGTCCGACGCACTCCCATTCCGCTGTTACGTTCGTCGGCGTCGCTAGTGCTTTCTCAACCCGACCGCGCTCCCGCACGAGTTTGTTGACCGGCGCTTCTCTGACCGGCCAGGTAGTCCGCGTTTGAAACCAGCGGCTGCGGGCCTTATGACTGGAGAGACGAACGGACGGCAATTTTCGTTTCTTCGGCGGGCCGGGGACCAAAACAAAGTCTCCAGGAGCCGACGTTTTGTCGTTCGCTTTCGCGCCTTTTGAACGCGAGCGTCCGCCTTTCACTGCTGCCGCTTTCTTGCGCTTACCCTCGGACATGTGCGCTCTCCTCTGCAAAGGTTGGCTGGTTGGTTATCGAGAATCTCTCAGTGTCGACAAGCGGATGTCGGTAACTGATGTTATCCGGGTTAACTTTGAACAAGAATCTGAATCCTTCAGTGAGTATGAAATCAGATACAGCTGCGTCGCGAGTTGCTCCGCACAATATTCCAAATCACGTTAGGCGTCAATGTAAACAAACCAGCCTGATGGTGCCCCAATTTAAAATCCTCTGGTGCTTCTTTGTGTCTCGGTGGGGAGTCTTTGCTCAAGGTTAATTCACCACTGAGGCAAAGAGTACGCGGAGTTTCCCAGAGAAAGGTGAAATTAGGACACGACAAACCAGCTTTGCCGGTAAGCTTGCTTAAGCTACCGCTGTGAGAGAGAATCCCAAGCGAGTTTCGAGCGAATTCCAGGTGTCGGATCGAGAACCCCAGATGCCCAAAGTTATCCGGTTAACAGCGTTTCTATTGGTGTTTGTTTTTGTCAGCGGCTTTGCTGAATGCTATAAGCCGGTGACAAAGAATCAACTCCCCGCCCATATCAAGACAGTGGCTGTCCCGGCATTCCAAAACAATGCGCTGCGCTACAAGGTCGAATCACGCTTCACCGAGGCGGTTGTCAATGAGTTGATTCATCGCGGACGCGGCCTGCGTGTCCAGGGGAGCCGTGAAGGCGCCGACGCCGTTATCGAAGGCGTGATTAAGAGTTTTAGTTATGGCGGCGTGCTGCTTGACGATCGAGGTCGCGCCAGAATTTTCGAAGTAACAATCGAAGCGGCGGTGACCGTGCGCGATCAAACTGAAAACCGCGTGCTTTACGATAATCAGAATTTCGTGTTTCGCGGCGAGTATGAATTCGCGAATGACCCCCGCAACTTCTTTAACGAAGAAGATCCGGCCATGCAGCGGATGGCGCGAAACTTCGCCGAGAGTATTGTTTCCACTCTAACAAACGCCATCCAGATCTCGAAATGAGCACTCTCTCTCGCCTGGAACTCGATCGCGCCCTCGCCGCCGGCCGTGTTCAGCCTCTCTATCTTTTGGTCGGCCCCGAAAGCTACCTGCGCGACGAGGCCGCCCGTAATATTACGGCCACCGCGCTCAGTGGCACTCTGCTACGCGAATTTAACGAATCCTTTTTCAGCCTCCTATCTGATTCGGCCCTGGCTGCAATCGCAGCGGCCGAGCAGCTCCCCATGATGTCTGAGCGCCGGATCGTAAGAATCAAGGACTTCGCTAAACTACGCGAGACGGATGAACAAATCATCGAGCGCTATTTGGAGCGTCCGGCAGACTCGACGGTGATGATCTTCGTTGCCGACGATCTGGATAAACGCAAGACGCTGACGAAGACTCTGCTCGCCAGTTGCGCAGTGGTTGAGTTTCCGGTCGTAAAGGATGCGGAGGCAAAGTCATGGGCGCGCACACGTTTGAAGGAACAAAAAACCACGGCCGACGAGCGCGTGCTGACGGACATAATCAGGCTGGTGGGAACCAATCTACAGACACTGTCTTCGGAATTGGACAAACTCGCAGCCGCCGCAGTTGAGACGCGCCAAATAACGGCCGAGTTAGTTGATCAGCTGATCGATCGTTCGCGCGAGCTTTCAAATTTTGACCTGGGAGATAAGTTGATTGCCGGTGATCGGCGTGGAGCACTTGAGGCACTGCATCGCTTGTTGGAGGACGAGGTTCAACCGGTCATGCTGGTGGGGCTAATCGCGAGCAATTACCACCGGCTGGCGCTGGCTAAAGAATTCCTCAAACGCGGCGCGCGCGACGAAGTTAATCGGCTCATCTACGGGCCACCGGCTAAACGCGACGCGTTTATGAGTACCTTGCAGCGCAGCGATGCCCGGAAAATTGCGCGCGGTATCCAACTGATCGCCGCTGCCGATTTGGCTATCAAAACTTCACTGGCCGGAGGCGGTCCAAAAGGCGCGCGTCTGCAACTGGAAGTTTTAGTCTGCGAATTAGCGAGCTAAGAGTTCCGCCGGCAGCTGCGCTTAACTACGTCTTAGCGTTAACCACTCGCGTCTGATTCTGAAGGCAATTCCACACCGTAAGCGAGCACCATTAACCAACGTCCGTCCTGTCGCACGAAGACGTCGGTAAAGGCCACCGCACTTTCCTCAGTTTCCCCTTCAGGCGGTCGAGCTTCGGCGACTTGCACGCCGGTAAGCACCGCGGTCTCGCCATACACATTCACCTTCAGCTCTTCAGCACGCAGCGAAAGAATCTCCACGGGAAACTGCGCGATGCTTTCAAGGAAGGCAGCTTTATCCGCCTCGGCGCCGAAGTGCGTACGGTAGATAAACTCATCCGCCAGCATGGGGCCGAGAGCAGCAGTGTCCTTACTCTTAATGGCCGCCATAATGTCGCTTTCTATTTCCAATATGGCTGCTTCCATCTCATTGGTGTTATTTATTGCCGTGGTCATATCGGAATTCTTTACCTCAAGCTGCCCTTGCGTCTTATCGGTTCATCATCACGAGGGGCAATTCCACAAAGCTCTGCAGATTAGGACTGCCGGGTTGGTGATAAATCCTTTGGGTAGCCTTGCGGTAGTCGCCGGGCTTCGCCCAGAAAATATTTGGAACAAATGTTTGCGGATTGCGATCGTAGAGTGGGAACCAGCTCGATTGTATTTGCACCATTATCCGGTGTCCCGGCAAAAACACGTGGTTGGCAGTTGGCAAGGCAAAGCGATAGAGCAACGGTGTGTCCGCGGCAATCGGTTTGGCCTCGGACAAACTCTCGCGGTACCGGCCGCGGAAGATGTCGGCGGAGATCATCAACTGATAACTACCCATGTTTGGCTGCCCGGCAACTTCATCAGGATAGAGGTCAATGACTTTGACAACCCAGTCGGAGTCGGTGCCGCTGGTAGAAGCGATCAGATTCGCGATCGGTTCACCGCTGATTTTGACTGGTGCGGTCAGAGTGTCAGTAACAAATGAGGCAACGTCTGGACGGCCCGATGCTTCGCGTTGATCGTCAACCAGCCACTGTCGCCAGGTAGTGCCGTCGATGGGCCGGGCGCGAAAGGGCACCGGCTTGGCGGGGTCGGAGATGTATTCGTAGTAACTGCTCTCATTTGATTTCGCTGCCTCAAAGCTCAGCTTCGAAGCGTCATGCAGATATAGAGGCGTTGGGTGAATACCACAGCCACTCTCACAGCCGGCCGGCCAGGAAGACAGTCGCCGCCATCTGTTCGTTCCAGTTTCAAATGCCATCACCGGTGCGACGTCAGCTTTGGGCGCATCCTTCAGATAGTGATCGAGAAACGGACGCAAGATTTCCTGGCGAAAAGTCAGTGCAGTATCGCTGTTAAACTTAATGGCGCCGAGCGCACTGCCTTCCCTAATCTCCTGACCGTGATGCCACGGACCCAGCACCAGAAATACTTTGTCGTTGTTTGTGTCCTTAGCCTTGATCGCTTTGTAGACCGCAATGTCGCCGTAAATGTCTTCCTGATCCCAGAGGCTGTGCACGAGCATTACCGGAACTTTTAGTGGTTGCGCGGCCAGAATCTTATCGACAGCCTGGTCCTGCCAGAAGGCATCGTAGCTCGGATGCTCGAGCAACTTGCGCCAGAAGCCGACTTGGTCGAGGCCGCGGCGCCGGCCGAGTTCGCCTGCCGAACCCGCCTCCATAAACATGTCGTAGTCGTCATAGTGGCTGGTCCACCACTTAGCATCATTAGCACGGGTCGCTTCTTGTTCGTAAATGTATTGCATCCCCTGCTCGCGAAAGGCGCCGTTGTGAAACCAGTCGTCGCCGCGCCAACCGTCAACCATCGGATTCATCGGCACTGAAACTTTCAGTGCTGGATGCGGATTGACAAGCGCCATCAAAGGCAGAAAGCCGTCGTAGGAAATGCCGAGAATGCCAACTTTGCCGTTGCTCTCGTGAATATTCTTTACTAACCAATCGATCGTGTCGTATGTATCAGTCGCATGATCCACCGGCGTGGGATTTTGCGGTCCGTGCAATGGCCGGTTCATCACGTAATCGCCTTCCGAACCATACTTGCCGCGGATGTCCTGCACCACGCGAATGTAACCCCCCTCGACGATCACATCAGTGGCGTTATCGTAGCCATACAAACTCGGTCCCAGATGCGAGCTGTTTATGTGCGTCGTGAGTTCGGTAGCGTTATAGGGAGTACGCGTCAACAGGATGGGCGCATCTTTTGCGCCTTTGGGAACCAAAATGACAGTATGCAGCTTCACGCTGTCGCGCATGGGAATCATCACTTCGCGTCGAACATAGTCGAAACCATAATTCGTTGGTTCCAACTTGTCCGGGCGTTCGCTCGGCAACGTCGGAGTCTGGGCCGAGGCCGGGTAGCTAAACGCCAACAGAACGACTAGCAGCAGGAACGCCGGGCTCAAGTTCAACGCGCGAACATTTTTCATTTGGTCAATCGCCTCCAAAAAGATTTCCGCGAACATGCGAGAGAATACCGCGAAGCGGTTAGGTAACAAAGCTTATACCGTCCGCAAAATGAGCCGTTCGAGCGCAGTGCGAATTGGCGCGGGCAGCGATACCGGCCTTTGCGTTTGACGATCCACAAAGACATGGACGAAATAGCCAACGGCAGCGGCAAGAGTTTCTTCACGCCCGAAAACTGCGAGCTCGTAGCGCACACTGGAGTTGCCGAGCTTGCCCACACGGAGTCCGATGTCGATCGTCCCGGGGAAAGCGAGCGGTCGCAAATACTGGCACTGCGACTCCACCGCAAATGCGACGACTGCACCGGCGGTGATATCGAGACCACCCTCAGCGATTAAGTATTCATTGATGGCCGTATCGAAGAAGGCGTAGTAGAGAGCGTTGTTCACATGTCCGTAGACGTCGTTATCCATCCACCGGGTCGGCAGTGCCAGGAAGTGTGGATACTCTGCTCTTGAAATCTGTGGTTTCTGTGACATGTGCGCTAGTGAAGCAGCGGGGACAAGCCGCCCTTCCGAACCTGAGAGTTTTTCTAGTAGCTCGGTAACTCCGACATTGAAAGCTCGTCAATCACGAATTTCTACTCAAGTCCAATCGCCTCGCGGTTGGGAAGGTGGGCTTGCCCCCGCTCTTTCGCTACTAAAATCGATCACTTGGCGCACCGCCAAACCTAGTGCCAACCGATCAAAGCCCAGATTGATTTCATCGAGACGCAGCGTGTGGGTGTGCAGTTTATCAACCGGCAGCAGTCCCGCTTGATACATAGCGATGTAGCGCGGGATGTCCCGACGCGGCACCGACGATCCCATGTAAGAACCCATGATGGTCCGCTCTTCAATAGTAATGCTGACGGCAGGAATCGAAAACATCTTGCCGGGAGCCGGCAAGCCAACTGTGATTGTCGTGCCACCGCGCCTGGTCGCCTGATAAGCCTGAACCAACACGGCCTCACTGCCCACGCTCTCAAAGGCGTAGTCCACACCGCCGGCAGTTAATTCCTTTACCGCCGCAACCGGATCGTCCTGAGCGGCATTAACCATATGGGTCGCGCCTACTTCGCTCGCAAGTGTTAGTTTGTCTTCGAGCCGGTCGACTGCGATGATCGGATTAGCACCGCTGGTTCGGGCGCCCATGATTGCGCTTAATCCAACTCCACCCATTCCGAAAACTACAACGGAGCTTCCCGGTGGCACGCGTGCAGTGTTCACGACCGCGCCCACTCCGGTCATTACCGCACAGCCAAAGAGAGCGGCGGTGGTCAGCGGCACTGTAGCGTCAATCTTCACGAGTGACTCCTGTGCAGCTACTGTGAATTGAGAGAAAGCGGAAACGCCCAGATGATGATTGCAGACCGTCGCATTGGCATCGGTAAAATGACGCGCTCCTGAAAGCAGCGTACCCGCGATGTTGGCCGCGGCGCCGTATTCGCAAAGCGCGCCCCTACCAGAAACGCAATAGGAACAGGTCCGGCAAACTGGAACAAAACTAAAAACTACCTGGTCACCCGGGGCAAACTCGCTCACCTCCGGGCCAACTTCGCGCACAATGCCGCTGGCTTCGTGTCCCATCACCATCGGCATCGCTCGCGGACGCGAACCATCAATCACCGAAAGATCCGAGTGACACAAACCTGCGCCGGCAATTTCAACCAACACCTCACCGCGGCCTGGCGCTGCCAGTGTTATTTCTTCGATCCGCAGCGGCAAGCTATCGGAGTAGGGTGGCGCTGCGCCCATTTCATAAAGCACTGCGGCTTTGGTTTTCATATTTGCAGTGCGGTGACCTTACAAGTACCGCGAGCTGCCGGTGGACCCGCGTCACCCCTTTGGTAGGCTGCGGTCTGTCCCAGCCTTGCAGGCGTCCACGTGGTATTGCCGGCCTCAGTCAACGATCATCGCTGCTACATTCGCCGCCGCTTCCAGGGGGCGGACTGTTTGAGGAATTCTGTGAGCGGAAGCTAAGTCAGCCGGGGGTGTGTTTAGATCCCACACTAAACCCACCCACGAGAGCGCCGTGAGAGTGTAATGAGATACATCAACCTCCCACCAATAGAAGCCCTGACGCTCTGATGCAGCGTAGTAGTGATGGTTATTGTGCCAGCCTTCTCCAAGTGTGATCAGCGCTACGAACCAATTGTTGCGGCTGTTATCTTCGGTCGCAAAACGTCGCTTGCCAAAAATGTGCGCTAGCGAGTTGACCGTGAAAGTGCCGTGATACAGCACCACGGTGCTGATGAAAAAGGCCCAGACCAGCATCTGAAATCCTGACGTGCCCAGACCCGGCGCGTAGCGATGGAGCAGCGAGCCTAACAGGAATGACGACGCTGCCAGAACAATTGGCGGCAGCGAATAGAAACGATCCAGAAAGCGTAACTCGGGATACTTGCTCAAATTCGCGATCAACTTCCAGTGTGTATCCTGACTATCACGAGACAGAAACCAGCCGAAGTGTGCGCGCCAAAACTTTCGGCTGATCGGCGAATGGAAATCCTGGTCAGTATCGGCTACCAGATGATGGAGCCGGTGATGTGCCGACCACCAGAGTGGGCCCTTTTGGTATGAGGCCGTTCCGGTGAAGGCAATCAGAAACTGGAAAACTCGGCTGGTGCGGTAGGTGCGATGCGCCAGCAGCCGATGAAAGCCAGCCGTAATCGCAAACATGCGCACCACGTACAACGCCAAACAGGTGATAACGGCCACTGCACTCACGCCCGACCAAAAAACCAGCACACAGGCCAGATGCATGAAAAGAAACTGTGCGCAGATGGAGTAATCCAGCCGGTCGTCGGGGGTGCGATGCGTGGTGAGTAATTGAGACACTAAAGAAACCTGCTCTCTGTAACGTTACATCGACAAAGTCAGAACCGGGAGCGGTAGCGACCGGATGCACCTTGCCCAAAAAGGCCGGGAAGAACGAATCGAACCCGGTCGCTACCGCTCCTGGTTCTGACTTCTTCTTGCGACAACTATAGAGACTCAGCAACTTAATGCAAATCGAGGTAGCGGCGGCACTTCACGACTCCAACGTGGCAGTCATCGTAATCTCCGCCTTAAGAAGTTTGGACACCGGACATCCGGCCTTGGCGTTGTTCGCTGCCGTCTCAAACGCCTGTTGATCGGCCCCCGGCACTTTTGCAGTCACATCGAGATGAACTTTAGTTATCGCAAAACCGCTTTCAAGCTTCTCCAGGCTAACCGCAGCCGTAGTTTTGATGCTGTCCGCCGTCAGACCTGCCGCGCCGAGCTGTCCTGAAAGAGCCATCGAGAAACAACCGGCGTGAGCTGCGGCGATCAGTTCTTCAGGATTGGTGCCGATGCCATCTTCAAACCGTGTGCTGAACGAGTATTGTGTGTTCGCGAGAACCCCACTGTCAGTTGAGATAGTTCCTTTTCCATCTTTGAGGCCGCCGTTCCAGACAGCCGAACCATTGCGTTTCATTTGATCTCCTGTGCGAATGGATTATTGAGTCAGTGATGATAGCGCATTTCGAAGCTTGACCGAGAATGGGCAGGCATGTTCCTACTGGTTCAGTTTGGTATGGCAGGGAACAAAACCGGGAGCGGCGCCGCGCAAATACGGAAACGGGAGCCGTCGCGACCGGTCCCCGGTTCACTTCACCTGAGCTTAGGTTACCCGGACCCGGTCGCTACGGCTCCTGGTTCCGTGTTTGTGCGCGAACAAGCTACACAGTCGACGCAAACAGCCTGACCTCAGGTTGACCTTCCGAGAGCTTGATCAAGCGCTCAAATCTCAGCCCTATCTTCTCGAGTAGTCGGATTGAGGCGGTATTGTCCAACGAGGTAATCGCTACTATGCGTCGCAAGCCCAGCGTCTCTCTTCCATAGTTCATCACAGCGGTCGCGGCTTCACACGCAAGACCCTGCGACCAGTAGTCCGGAAGAAAAGCAAAACCCACATCAACGTCCGGAAGCGTATCTCGTTTGATCAGTCCGCACATACCGATTGACGTTCCCGATTCTTTCAACTCTACGAGATAGAGTCCGAAGCCAAACCGTTCATAACTTGCAACCGGACCAGTTTCGATATAACGAATGGCGTCTTCGTTGTTTCTAACTTCCTTGTCGCCGATGTAGCGAAGAAACGAAGGTTGATTGAGCAGGTCGACAATAAACTCGGCATCGCCGGCTGTTATCCGCCGCAGCAGCAGCCGTTCTGTTTCAAGCACAGTCATGAGAGCTTCCATTATTTGCCACCGAGCCGCAAGAGGCTTCAGTCCTTCAATTTCAACCCAAAGTGATGTCCTTCAATACTCATCCTTTTGACCAGGTAAAACCGGTGCGCTGCAAATCTGTGGACACCCGAATCCAGATGAAACTGATCGCAGTCATTTTCTTTCGCATACTCCACCACCCAGTCAAACAAAGCGCCCCCATAGCCCTTCGATCGGTCGTCGCTTTTAGACACTAGATCATCCACGTAAAGAAACTTGCCCCAGGCCAAACACTCAGAGATACGAAATCCGGCCACGGCCTTAACTTCACCATCAGCCTCAGCGGTAATCGCCGCTAATTCATAACCGGCGATCTCCTGCTGTCGCTTTATTCGTGTCAAGAATTCATCCGGCTGTACGTGCGGGCGCAACTCAGCCATCACCGGATAACAACTCAGAATCTGATCCTCGTCTTTGGCCAGGAATATGTTTTGGCTCATGGGCTTTGCCTGGGAATTGTCTTCATTGGACTAGTAGTTCAGCGTTTAAGCTTTAGCTTGTCTTAGCTACGCAACCGCAAACTAAAGGTTTGAACTCTAAACTGCGGCCTCAAACTTCAGTTGTTAGGCTCGTTTCCACGCGACCGCTTCACACCAGGCGGCAACAAAAAGGGCGCCGGGAAACGCGGCGAACCGCAGCCACGC
>JANLYH010000155.1:0-10480 GCA_031365545.1 Pyrinomonadaceae bacterium | reverse complement strand
ACAACATCTTCTCGAAGTGGGGCACTAGCCAGCGTGCGTCAGTGGCGTAACGATGAAAACCACCGCCGAGTTGATCGTAGATTCCGCCGTTCGCCATCTTATGACAGGTGTGCTTGACGATTTCCAACGCCTGGGGATTACTCGTGCGATAATGGGTGTGCAACAAAAACTCAAGACTCATCGCTGGGGGAAACTTTGGCGCGCCGCCGAAGCCGGCGTTGGTTGAATCGTAGTTTTTGATCATTCCGCGATAGGCGACGTCCAGCAGTTCAGTCGAAAGGGGTTCGCTTGACTCAGCTGCCGTCGTCTGGCGCCGAAGTTCACTCAGCACTGAAGCGGCAGTCTCCTGAACATCCTCAGGTCGTTCGCGGTAGGCATCGGCAACGCTAATAAGCACGCGCGGAAAGCCCGGCATGTTGTAACGATCCTCGGGAGGGAAGTAGGTTCCGGCGTAATAGGGGACGCCGTCCGGGGTGAGAAAAACCGTCATGGGCCAGCCACCATGATGGGTCATCAACTGCACCGCGCTCATGTAAATTTGGTCGAGGTCGGGTCGTTCCTCACGGTCGACCTTGATATTTACGAAGTTGTCATTCATTAACTTCGCGGTCGCCTCATTCTCAAACGACTCATGTTCCATCACGTGGCACCAGTGGCAAGCAGAATATCCAATGCTTAAGAGAATGGGCTTCTGCTCCCGGCGCGCAGTCTCCAGTGCTTCTTCTCCCCAGGGAAACCAATCGACCGGATTGTGTGCGTGCTGTAACAGGTAAGGACTAGTTTCGTTGATAAGGCGATTTGTGAATGCGTGTTCGGTCAATGAGAGCTCTCAACTTCTTCAGGAATACGCATAGTTTGTCGCAGAAAGCGCAAACTTACAAACCAGGCAGGCGTTTCGCGTATAAAAGCGTTTGTGTTCAGCGCGCCAAAATGAAGACGCGCGAGCCTGAGGTGGTCGCCACACTACAGAAAACTTCTACGGACCCGTAAGCTCGTCCGGAGCTTTTAGTTTGCCCCCCTCCATTTGCTATACTCCGAAAACTGAATGGCCATTCATTGTGAGACATGATGAGGACTGATTGATGGAACGCGAAACTTTGGAAATGGATGTGGTGTTTGTCGGTGCCGGACCGGCAAACCTGAGCGGCGCCCTTCATCTGGCCCGCTTGATCAAGGACCACAATGAGGCAGTGGCGAGTGGCCAACGGCAAGGTCAAGCGCTGGGTGAGATTGAGATCGGCGTTATTGAGAAGGGCGCTGCAGTCGGAGCTCACATTCTCTCCGGCGCGGTTATGGATCCGCGCGCCTTGCGAGAGTTGATGCCAGACTTTGTCGAACAGGGCGCGCCCTTGGAATCTCCCGTCAATGAGGACTACTTTCTTTATCTGACGAAGACTCGCGCGATTCGTTCACCCATCACTCCGCCGCCACTGAAGAATCATGGCTACTACATTGTGTCGCTCAATCGACTAACGGCATGGTTAGGGGAGAAATGTGAAGCAGCCGGGGTCAATATCTTTCCGGAGTTTCCTGGATCTGAAGTGCTTTACGACGACAAAGACGCAGTCGTCGGAGTCCGCACTGGCGATAAGGGCATTGATAAGGAAGGGAAGCGCAAGCCTAACTTCGAACCGGGTGTTGACCTCATGGCCAAGGTTACGGTTCTCGGCGAGGGGCCACGCGGTTCGTTAACGAAGCAATTGGTCCAGCGTCTCGGGCTCGATGCCGGGCGCGAGCCGCAGGTTTACAGCATTGGCGTCAAAGAGCTTTGGGAATTGCCTGATGATCGCTATCCCGCGGGCCGCGTGACCCATACGCTGGGATTTCCATCCGATACGCAAACCTACGGCGGCGGCTGGATCTATGGAATGCAAAACCGGATTTTGAATATCGGCTACGTCACCGGCCTCGATTACAAAGATCCATTACTCGACCCGCACGCAGAGTTTCAACGGTTCAAGCAACATCCGTATGTCTCGCGGCTGCTCGAAGGCGGCAAGATGATTCGCTACGGCGCCAAGACGATTGCGGCGGGAGGCTATTTTGCGATGCCGCAGATCTACGCCGATGGCGTTTTGCTGGTAGGTGACTGCGCCGGATTTCTAAACTCGCAGCGGCTCAAGGGAATCCACTCGGCCATCAAGAGCGGCATGCTCGCGGCCGAAGCAATCTTCGCCGCACTGCTTGCGAAAGATTACTCCGCGAAACAATTGCAACGTTATGAACAGCTCGTCAACGATAGTTGGATTATCCCGGAGTTGCGCAAGGTCAGAAACTTCCACGCCGGTTTCAAGCATGGCCGTTGGTTGGGAATCATGAACACCGGATTTCAGTTTATTACCGGCGGCAGGGCCTGGGGTTTGTTTGATCGTAGCAAAGCGGAAGCCGGCCATGAGGAAATGAAGAAACTGTCCGACTATGGCTATCGCGGAGACAATATCGAGCAGCGCTACCTTGGACTGAAGTTTGACGGCAAGATTGCCTTCAATAAGTTGACTGACGTTTACCATGCTGCGGTCGGACACAGCGAAGACCAACCGAGTCATCTGCACGTGCTCGACACCAACATTTGCGCCACCCGGTGCGCCGAGGAATATGGCAATCCCTGCCAACGATTCTGCCCGGCGGCGGTTTATGAAATGGTGGACGATGCCGCGAATGGTAGGAAAAAATTGCAGGTGAACTTCTCAAACTGCGTTCACTGCAAAACCTGCGACATCATGGACCCTTACCAGATTATTAACTGGGTGACACCGGAAGGCGGGGGCGGGCCAGATTACAAAGGGATGTGAGGCGCTATGGCTTTCCTAAACAGAAAGCGAGCACTTACTCGTCGTCAGTAGTTTTGCTAAAGTTCACGCGGCCCTGCATCACTTCTTCCAAAGCAATACGGGTGTTCTTGTGTTTGACCGCATCGATGTCGATGCGCGGGCGGGCGCCACGTTGCAATTGTTTGCTTCGCTTCGCTGCGAGAATGATCAGGCGGTATTTCGAATCGATCTCAGGCACTGGTGTTTCCTCTGCTGTTTCTTCAGTTTCCTCTATGGAAGCCATTATAGTTGTTGCTCCTCACGTAATAACAAAGTTGCCATTAAAGCAGTTGATCCGGTCCAAAGTCTACCCCCGCAACAAAGGGCTGCGTCGACTAGTGCGATGGAGGCTGTGAAGCTTGCTTAGCTGAAAGCCATGCCGCTGCAGTCAAACATATTGTAATGAGAGCTGAGAAGGCGATGGGTAGGATAAAGAGATACCTCCAGCTCAAAACCGTGATGGCGCCAAAGCATAAGGCGAACGCCCAAGTGGTACCGCGCATGAGCGCCAAAGTCGCGGCCGGAAGACCAGCCAGCTGCCATGCCAGTATCGCCGCGAATAGATACAGCACGCCGACAGAGAATCCGGCGGCCACAAAGAGGTCCCAATACGTGCGGTTGAATCCCTGCAAGTCGAAGTGAATTGACCGCATAGAGACAAGCAAGGCATCAACCCCCCAAGCGGGATCAGACTGGCGAAAGCCTAGCGTATGTCCTACTGCGAAAAGCAGCAGAAGAACAGCAGCGATTCGATAAAACACAGATGGTTTCATTTTTGCCTCCAGAGATCGCTCAAGGGGAAACACTAGCAGTCTGAACCAGATGCGCTTAATCCACAGAAAATGCTTCGACGACACGCCGCACTTTCGTCTCCTGCCGGCTTAGCCGGGCTCTTTCAGCATGAACAATCGCGGTCATCTGATTAGCGGCCCGATCTAAATCATCGTTGAGAATCACGTACTGAAATTCCGCGTAGTCCTTTAGTTCCGTGGGAGCATTGCGCAAGCGCAAGTCGAGTTCTTCTGGAGAGTCAGTGCCGCGCGCTTGCAGCCGTTGCTTTAGGATCTCGAAAGATGGCGGCAGGATGAAGATGCTGACTGCATCCGCTAGCAATGCCCTTACGCTCGCTGCGCCCTGCACGTCCACTTCGAGAATGATGTCCCGGCCTTCTGAGACTTCGCGAACGACCTGCTGGCGCGCTGTCCCGTAAAGTTTGCTGTGGACGTGGGCCCACTCAAGAAACTCATTGGCCGCCACCATCGTTTCGAATTGCTCAGTCGTGACGAAGAAATATTCGCGTCCATCCACTTCACCGTTTCGGGGGGCGCGGGTTGTGTAGGAAACCGAATAGCTAAGGTTTGGCACCTGCTGCAAAACGCGTTGAATCAAAGTGCCCTTGCCGCCGCCCGAAGGAGAGCTGACAACAAAGAGAATGCCGCGCCCTTCGTTTGTTTCGGTAGCAAGTTTGGCTTGGAATTCCGACTCGTCTATTTCACTCGACATTCTGGACCTGTTCGCGAATCTTTTCGACTTCAGCTTTTATCGCCAGCGCTGCTTCTTTAATAACCAGATCAGTCGATTTCGACAAGGTGGTATTAGCTTCACGGTTAAGTTCCTGCAACAAGAAATCCAGCATCTTTCCGCTCTCGCCAGCAGAATTCAGGGCATCGCGAAACTGCCCGAGATGACTGTGCAGCCGGACCATTTCCTCGCTCACGTCGCTCCGGTCGGAAAGGTAAGCAACCTCCTGGGCCAGTCTACCCGGATCGAGTTCAACAAGTTGTCCGTTGCGGCTCAAGAGTTCGCCAATACGCTTTTGCAAGCGCGCGCGGTAGGCGTCAACCAGTCCGGCCGCTGCATTCTCGATGGTCGGAACCAGCTTGTCGATCTTCTCGATCCGTTCGGCCATCTCCTGGCGCAGGGCCTCGCCTTCCTGGGCCCTCATCTGTTCAAGTTGATCGAGAGCCTCAGCCAGGGCCTTCTCGATACCGGCAACCACTTCGTCGCCAATTCCATCGCGCGCCGGTTGCAAAGCGCCGGGTAGGCGCGCGAGCACGTTAATGTCGAGTTCGCCACCAATCGTGAATTCATCCTGCATGGCGCGGAGGGCGGTGACGTAGCCCGCAATCAGCGGCCGATTGATCTCGTAGGCTGTCTGCGAAGTCTTCTCGAAGTTGATACTCACGTCGACTCGTCCACGAGAGAGGCGTGCGCCAATCTGCCGCTTGATGATTGGCTCGAGTGAGTTGAGCTCGCCACTGAGACGCAAGTGAACGTCGAGGAAGCGATTGTTAACGGTCTTTAGATCGACAGAGACTGCGAAGTCTTCGCCAGCCGCCGATCCGCGTCCATATCCGGTCATTGATTTCATAGGCTTTGTCAGTTGCTCGTAGTGCGTTGTTCGTTGCCGGCAGTCATTATCGATCGTCGCAGCGGTCCATAGACAACTGACTACTGACCAATAATCACTTCTTCCTCTTCATCGGCAAACTGTAATTCATATAGCTTTCGATACTGGCCGCCCTTGGCCAACAACTCTGCATGAGTTCCGGTTTCAGTTATGCGGCCGCTTTCCATCACCACAATAGTATTGGCGCGACGAATCGTTGACAGGCGGTGCGCGATAACGACCGTGGTGCGGTTACGGACCAGGTTCGCGATTGCTTGCTGCACGAACCGCTCCGATTCTGCGTCAAGGGCGGAGGTGGCTTCGTCCAGAATCAAGACGGGCGCATCGACCAAGAGGGACCGCGCAATTGCCAGTCGCTGTCGCTGCCCGCCCGATAGAAAGATGCCGCGCTCGCCAACGATAGTTTCATACTTGTGCGGCAACTCCATAATGAAGTCGTGCGCGAAGGCGATGCGCGCCGCCTCTTCGATCTCCGCCTGAGTAGCAGCGGGTTTTCCATAGGCAATATTGTGACGCACGGTATCGTTGAAGAGGACGGTCTCCTGAGTGACCAGAGCGATCTGCCCGCGCAAGCTGGATATCTTAGCCTCGCGCAGGTCGATGCCATCCCAAAAGACGCCGCCGGAGACCGGATCATGAAAGCGCGGCAAAAGTTTTGTAAGAGTAGACTTCCCGCCGCCCGATTCGCCAACCAGCGCTACCATCGACCCGGCTGGAATCTCCAGGCTTACATCACGCAGCACCGATCGCTCTTCGTTTGCATAGCCAAAGGAGACATTCTTAAGTTCAATCCCTCGCGCCAGCGTCGGCAGATCGCGCGCGTCTTTCTTTTCTACGAGCTCGGCATGTTCGTCCATGACCTCCCAAACGTGATGGGCCGCCGCCATCGCCTGTTCCATGCTGTTTTGCAGCCGCGATAGTTTTCGCATGGGGTCGTAGCTGCGAAATAGAAAAAAGAGAAAGGTCACAAACTGGGCGGCGTTCATACGAGCCGAAACGATTTCCCGCTGACCAAAGAACAGCAGAAAGACGATGAAGACGACGCCAATCATCTCAATGGTCGGCGGCGCAAAGCCGGAGATTCTCGCCGTCCTTAAGTTTGCATGAACTATTCGCTGCGCCACGGTGGTGAAGCGAGCTTCTTCGCGTGTCTCGCCACGATATGCCTTCACGATAGTTTGATTTGATAGCGCTTCCTGCGCCGTATCAGTCAGTTCCTTGTTGCCTTCGAAACTCTCGCGCGAAAGGTTGCGCAGCGCCGTGCCGAAACGAGCGGTAAGAATCGCCACCACGGGAGCGATCAGAAGCGACCCGAGAGTTAGCCGCCAACTGTAGTAGAAGGAAGCGGAGAGAAATGCGATCAAGGTGAAACTCTCGCGCAGCATATCGCGCAGGGTGCTCGTCACCGACACCTCAATCGCCGCTGCACTCGTTACCAAACGCGAGACCAGATAGTTTGTGCGGTGGCGCTCAAAAAAACTCGCTGACTGATTGAGCAAGTGCCGGTAGAGATCCTGTCGCAGTTTGAGTACGGCAGATTGGCCGATCCGGGCCATCAGGAAAGTTGAAAAATACTCGGCTACGCCTTTGGCCAGAGTGAAAGCGAGCAGCAACAGCGATATAGTTTTCCATGCGGCTAGGCCGGAGTCGGGGATGAGATGTTGCAGGCCGAAGAGAGTTTGCGTGCGTTGTCCGCTGCCTTTGGTTAGTGCCTGATCAAAGATGGGAACAATGAGCGAGCCGATCGCAATTTCGAGCAGGCCCACCAGGAACATCGCAAACGTTGCTAGAGCAAACGTTTCCCAGTGAGGCTTGATGTATCGAAGGAGTCTCTTTAGATCGCGCATCAGCAGTTGGAAGCACTTGACGAACCGAACTCACGCATATCAAAGCGAAAGCCTCGTGATCAGTGTGGAAAGGTCAAAAAGACGGCTGAAAAACTAGAAGGGAACTATACGTACCGGCGCGCGACTGCGTCAAGGCGGAGGGATTTGCGGTCGTCGCCGTTAGTCTGTTCCTCTAAAGGCCGTTTGAGGGGTGCTGTGCAGTATTACGCGGAGCTGCTCTCTGGTTTTGTTTCCCTCTCACAGTCTGCAAGGTTCGTTAATACAAAGTGAACCAGTACCCGTTTGAGCTTTCCTTAGCCCCCACTATCGAAACTAAGCTATACTCCTTCACGATATTCCCCAATCACTATCAAGGACCATAAAGCTTGGGACAGCCATCACAAGGTGCGAGCAAGTACGCGGGCAAGCGACTCCTGATCGTCGATGACGACGCTGACATGCGGCTGCTTCTGGCGGAATACTTTCGCCGGCTTGGCTTTCAGGTAGAGGAGCGCGAAAGCGGGGCAGCTGCGTTGGAGCCGGCTACAACCGGTGGATTTGATTGTTTTATATTCGACGTTTCGATGCCCGGCATTTCCGGCTTCGAACTACTGAAACGAGTGCGCGAGCGGGGCGTGCAAACCCCCGCGATGTTCTTAACCGCTCATGATGCGCTTGACTACAAAGTGGCGGGATACGAAGCCGGTGCGGACGATTATCTTGCCAAGCCTTTTAGTCCGCGCGAGCTTGAGTATCGGGTCGAAGCTTTGCTGCGACGTAGCAGCAGCGTCCAGCCCTCGGCAGACGCAGATCGCGTGCAGGTCGGGAGTCTCGTAATCGACAAGCGCCGTCATGAAGTGATCAGGGAAGGCACGCGTATCGATCTTACGCCGCTGGAGTTCCAAATTCTCGAGTTGTTGGCGTCAGAACCGGGACGTGCCTGGTCTCGCAATAACTTGCTTGACCGAGTTTGGAGCACGGAGTATGAAGGTTATCAGCGCAATATTGATCCGCACATCAATCGCCTGCGGAAAAAACTGGAAACAGATCCCAAGAATCCACGCTACGTGCTGACCGTTCGTGGCGTTGGATACAAACTAAACGAAGCTCCTTAGTCCAAATATTTCCAGTGTCATTAGTCTCGCCAAAAATCAAGTCAGCTCGATTGCTCTTATTGCGACTCATCGCTCCCGCTGCCCTGCTGCTTGCGCCTGGTGTGTTCCTGAGCCTGAAGGCGCAACAACCGGAAGGCCGCGAACTTGTTTTCCCAGTCACGATTCAATGGAGCAAGCAAAAGGCTGCTAGGGAGTATCGCTTGCAGATAGCGGCTGATAAAAACTTTCAAAATGTGTTTTTGGATAAACGGATAGTTGGCGAGCGCTACGTTGCGAGCGAGCTGGCTCCCGGCTATTACTATTGGCGGGTGCTTCCGGTCGAACCACTGTTAAGTGATTTTTCTTTACCGATAAAATTTTTCGTTTCGGGCGGGGTTGTCACAAGTGTAAAAATTCAGAATCGGAAGACGCGAACGAAATTGGCGCCGGCGCTCCTGTTTACCAAATCCAGTCCCAGAGTTCGTTAAAAGGGTATTCATATGTGGCGTGTTTTTACTGGACTAATGATACTTTGGTTTATTCTGAAGTTTATCCTGCATAAGGGCGGTTACGTTCACATGCTCCTCATCGGCGCACTCGCCATCGGCGGTGTCCAACTCCTCGTCGATCGTAAAACCCGCTACCATAAGTCTCAAGAAGACCAGTAAGAGTAGACAAACACAGAACCGGGAGCCGTTCTATGAAAGGGCTGTCAAGAAAAAGCTTTCACTAAGCCGCCGAAAGTTCCTGGCAGCTAGCCACTCAACCCTCGCGAAGTTGCTCAACGTTCATCAGCACACCGCTTGTTGACCGTTTTGTGGCTGCCTTGTTTGGGCCCGATTTGAATAGTCGTTGAGTGGTCAGTTCCTGAAACTGCCAACCATGGTTCTATTTGTGACTCCAGCCCCCCGCTGGCGCTGGGCCTATGACTATTTCTGGTTATGCGTGGGGGCATATAGTAGCGACTGGTCCTCAGCAGTTGCCGGGACATCGGCTCCCTTGATACTCACCCACGACCCCTGTATCTGGCACACAAAGGCTAAACGGTTCAGCCCGGCGGCGCGCCTCAATCATCAAACTCACTGCGGCGAGCTTTGTAAGTTCGTCCTTAAGCCGTCTGCTGCTTCATCCTTTCGGGATTGAACTGCTCGCCGCGTTTCCACAGCGCTAAAGTGGTCGCCGCCAACTGTCGCGCTATAGTTAAGCGCGCCAAACTGGGCACCATCCCTTGCGCCACGCGCCGGTCATACGCTGCTTTGAACGGACCACTATGGCAGGCGCCACTGGCCGCGTTCTTGAAGACTCGCTTCAGCAGGTGGTTGTGATTGCGATTCAAGCCCCGCGTTGCCACCGGTCGGTGACTGCGACGCAACACCCCGTTCACTACTTCATGGTCAGCAGTTGTGCGCGTCACCACCGCCAGCCCGATGTAGGTCCAGAACTGTCGCTTGCTGCGAAACCGATGCGGGGTGCTGACTATGGCCAGCAGCTGCGCCACGCTCACCGAACCAAACTGCGGCACACTCAGCAGCCAGGGATAGGCCCGCTGTCGCCGCGCTTCCTGCACCATCAGCCGTTTCGCTTCGTGGCGCAATGGCTTTAACGCCCCCAATTGCTGATACAAGAAGCTGGCCCGCTGTTTAGCCCCGCGCTCCTGCAACTTCTCGAGCCATTGCTCTCGGCGATCCTGACGGTAGATATCATGACCCGCGCAGCCGATTGCGCGGCCCCGATAGATGGCCTTCAGTCGATTCATCACTCGGGTCGTATCGCTCACCAGGCAGTCGTAAGTGCGAACCAATTCCTTCAACGTCCGCACGCCGTTGTCCCCATGGTAGACCGCCTGCAGCGCCCCGTTGCGTAATAACTCCGCCAGTTTCAGCGCATCTACCCGATCGCTCTTGTTACCGCTTTGCATTAGTTTGTTGTGCCGCGGATCACAGACCACTACTTCCGTTACCAACGGTCGCACTATCTCATGCAGCCAGTTCGCTTGCGTCCCCTCTTCAAACGTCACAGACACTTTCCCGCGCAGCTGCTTCAGATAACCACGCACCCGCTCTGCTCCAGTCTCAATCACTGATTGCATCACTACTTTGCCGGCGCCATTCAGTACCACAATCACAATGCTTGCTCGATGCACGTCCATGCCCACATAATACGTTTTCATAGGGCTCTCCTTCGGTTGCAAACTTGAAGTCGTAGAACAACTCCAAGCTACCACCGCTGGGGCGCCCTTTCATATATAGAGTAGCGACCGGATCCGTCTAGCCCTAACCTGGTGTAGGGTGGGACCGGGACGGTCGCTACTCTCCCGGTTCCGTGTTTATGCGGAGGTGC
>JANLYH010000153.1:0-9733 GCA_031365545.1 Pyrinomonadaceae bacterium | reverse complement strand
ATCCGACGACCGCTCCAGTCGCGCGCAACACGGCAACGACTCCAAAGCTATGTCCTTAGAGAGACCGGCGGCGCGACGGGAAGACTATTGACAGACTCTTCGTGTCTGCTTCACTACGTCATAGTGCCATTCTCGTTTAGGATTGCCCCGTTCATCGAATCCCGCATCTACCAGAATTTTAGTAATTGGAAAGGATGTTTCGTCGTGACACTGAGGACCAATTGGGCCTTGCGGAAGGGGTACGTTATCGGTGTGATTACTTATCCTCATGCTGTAATTAGGCGACTCGTTCCTCAAGTTATCAAGTCGCGATTGCAATCGCTGATCAGCGTCAGCATGTTCGCCAGTGTAACGTTCAATCTCAGCGATGATCTCATAGTATTGGCGGACCAAATGCCTGATGTCGTTCCACATCTCTTCAGAGACGGGTGTCGCTCCGCTCGGGTCTGGCGTATATGAGAGGATGCCTGAGAGCCCCTCCATCATCAGGCGGAAGTTCTTAATGCGGATGTCGTCTAACAGCTTGGCCGCTTGCTGTCGTAACATAACCACGCGATCGTCGGGCGAACTCATCGTTGCCCTGAATAAGTCTTCTGAGGCGGGTATCATCGCAGTCGGCAGACGGTCTGAGGCCACTGTCGCCTTTGGCAACCTATCGTTGGGCACCATGGCCATTGGCGTCGACGTAGGTAATGGTCCCACGTTTTGGCTTTGGGGAATTTGTATTTGAACCGGCGTCGGTGTGGGCACCGAAGTTGGAAGTTTCGCGGATGCGACTGTTGCCGAAACTGAGGCAATGAACGTGACCATAAGCAGCTGATATATTTTCATTGGGTTCCTCCGTTAGTGTGAGAATGGCCAGGCCAGAACTGCCCCACAGGGTACAACCTGGGACAAGTTTGGTAAAGCAATTCAATTTGAAGATCGGCTGGAGTTCGGAGCCTGATAAGTGAACATTCGCAGTTATCATTTTTGCCGAGCGTCAGCGTTTATCACGCCGCTACTGATTTGCTTCTTAGCGTGTCCATCTTTTGTTTACCCGCAGGCAGCCAAAAAAGACCAAGCGTCAGAAGTCCGCACGGAATTTCTCCACGCCTGGAACGGCTACAGGAAATACGCGTGGGGCCATGATGATCTGAAGCCGCTCAGCAAGACCTATCACGACTGGTATGCCGAGCCACTGCTCATGACGCCCGTCGATGCGCTCGATACGATGTTGCTGATGGGATTGAGAAACGAGGCAGCAACCACGAAGGAATATATTGTCGCGCATCTTTCGTTTGATAAAGACATCTCGGTTCAGAACTTCGAAGTTACGATCCGATTGTTAGGCGGATTGCTTTCCGCCTACCAACTCACCGGCGACCGGCGCTTGCTGGTGCTCGCGGAAGATCTGGGCAACCGTTTACTGCCGGTTTTCAATTCCCCGACTGGCATGCCCTACAGATTCGTCAATTTAAAGACTGGCGCAGTACGTGACGCCGAAAGCAACCCAGCCGAAACAGGGACGTTGCTAATTGAGTTTGGCACGCTGAGTAAACTTACCAACAAACCCATTTTCTTCGACAAAGCAAAACGCGCTTTGGTTGAAACTTACAAGCGCCGCTCACCTCTCGGTCTGGTCGGTGAAAAAATAAACGTCGAGACGGGCGCCTGGATTAACAGCGACAGTCACATTAGTGGGGCAATCGACAGTTACTACGAGTATCTCCTGAAGTGTTGGTTGCTGTTCGACGATCAGGATTGCAAACGGATGTGGCTCGATAGTATCGAGGCCATAAACAAATATCTGCCTGCTGAGATTTACCGAAGCGAGGGCAGCGCCGAGCTGTGGTATGGCCATGCCGACATGAACACCGGCAAGCGGACTGCCTCGACCTACGGCGCTCTCGACGCATTTTTTCCGGCCGTGCTTGCTCTGTCAGGTGATCTGAGGCGAGCGCAGCGCTTGCAGGAGTCGTCGTTCAAGATGTGGAAATTAAACGGTATTGAGCCGGAAGAGATTGACTATCAATCGATGACGGTCACGTATCCCGGGTATCCGCTGCGCCCGGAGATTGTCGAATCGACTTATTATCTTTATCACTACACTGGAGATCGGAAATACCTGGTGATGGGCGCACAGCTATTTCGTGACTTCGTCAAATACTGCCGCACCGACGAGGGCTACGCGGCGCTCCGCAATGTAACGACCAAAGAGAAGTCTGACTCGATGCCGAGCTTTCTCTTCGCCGAGACGTTCAAATATTTCTACCTGCTATTCGCGCCACGCCGGAGGTTAAGATTTGAAAAAGTGATCTTCAATACGGAAGCGCACCCAATCAGGAGAACCGGGGGTTAACTGTTTTTAGCGCCGAGCGCACGTTCTTGTCCCGCCCTCGCTTTTGAACCCTCACCCCGGACACTTAAATACCAAACTGCTTGCAAGTTGTCCCGGATTGCTGCTCACATTGAAACTTGCTACCCAGGATTCGAACCCCTAAACTCCGGCCGATGGATTCCCTTGCCGACGCCCTCAGCTCGTTGCATGAGCACTTCGGATTCACCGACTTCCGTGAAGGTCAAGGCGAAGTGATCGCAGCAATCCTTGCGGGCAAAGATGCGGTCGTCGTAATGCCCACCGGCAGCGGCAAGTCTCTGTGCTACCAACTGCCGGCGCTGATGCTTGAGGGAGCCACCCTGGTTGTCTCACCCCTAATCGCTCTAATGAAGGACCAGGTAGACGCACTACGAGCTCGCGACCTCCCGGCGACCTTCATCAACAGTTCCCTGCCCGAACGGGAGCAGTGGTCGCGAATTGAGGCGCTGCGGAAAGGCGAATTCAAGCTTGTCTATGTCGCTCCCGAACGCTTCCGCAGCAGCCGCTTCCTGGAGGCGTTGCAGTCAATCAGCGTTTCGCTCTTCGCGGTGGATGAAGCGCATTGTATCTCAACCTGGGGTCACGACTTCCGTCCTGACTACCTGCGCTTGAAGACGGTGGTCCAGGCTCTCAACGGCGCTGGGCGCCGCGCGCAAACACTTGCTCTCACCGCTACTGCCACCCCTTACGTTCGCTCCGACATCATCCAACAACTGGGCCTCGCCAAACCCGAAACGTTTGTCAGCGGCTTCGATCGGCCTAACCTGACGATCGACGTCGTGCATACCGAAAAAGAACGCGAAAAGGTAGCCCGCATCAAACGCCTCGCCAAAAAGCACCAGGGCTCGGGAATCGTCTACGCCGCAACGCGCAAAGCGGTGGAGCAGGTGACGCTGCAATTGCAAGGACAAGGACTGGGCGTGTCCGCCTACCATGCCGGCATGGGAGACGGACTGCGCGTAAGGGCGCAGGAAGACTTTATGAGTGGCCGTACGCAAATGATTGTGGCAACCAACGCGTTCGGTATGGGTATCGACAAGCCAGACATACGCTTCGTTGCCCACTATCAAATGCCGGGATCCATCGAAGCGTACTATCAGGAAATTGGACGAGCCGGCCGCGATGGTCAGCCGTCGTCCTGCGTCTTGCTCTTTAATTACGCTGATAAGAACACTCACGACTTTTTCATCGAGGGTTCATACCCCAGCACCGAAACCGTTCGCGATGTTTACCAGGCACTGGTGGCCACCGGGCTGAAACGCATCGAACTTTCTGCCTCAGAGATCGCCAAGCGAGCGGGAGTCCGTAACGAGATGTCCATTCAGTCGTCTCTTTATCTGCTCGAACGCGCCGGTCACATACAAAGAGTTGCTAACTCCAAAAACTTTGCTGCTACCGGAACCGCGGGGAACCCACCCTGGGAGATGAACGCTGCGAATGTTGGCGTCTCGCCCAGCGCTGCTGCGACAAAGTCAACCAGAGAGAAACCAGGCCGTGGTACGCGTGCGATCCTCATGCTCGACAACGTGCCTGAGACAAAACTGCGCCTCACGCCCGGCGATAGCGAACGCCGCGCTGCCCAGGAGCGTCGCAAGCTACGTGAGATGATCGAGTTTTGTTACACGGAATATTGTTATCGCGCGCAGATATTGGACTACTTTGGCGATCGGCATCATGCGCGCCAATGTGGCACCTGCGGCAACTGCGCCGGGAAAAGTTCTGATTCCGTGGGTGAGGAGCGCGCAGATACTCCCCACCACCTTGCTGGCTCGGAACCTTCCGCGCCTCGACCCTTAACTGACGCTGAACTTCTGCGCGTGCGCAAAATTCTGGCGTGCGCTTCGCGGATGAAAGGCAGGTTTGGAAAGACCATGCTCGCGGCCACGCTTCGGGGTTCCGCCGCCAAGAACGTAATGCAAGCGCACTTGAACGAGCTGTCAACCTACGGCCTACTGAAAGACATGCGGCAAGAAGATATCCTGCTTTACATCGAGGCGTTGTGCGGGGCGCGTTGTATGCGCGTCAAGCCGGGCTCATATCCGACTATCTCGATCACCAAATTAGGCGAGCGGGTGATGCGCGAAGAGGAACGGGTTGAACTGAAATTGTCCGAAGATTAAGTAGGACAGGCATTCTTGCCTGTCCTGGTGTGGGCAGCCAGAAATCGGAAAAGAGGACAGACAGGAAATACCTATCCTCGCCGGAAGCTAGCGAAGCACACCGCCCAGTGGACTCGAGGCGCTGGCATAAAGCCGCTTCGACATACGACCGGCAAGGTAGGCTAATCTTCCTGCCTGGATGGCCAGCTTCATCGCTTCAGCCATCTTTGCAGAATCAGTCGCTTCAGCGATGGCCGTGTTCATCAAGACCGCATCCGCGCCAAGTTCCATCGCAATCGCCGCATCGCTCGCTGTGCCCACGCCGGCGTCTACGATTATCGTCGCATTCGGAAGCTGCTCACGCATGATGCGCAGGTTCGCCGGGTTTTGAATACCCAGGCCCGAACCGATAGGAGCAGCTAACGGCATCACCGCCGGACAGCCGGCGTCCAGCAGTTTCTTCGCCATGATCAGGTCGTCCGTGAAGTAAGGTAAAACTATGAAGCCTTCACGAGCCAGGACGCGCGCCGCTTCCAGCGTTTGTTCGTTGTCGGGAAACAGCGTGGTCTCGTCGCCGATTACCTCCAGCTTGATCAGATCGGTTCCCAAAGCCTCACGGGCGAGCCGCGCGGTGCGAATCGCTTCCGCGGCGCTGTAACAACCGGCGGTGTTGGGAAGGATGGCGAGGGCCGGGTCAAGATGATCGAGAAAGGATTCGCTGCTACGATCAAGCGGCACGCGCCGGACTGCAACCGTTACCATCTCAGCGCCTGAAGCCCGATGCGCGGCCTTCATTTCAGCGAAACTTCGATACTTCCCTGTGCCAATGATTAGCCGCGACGTAAATGCGCGACCGCCAATCTCAAACTTTTCAGAAGGAGCTACTGCTGGTGTTGACATGAATCAATTATATTCCGCGCGCTGGCGTCTGCCTACTGTCCCTGCCTTCTGGTTCAGCCCCCGCCGACAAAATGAACAATCTCAATCACGTCATCGGCCTGAAGGACGACGCCCGTCCAATGCGCTCGGCGCACTACCGCGTGATTAATCTCAATAGCAATCTGTTCGGGCTTGAGACTTAAAGCGGTGACCAGTTCCGGCAGGGAAATATTTTGTTCGACGTCGCGATCTTCGCCATTAACCTGAATGCGCACAAATTTCCGACCTCACTCGGCGGGCTGAACCACGCGGCGGACTTCAATCGTCTTACCCTTAACCTCAGCGCGAACCACGACAGCAGCTCTCCCCGAGGAGAAGGTGGGCATTACCACGGCGACCGCGGTAGTGCCGTCGCGTTCGGTCTTGACCGAATATATTTGCGGCCGAAAAGCTGTGCCTAACACCTTGACCGACACGGGCACGCTCCCCAACGGCTTTTGCTTGCCTCCGGATCGCTCCTCCAACCGAATGCGGATAGTGAGCGCGTCTCCGGCGTAAAACTCAACGTCGTCCAGAATCGTGAGGGTCAGAACGCCGTCGGGTTGCGCCACTTCACCTTCAGTCGCCTCTCGCCGTGAATCATGAACCGTGTAAGCGGACGCTTGAGAGTCCGCCGCGTCTTCAAGCTGCGCTGCAGCCGGAACTTCCAAGGGCGCGGTGTCGCGATTCAATGGTTGTTCCTCAGTGGCTTCGACCTCGGAGACGATGGCGTCACCGATTGGTTCCTCCGGAGACTTTGCGCCCATTCGCTTTAACTCTTCGATACGACCAGCATTGATCGCAGCACAGATCAAGCGATGTTGCCGCTGCAAGCGTTGCGTCAAAACCTCTTCGCTGAAACCAATCTCAATGAGGTCCTCATAGCGCGACCGTTTGGCCGCTAAAATCGCACCGCCGGCGTAGACGAGCGACAAGATTAGGGGTGACGCGAGGCCCTTGTCTTCCGTTTGCACGTGATAGACAACCCCGTCGTATTCGATGTCAGTATTGAAGCCGGTGATCACAATCTTGAAACAACGGAAGTCAGAAGTTTTGGCAGCTCTTAGTCAGGCAAGATTCCTGAAGCTCAATCGAAGTTAACACAGCCATTTTTGCAGGGTCAATTATGATTTTGTTTGTGCGATTCTCGCAGAGTAGGTTGCTTGACACCCCAGATCACTTCGACTACGATTCGGCTTGTACAATGATTCTCAAGCTAACGCGCACTCGAGTGATTCGAGTAGGTTCGACGGATGCGCCAGGGGCGTCGCTTGCTGACGTCAGAAGCGCGCCGGGCGTACCGGAAGCAGCACGCAACCAATAATGGATTTTCGTCTCTACGACTATTTGCCCATCCTGCTCATCTTCGTCGTTGCCGGCGGCTTTGCGGTCGGCAACATCGTGCTCTCGCAATTTATCGGTCAGCGAAAACATACCCGTACGAAGATGATGCCTTACGAATGTGGTAAGGATCCGGTTGGGACCGCCCGCGAACGCTTCTCCGTCAAGTTTTATTTGATCGCGATGATTTTCATCCTCTTCGACATCGAAGTGATTTTCCTGGTGCCCTGGGCCGTTGTATTCAAAACTCTCGCCAGCCCTGCTTATGGAATGCGCACGCTTGTCTACGTGGAAATGATGGTTTTTGTGGCGTTGCTCCTGGTGGGTTATGTATATGTGGTCAAGAAGGGCGCGTTTGATTGGGGTGAAACCGCGCGGCGCGAGGCGGAAGCCGAGGCCAGACTGTTGTCTGATGTAGAAGGCCGGCAACGGCAAACGCGAACGGCGGCCTAAAGAAATTGCGCTAAGGATTTTAATGGGACTCGAGAACATAATTGCCGAAGCTCTGCCGGAAGTGCTGACCACGCGGCTTGATTCGCTCATCAACTGGGCGCGCAAGTCGTCGCTATGGCCGGCTACTTTTGGTTTGGCTTGCTGTGCCATCGAGATGATGAACGCGACCTCGTCGCGCAACGACCTGGCCCGGTTTGGCTCAGAAGTGTTTCGCGCCAGCCCGCGGCAGGCGGACGTGATGATTGTCTCCGGCCGCGTTTCCCGAAAGATGGCGCCGGTATTGCGCCGCATTTACGATCAGATGCCCGAGCCCAAGTGGGTTATCTCAATGGGCGCTTGTGCGACCTCGGGTGGCGTATTTGATAACTACGCGATTGTGCAGGGAGTCGACAAGATCGTGCCGGTCGACGTTTACATTCCCGGTTGCCCGCCGCGTCCCGAGATGCTCATTCACGCGGTAATGATGTTGCAGGACAAGGTAATGAAGGAGTCGTCGCGTGATCGGAAAGACATTTCGGAAGCAGAAGCGCGCACCGCGACAGTTCCCGGAACTTTGCCAATCACTGATGGTTCGACGATGCAGCAGGCCCCCAGTGCGACGCGACCGTATTCCATCGCCTCCAAACACGAGCGACGGCGCTCATCATAATTAGTAAGACTCGATTGCTTCATGACCACTGGGGAAAATAGTCAGACAAAGTTGGCGGAGCCAGCAATAAGTCAAGATCAGATATCGACGCCGTCCCTATTGGTGACGGCGTTACAGCGTGCGCACGAAACGTGGATCACCGATGTTGTCGAGGCGTTCGGCGAAGTGACCGCGATTGTACCGGCCGCTGAAATTGTTAACGTCTGCGCTTTTCTAAAAGCCGATCCGGATGCCAGATTTGATTTTCTGGCGGACCTCTGCGGCGTTGACCGCGGGGTCGAGGAAGAGCCGCGCTTTGAAGTCAATTACCACCTGTTCTCTACCATAAAACATCACCGGCTGCGGTTGAAGGTAGTGCTGAACGAAAACAACGTCCACGTGCCTACCGTCACCGGAGTGTGGCGCACAGCCAACTGGCATGAGCGGGAGACGTTTGACCTCTTTGGCGTTGTCTTTGACGGGCATCCGGACTTGCGCCGGATTCTTTTACCCGATGATTGGCAGGGTTACTCGTTGCGCAAGGATTTTCCTTTGCGCGGCTACGAGCCGTATTCGCTGAAATAGTCTCTAGTTTCTAGTTCCGAGTTCCAAGTTAGTCCATCGGAACTCGAAACTCGAAACTCGAAACTCGAAACTTATGAGCGCAGTAAACATTCCACCGCAGTTCGAGATCGTTGATCGACCGCTCGACACGCAGATGACGATCTCAATGGGTCCCCAGCATCCGTCCACACACGGCGTGCTGCGTCTCGAGTTGGTGCTCGACGGTGAATCGGTGGTAAAGGCGACGCCCGACATTGGCTACCTCCATACCGGGATGGAGAAGCTCTTTGAATACAAAAAGTATCAGCAGGGCATTGTTATTACCGACCGCATGGATTACCTGAACCCGCTTGGTAACAACCTCGCCTACGTCATGGCGGTTGAAAAACTCCTGGGCATGGAGATTCCTGAGCGGGCGCAAACAATCAGAGTATTGATGTGTGAACTCCAGCGCATCGCTTCGCACCTCGTTTGGTTGGCCACACATGCACTCGATATCGGCGCCATGACCGTATTTTTCTACTGCTTCCGCGAACGCGAAAAGATTCTGAATCTGATCGAGGCTGCTTCGGGTGGCCGTTTGACTCCGTCGTATTTCCGCATTGGCGGTTTGATGATGGACTTGCCTTCCGGTTTCGAGCGGCGCGTGCAACAGTTTCAAGATGGTTTTCTGAAGTCAGTGGCGGAATTTCACACGCTGCTTACTGGGAATCGCATTTTTCAAAAACGAACTCAGGGCGTTGGCGTAATCAAGGCGGAAGATGCGATCGATTGGGGCCTTTCCGGTCCCTGCCTGCGGGGCAGCGGTGTCGACCTCGACGTTCGCCGCGCCAATCCCTATACCGGATATGAGAAATATGATTTTGAAGTACCGATCGAAACTGACTGCGATGTTTGGGCACGTTATCAGGTGCGCATGCGCGAACTGAAAGAGTCGCACAAGATCGTCGCTCAGGCGCTCAGCAGACTAAAGCCCGGGCCGGTGAAAGCTGATGATCCGAAAGTCGTCCTGCCGGATCGGGAAGCGATGAAGACGCACATGGATGCGTTGATTCACCACTTCCTGATCGTCGCGGAAGGTTTCGACGTGCCGGCCGGCGAAGTCTATCACCCGATCGAAGCTTCGAAGGGCGAACTCGGCGTTTACATAAAATCCACCGGGGGACCAAAGCCGGCGCGAGTCCATTTCCGCGGCCCCAGCTTTGTAAATCTCTCCGCGCTGCCGCACATGGCGCGTGGTGCGATGGTCGCCGACATCGTCGCAATTATCGGATCGCTGGATATTGTTTTGGGAGAGATCGACAGATAATTGCCAATTTCCGATTGCTGATTGCCGATTTAAAGAATTCAATTGGCAATCGGAAATCGCCA
>JANLYH010000126.1:0-5746 GCA_031365545.1 Pyrinomonadaceae bacterium | reverse complement strand
CATCGCAACGCATGGCGCTCGATGTCTTGATAGCTGTGAGCGCTCGGCGATGGAGGGCCACCGTCGTAACCGAGAATTGGGCGGACTTTAAGGCAATCGAGCGCTATGGCAGAGCCAAGGTCGTAAAGGCCTCTGCATTCTTCCGGCAGTGACGTCGCCGTCAACAAGTGATACTAATCTAGCCGAACGGGATTCTTAGTAGTTCGTGAGTATCTCGTCCGGCTTGAAACCCATCCGGCCGAGCCGATCGCGCGTTTGTTCCATCATCTCCAGCGAACCGCAGATGAGCGCGATGGGCGAATGCAGATTGGGCAACACATGATCGAGCAAAGACTGCACGTAGCCGGTTGGGCCTGACCAATCGTGGCCGTCGGGCCTGGAAATGACCTGGCGCAACTCTACGCCTGCGTCTTCCCAACCGTCCGTTTCATCGCGATAACAAAAGTCGTCGGGAGTGCGCGCTCCATAGAGCACCACTAACTGGCCAAACTCCTCATGGCGTTGCAACACATGACGCAAGGCTGAGCGCAAAGGCGCAACGCCGGTCCCCATGGCCACGAACACCAGGTCCTTGCCTTTCTGTTCGTCGAGCGCAAAGCCGTGTCCGGCTATTTCCAACAACTCAATTCGTTCGCCGGCTTTCATGTCAAAGATCAAATTGCTGGCGCCTATTTTTTGTTTGACGAGCACTTCCAACTCCGCATCTTCGGGAGCGCTGGCAAATGCAAAATAGGCGGGCGCCTCTGCTGGGACTGACAAGACGGCCACCTGACCCGGAGTAAACCGAACGCCGTGACTGCCCGCGGCGCTCTCGGGCATGAGGTCGAATGAGCGCACTCCGCGCGCTTGCTCACGAACTTTCGTAATTATCAGCGAAGACACCGGCTTCAGTTTTCTCCAAATGTGGTGAGTTTGAAACAGTCCTCAGTTTACCAAACAAGCTCTTCGTTTACTCAGCCACGGTGTTACAATGCTCTCGACTCGTCTCCCCCAATTCCGACATGCCAAAGCACCCGTCAGCTTCAAACGCTTTTTGCGTCGCCGTCTTTTTGGCGCTCATAACAACCGGTGCGCTGGGAATTGGCGCGCAGTCAGGCAGACGCGCCCGAAAACCCGAACCGACACCTTCTCCTACTCCGGAAGCGACTCCGACACCGACACCTGCTGAGACGGGCCCCAGGTTCACATTCATTCTTGGACTGGACAAATACGGGAATTTTTCCCGAGTCTCACTCTATGTCTATGACGGTGTGCTGCGCAGTTGCGCTGACCGTCTTGACGATTCCCGGTCGGTCAAGACTCAAATATCATCTCGCGACATGTCGCGCGGTACAGCCATCCGGCAAGCAAAGACTGAGAAGGAAGCTTACGTTGTTTGGATCCAACTCCGTCAGAACCAATTTGGAAGTAGCAGCAGTATCTATGCCGACTCAAGCAGCCTTTATGTTGAGTACGCGGTCTTCGAGCCAGTTACCGCCAAGCAGGTTACTGCAGGAAGCACCTTCCCCGAAGCTTACCGGACGAAGGGCGTCAGAGTTCCGAATACATCCACCGGTGGTGATTATTATTTGAACCAGGCTGCTCGAGGCGCTGCGGAGAGAATTATGGACCACTTCCATATTCACCCGTCGGTCAAGATTCCGTGAGCGATCCCCAGGTCTGCGGCTTTCAATCTTCCGTGTAAAGTGCGTCGATCGTATCGTGATACTTCTCATCAACTACGCGCCTCTTTACTTTCAAGGTGGGCGTTAACTCGCCGCCGTCAATAGTAAGTTCGTTTTCCAGGAGCGCCACCTTCTTCACGCGTTCATATTGGGCCAGGTCGGTTGTGAGACCGGCGATCTGGCGTTCAAAGAGATCGATAATGCGCGGGTGTTTGCAAAGTTCGGCATGGCTCGCCGCTTTGATGCCTTTCAACTGCGCGTAAGATTCGACGCGTTCCCAATCAGGCACAATCAGCGCCGCCGGAAACTTTCGACCATTGCCGACGAGCACCACCTGGCTGACAAAGCTCGAGCCTTTGATCATCTGCTCGATTGGCTGGGGCGCGATGTATTTGCCGCCCGACGTCTTGAATAGCTCTTTCTTGCGATCGGTGATGCGCAGGAATCCGTCTGCGTCAATCGTCCCGATGTCACCGGTCTTGAACCAGCCATCGGCAGTAAACACGGCGCTAGTTGCTTCCGGCTTGTTGTAATAGCCGCGCATTACGTTAGGGCCGCGAGTTTCTATCTCACCATCGCTGGCGATGCGTACCGCAACATTTCTTATCGGCTTGCCGACAGTGCCAACGCGATTGTCTTCCATCATTCCCGCGGTAATCACCGGAGAAGTCTCAGTTAATCCGTAGCCTTGCACGATTGGCAGTCCGGCGCCGATATAAAGTAGCGCGAGATCTTCGGGTAAGGCCGCGCCACCCGATACCAGCAGGCGAATCCTGCCACCGAGGGCATTCCGCATTTTTGCAAAGATAAGCTTGTCGGCAATCTTCCGTTTCAACTCGAGCAGGGCCGGAATCTTCTGATGGCTAGTCGCCAGTCTCGCGTAGTCTTTACCCACCACGAAGGCCCAGTTAAGGATCGCCATATTGAGCCGGCCTTGCTCCGCAGTTTTCTCCTTCACACGCCCGACGATTTTCTCGAAGATGCGCGGCACGCCGACAAAAATTGTCGGTTTTACTTCGCGCAGATTCGGGCCAATCGTGTCGAGTGATTCGCCAAAGTAGGTCGCCATGCCGTGATACAGATACATGTACATGGCCATTCGCTCCAACACGTGCGACAGCGGCAAAACCGAGAGCACGCTATCGTCATTGGCAAACTTGAGGTGGCTCGAGGAGTCGATCAGATTTGAAACGAGATTCTCATGCGTGAGCATCACACCCTTGGGCTCGCCGGTTGTACCAGACGTGTAAATTATAGTCGCCAGGTCGTCAGGTTTGGTTTCGTGCGCGGCCTTGTCAATGAGTTCAACCTGCGACGCGTCAACCTGGCGCCCTCGTTCTTCCAGTTCGGCCAAAGAAATTCCCCGTGTTGCCCCGGGAGGCTTTTCAAAAAAGACTATTTGCTCTAGCGCTTCACACTCGGCGAGAACCTCGCGCACCTGAAGAAATTTTTCTTCGTTTTGGATGATCAGCACGCGCGCGCCGGAGTCTTTTAAGATGTAACGGACCTGAGGCGGTGTGAGCGTCGGATAGATTGGCACGTCGATCGCGGTTGCAAACATGCAACCTGCATCCGTCAACACCCATTCCGGTCTGCTCTCTGAAAGAATTGCCACGCGGTCGCCGCGCTTCAGCCCCAATGAGCAAAGACCAGCAGCAATCCAGCGCACGCGTTGCAACCACTCATCGGCGGAAATAGAAACCCAGCGGCCGTCACGTTTGTAGTTGAGCGTATCGGGCCGGGGATGAACACGAGCGACTTGTTCGAATACTTCGACGAGCGTAGCGGGCTCTTCCTCATGCAAGGGAACGCGTGGAGACACTTCCACTTCGGAGTCTGCTTTGATCGCTGGCGCTTCCGTGGTCTGATTCACTTCGCGCTAACCCCGTTAAGAAAAATATCAAGCACCTGATCGGCCATGGGCGCCAACTTGTAACGGCGCTTTGAAAGAATCCAGTTGGTGGCCATTTCATCCAGCGCCCCAAAGAGTATTTTGGCAACTACCTTCGCATTCAGTTCCGGGCGAAACACGCCGGCGCGTTGGCCCTCTTCAAGAGTGGAACGAATGAGTTTTAGATACTCAGCGAAGCCGGCCGCCGAAAATTCTTCCATAAACTTGGTTGAGCCGCGCAGTTCCACCTGAAAGACAATGGCAAGATCGCGATCGGCGCCCAGTCGCTCGAGATGGAGCAACGCTATCCGGCGCAGCTTTTCTCTAGGGTCATCCGTTTGTTTTAGTTGTTCCTGTCCAGCGGCAATCGCCTCTTCCATGCCGCGGTCAAAGATGGAATGAAGAATCTCTTCTTTGCTCTTGAAGTAGAGATAGACGGTGCCGTCCGCGACCCCGGCTTCGCTGGCGATATCCGCAACCTTGGAGCTGAAGTATCCATTGCGGGCGAAAACGCAAATAGCCGCGCGCAGAATTGCGGCGCGCTTATCGGCGACTACTGGACGGTCGGAACTAAGCGAACGAGCTGAACGCATTTGAATTGCTGACCTCGGCTTCCCAGGCTGTTAACTGCGGCTTGGCTGAATGAACGGCCACTCAGTGGCGCTAGCGTAACCGCCGCTCTCCAGCTACGCAATGCTGGCGGCTCAGTTTCACGCGCCATTCACGATTTGGATCGGCGGTAGCCTGGCACTGGCGACGAAGAAGCTTTGGTCGTGCTCGTTGGAACGGGGCTGTGACGGTATCTTCCCGGCAACGCTTTGCGTTACCGAGCGTTTGCTTGTTGCCTGGTGATGAGCGTCTTGTCTGCACTGAAAACTTGTGAGTTAGCGTCTGTTGAGCTCATCAACCTCAGCGCGACGATCGTCCGGGAGTAAGTCATTCTCTTCCCCTGAACGATTCACCTGACGCAGAAGAAACTCCTGAGTGGGAGAAGGAATTTTAATTCGGCGCTCGCGGAATAGCCGTTCGATGCGATAATTTATATCGCTCTTAATTTGCGGGTGGCGGCTAGGCTGGCGCGTCCACACGAGCAGACGGAAATCGAGCGTGTAGTCGCCAAACTTCAGAAACTGCACTTTCGGCAGCGGATCAGTCAATACGTTTTCGACATCCTGTGCGGCAAGTAAGAGCGTTTCGGTTACAAGGTTTACGTCAGAAGTGGTGGCGACGCTAATCGGTATCGCTATCCGTGCCCGCGGATCGCCGTAAGACCAGTTGATGACGCGCTGACTAACCAGCCTGGAATTCGGAACAATGATAGCAATGCGATCATTAGTGTAGAGGAGCGTCGTTCGCAGTTTGATACTCTGCACGTCGCCCTCATCTTCGCCAATGGTGATGCGATCGCCGACGCGCACGGGACGTTCGAAAAGCAGAATGAATCCCGAAGCGATGTCCGCGGCAATGTACTGCAGGCCGAAGCCGATGCCGACGGAGAGAGCGGTAAAGAGTACGGCAACTGACGTCAGATCAAGGTCAAATGCCCCTTTCAACACGCCCACGACCCCGACGGTAAGCAGTAAATATTTCAGCAGTCGGGCAATCGTGTAACGGAGTCCTTGATTGATGTGCGTGCGTTTGGCAATGCGGTGATCGAGAAATATACTTAGCTTCCCCGACAGAACCAACACCAGTACGAGCAGGAAAATGCCGGCGATGAGCCTAAACGCTGACACCTTCATGTTGGGAGAGTCGACAAAACGGAAGGAGAGATACGACCAGATGCGCTTGAATATTCCCCAGCCATTCTGCCAAACAAACGCCATGGCGGGGATTCTGGGATTAATTGAAAGCGGTATGCTCAACTAGGCCGGCCTCATTAAGAGTTTCGGGTTAAGGCGAATACCTTAAATGAGAACTCTTCTGGCTTCAAATCAAGTTACAATCCTCAGCGACAGACCTGCTAAATTATCGAGCTTGGAGGATCACTATGTCTTTGCCAGCAAAAATGCTTTTCGTCACTACTTTACTCTTGATTGGGATCGGATCGGGTTGTAAGTCGTCCTTTGATCGGCCCGGCGGTGCAGCTAACACCTCAAACGCCGGGACTTCTTCAGCAAAGCCTGACGACCAGGGCATCATTCATTCTGGCTCAGGAGAGGAAAAGGAAAAGCCCGCAGCCGGTAAGGCG
>JANLYH010000116.1:0-16905 GCA_031365545.1 Pyrinomonadaceae bacterium | reverse complement strand
TACGTTGGCTATGTCGGACTGGCGACGCTCGCTCTCGCGGTGCTCGCCGTCGTGCTGAAGCGCGATGCGCGGACGAAATTCTGGGGAGCTGTAGTGCTCGTGGGTCTCACCCTTGCGCTTGGCCGCTATGCGCCTTTCGGTCTCTACAGACTGATCTACGCGGTGCCGGTACTCAATCTTTTTCGCGTGCCGGCGCGCCACCTGATGGAAGTTGAGTTTGCCCTTGCGGTGCTCGCGGGTCGCGGGCTGACCGCGATCTCCGAGGCGCGCGATCGCGCCCGGACGCTCAGATGGGTTCTGGTCGTCGTCGTAGTTCTGTTTGTGCTGACCTGCCTCGCGATAACGGTCGGCCGCCCCGCGATGTTTCACCTTGGACGCACCGGGCCGGTCAGCATTCTGCGCGCGCCGGAGTTGTTCCTGCCCGTCATCATGGCCGTTGCCAGCGCCTGGGCACTTTGGATTTTTGCGCGCGGACGCCGCCGGTCGTTGGCGTTGTTGCTGGTAGTCATTGCGCTCGATTTGTGCGTGTGGGGGCAGTCAAGCGGTTGGCGCGTGGGCAGTCCGAAATCTGATTTTGAGTTGTGGCGCGAGCCCGCGACTGTCAAGTTTCTACGGGAGCGGGCGGGGCCGGAAAAAGACGCTGCACCTTATCGGATTCTGACTCAAGACCAGCCCTTCGATCCCGATAGGTCCAATGGCCCAGTCTCGACACCCACGCCCGCCGGCGCCTGGATACCGTCGCTTCAGCCGGACATTTACATGATGTCGGGCGTGGAAAACGCCGCGGGTTACGACGGTTTCGGGTTAGCTCGATACAGCCGCCTCGCGGGCGACATGAAAGTTTGGGGCGATCTGACGGACGCCGAGCGCACCTTACACAGCGAGAGTCGCGAGATTGATTTGCTTAACGTTCGTTACTTGCTGGCGCGATCTGAGACGGCGGCGACGACAAC
This sequence comes from Pyrinomonadaceae bacterium, assembly GCA_031365545.1. GTDB lineage: Bacteria > Acidobacteriota > Blastocatellia > Pyrinomonadales > Pyrinomonadaceae > PSRF01. The sequence continues at coordinate 15,952 of JANLYH010000116.1, read as the reverse complement.
TGGCCCAGCCGCCGCGGCCGCGGAGTTTCCGGAGGCGACGCAAGTTTATGGCGGCCAAAGTTTCACCGCAGAAAATCTAAACGTCTCCGACATCGTTGTGGGCGAGCAGCTTTCGTTCACTCTGCCCCCGGTCGAAGTTGACCACATTGCTTTGCTCACCAATCTCGCCTGGTCCGAAACTGTACCGGATCACGAAATCGTCGCGCACCTCCGTTTACACGCACCGGGTGGTCAAATTCTCAACTTCGAACTGCGTGCCGGCGATCACACATCGGAGTGGGCCTACGATCGCCCGGACATACGGTCGCGCATAAAACACCAGCGCGCGCCGGTGGCGACGAGTTATCAGGTCGAGGACGCGCGGGCGAAGTATGAAGCGCACACCTATGTTTCCTCTTTTGCACTACCGGGCAAGACGATCATAGATGGTGGAGAGATAGCTGTCGTGCGAGTAGCCGGCACACCGCAATTGACGTTGAGTTTGAGTCGGCTCACGCTCTCCGATGGCGAACGCGCTTTTCCACTAAGCAGCGGATGGATTAGGAAAGAGCTGGCGACGAGCGCGGAAGTACCGCCGTTGCGGAAAGGGCAAATTGTCGCAACTTCTCCGCGCTGGCAGCGACTTGGCGAGGTCGGGAAAGTAGCGATTTTCGAAAACACACGCACGCTGCCGCGCGCGTGGCTTGCGACAGGTGAACTGGTAAGGAGCGAGGCTGAAGAACTGGACATCATCCGCGCAGGCAAAACGTCCAACGGCGAGCCGTGGACCCCGCTTGAGAAAGCGCTGGTTGAGGCTCGTACGGGCATTGATTTCGGGAAAGGAGCCGGGCCGCCCGGGAAGGCCGATGTGACGCGTCACGAACCGAACCAAGTCGAAGTGAAAACGGAAAGCGCCGCGCCGGCGCTGCTGGTGCTCAGTGAGAATCACTATCCGGGTTGGCGCGCGTTTGTGGATGGACAATCGGTTGAGGTGATCAGAGTGAATTACAATCAACGCGCTGTGGCACTCCCCGCAGGGAATCATCTCGTCACGTTTGTTTACCGACCCAAGTCTGTCCTGATCGGTTTGGTGATTTCGTTGTTGACGCTCGTGGCGCTGTTGTTGTGGATCAGGATGCCGCTCCAAAGAAGCGCCCGGCAGATTGAACATGAGTGAAGACACCAAAAAAGGTCTGCAGCTCGAGCCGCCTCGTTTTATCGACCGGCTTGAAGATTGCTTTTTCTATCACGCGATGGAGTTGCCGGGGTTTGGCTTAGTGCCGGCGCACTGGGATCTGCGCGGGAGATTTCAAGAGTACATTGGTGGCGTGGAGGTGGCTGGAAAGTCAGTGTTGGATATTGGCGCCGCCACCGGGTTTCTGAGTTTCGAAGCGGAGAAAAAAGGAGCGACGCGTGTACTTTCGTTTGACATGAGCGACGCGCGGCAGCAGACATTCCTTCCTTTCAAAGACAAACTTTACTATTCCGATCACGAGCGCTGGGCCAGGCAGTATGGCGCGGAAGTCGAACAATGGAAAAACGCTTATTGGCTTTGTCATCGTCTGCTGAATTCGAAGGCAGAGGTTTACTACGGCGACATCTATCACCTGCCCGAGGCGCTTGGTCAGTTTGACGTTGCGATTGTCGGATCGGTGCTGGAGCACTTGAGCGATCAGATCACGGCCCTCGCGTCCATCGCGAGGTTGACGAAGGAGACGATCGTGCTCGTCTCGCCACTACTGCAAACGGACGAACGGATCGCGCGGTTTGAATCTTTGGCCAGTAACCCTGACGCCGACTTCACCTGGTGGACTTACTCGCTCGGAGTTTATCGCGAAGTGTTTGGAATGCTCGGGTTCAAGATCGCGAAGGTGAGTCAGGCGAAGTATTACTACATGTATGGCGATCGCTTCGAAGAACGCTCAACGATTGTTGCCGTGCGCGATTAAAAGTGAGCGAAAAATCAGCCGGATAACGCGGATCAAAAATTCGGGTTGCCCATTCAGATTCGCGCGAATCCGCGTGGACCGCGGCTAAATTATTCCACTACCAACTCATGTCGCAGCGTGCCTAAGCCATGATCTTCGAACCAGGAAATGTGCTCGGCGACCATGTCGAACTCCACGATATACTTGCCGGGAATCGGTGGCGCCTCCACTTTGAAGACGATATTCGCAATTGAGCCTGGCCCCATGGTCGAAGGCAAAGGCGCACGTCCATAGTCCCAGGAAACCTCCTGTTCGTCGGCCATCAATATGTGTGCGCCGAGTGAGACGACGCCCTTTTTGTCATCTGACTCACCTGCGGCGGGCCAGATGGCTAGTCCAATATTGACCACGCGAACACTAAACGTTAATTCTGAGGAAGCCAGACAAGTGTCTGGCGCTTCCAGGAGTTGGAGTTTGGCTATGAAGTTCTTGAGTTCGTCTTCGCTCGATTTTGCGCCCGGTGCCTTGCGGCAAACAACGATCGCCCGCTCATTCTTTGTTTCCACCACCTCCACTTCAGCGAAGCCAGTACTGCGCAGCAACGCTTGCAACGCCCCGACGCCAGGCAGAAACCAGTTGAAGACCTGCTCCTTCGCGCCACTGGGATTCTCAACAAAGGCCAGCGAATGCAGCAGCATCTGTTGCTCGCCGAGCGGATGCATGAAAGATTCCGGTGTCCGCGCCGGCGGCATGATCGCTGTTTCGATGATTAGCAATTCTTTCGTTACCTGATAAAGATTCTCCAGCGCGAGGATGGGATGTTTCAGGTGATAAAGCAGACCGAGTGCGAGGGTGATATCAAACTGGCCAACCGCGCGCTGGCCGAGTTCATAAACGTTCATCCGGCGAAATTCAACATCGAGGTCAAGTACCCGCCGCACAAACAGTCCCTGGCGAACGTGTTGGCGTTGGCCGTCAACTCCAAGCACGCGCGTGGCGCCGCGGCGTTTAGCCTCAAACGCATAGAAGCCGGCGTTGCAGCCGACGTCCAACACGGTCTTGCCGCTGAGGTCGGGCGGGAGCAGTTTCTGAATCGTCTGCCAGGGACCAAACGGATGGTCGACCGGCTCGCCCATCACGCTCTCGGTCTTGGTATACAGACCATCGCCAAGATCGATTCGGTGAAACCACGGTTCGAGCCGCTGCAACTCGGCAAGGATTTCTTCACGTGTCATTGTTTGGTTCCAGCCGGGAGACTGAGCAAAATCTTATTTGACCCACTCAACGAGCCTGGCCTGGGCTTTACGCTTCCGCCGACTCCGCCGGCTCGTTGAATGGTTCATCCCACCACGACTGTTGGTTTTGCGCTGTGTCTCTATAGCGAATGATCGTTGACTTCGAAATTGAACACGAGCGGCTGCGATCCTCTTTCTGCAAACCAGCAAACGTGCTGATCTACCAGATCGATCCTTACGGTGTACTTTCCGGGTCGTGCCGGCGCGGTAAGTTGCATCTCGAGCTCAATTGTTTGCCCGGGTGCGAGCGCGCGCGGCAGCAGCGGATGGCCATGAAGCTCGCTAACAATTTCGCCGCGATCGTCCAGCACCCGAACACCGGGCATCACGACTCCGGGGCGCACTGTCTGTCCGGTTAACCAAAGCGTGTCGCCCGCGTTTCTGATCGTGAGGGGAATTTCCAGTTTAGCCCCTGGCTCAATCTGTCGGGGCAGGGAACCACGCAGGGCAAACTCAGCCCGAAGCTCTCCCGGGTCCCTACTGTCACGTACGCTTGACGCTGGCGCGTCATCAGCAACCTTCACACACGTCAGGTAATGGTAATCGGTCGCGAGTGAGTGCAGCGGCAAGCGATTGTCATCCAACATCTCGCGATCGAAGAGTCCGTTGACGCTTACGTAGTCGCCCACCACCGCCAGGCCGTGTTCATCGAGGAGGGTGCGGAGGTATTCGGTGCTAAACGGCGACTCAAGCGTTCCATATTCGCGCATGACATCCGTTAACTCGTCTTCAGTTGCCGAACCTGCTGACGGTTTGTGACCTTCGAGAATGAACAGCAGCCCGCCCACGTTGAGCATCGCAGACAAGTTGCGAAACACCGTTCGTTCGTCTTCGAAGTGATGCAGCGAGTCGTAACAGACGACGGCGTCAAACTTTTCAGCCAGCGGCGCCGACTCAATATCCCGGGTAAGAAATCGGCAACGCACGAACGTCTCGTGATCAACCTTGTAAGGGACCCGCGCAACTCGATCGCGCGCCATCTCGATGAGTTCGTCGCTGATGTCGATTCCGGTTACATCATAGCCGAGCCGCGCGAAATATTCGCTGAGCCAACCCGAGCCACAACCGACATCGATTATGCGCGCGCCGGCTGGCAGCGCGAGCACGCTGGCCATGTTGGCGAAGTCAGTGAAGTGGCGATGAGTTTCGGAATCCATGCCGTCGCCAAGGTGCTTGTCCGGCTTGTTGGCGAGATTGTAGAAAGGCTTGGTGCGCAGGTAATGGCTGCGTTCGGCATCGAGCATTCGTGGGTATGCGAGTGCCGCGCGCTTGTAGTCGATGCCCTCGAGTTTCGGTAACCGACCAGGAGCTGACGTCCCGGCCCCGTTGCCGACACTCCCCCTCGCAGTTTTGCGGACCGAAGTCTCACTGATGTTTGAACCATTGCTTCTCTGCGTAGACGGCACGCCCGCGCTGCCCACACCAAGTGGTCCAAGGGCGGCGAGTTCATCGGCGACTGACCGGAAGAGCGCTTCACTGTTTGCCTGCACGCCAAGCGCCGAAATCTCATCAGCGATGCCCCGGAGAAACTGTTTGCGCGGGCGTTGTGCAATCACTTGGCGAATAAAATCGAGGTAACGCGCTGCTCCCATTTCGATGTCGTGGTTTTCGGCTATGTACTCACGGGCGGTTGCGCCAATGCGCCGGCGCAAGTCTGCATCCTCGATTAGGCGGCGCAAATAAGCCTCCAGCAGCGCGGCGGCATTTTCGTCCTGATCGATTTTAACGACCGCGTCGCCAGGCAATTCCGCGAAAGCGCCGACATTGAAAACGATTGCCGGAACGCCAGCAGCCATAATCCGACAGAGACTGGCTGAGGTTTCGCCAACGGTGCGTTCGCGCAGGTTAAGCGCGATGTCGGTGGCGGCCATGCGCTGCTCAAACTCGTCCAGCCTCACATGTCCGGTGATCGTGACGCGGTCTTGCATGTCGTATTCGCGTATTAATGCACGCACGTCGAAAAACGAATTTGGTTCACCTACCAGCGTGTAGTGAAAATTGTGATCTGCCTTGAGCGCAGATAAAGCCCGCAGAGCCTGCTCGATACCTTTGCCGGGTGTGATCAGTCCGAAGTTAGCGATTTGTACGGTGTTAGTTGTTTGACTTCTGGCGCCGGCCTCGGGCAGGAACTTGATCGGCATGTTGATGTGCGTGACCGGCACGCTCGGCACCAGCGAAGCGAAACGGGCGCGACCCCACTCGGAATGAACGATGATGCCTTCGGCGCTTCCAGCAATTTGGCAATTGAGTGGGAAGTGGAGCGGCTGAGCTAACTGCGGCGGCGTGCTGCCGCGTTCCAGCGCTTCGGCGGCTGCGCGGGTGGCGCGCTTGCCATCGCAGGCCAGAATCTCTTCCAGATAAATTTCTATGCGTCCACTGGCCTGAGAAAGCCCGAGGAAAAAATCCTGCAACGCGAAGTCATGGAAAACGACGACGCCTGGATGCGTGCGCATCACTTCAAGCATTCCTGCGTGATAGCGATGATCGTTTCCCATGTGATAGATGATCGCATCGTAGCTGCTCAGCGTTTTCAGAACTGACGGGTCGTGGCGGTAGTCGTGATAGGTAAACTGCGCGCTTATCTCAGCGTTTGCAGGAGCAAAGCCATCGACGAACAGGGTGATCTCCGCTTCAGCCGCAAGATAGGGCAGGAGTTCTTCGCTGTAGTCCGAAATACCGGAGGGCTGTGGATTCAGAGGGCTGAAGTAAGCAAGTCTCATGAGCAGCGGTCAGTAGTCAGTCGTCCCGGATTAGTTTGGCTGTGAGTATTGTCTTGTAGTTTCGCCGACAATTCAATTTCCCATCGATGTCTCGGGAGTCAGGAGTCAGGAGATAGCGGTCAAAGTAATGAGAATTCAGGACTCAGGAGTCCGTAAGAAAACAGTGGTCAGTGGTTGAAACCGTTTTGAGTTCTGAATTCTGAATCCTGAATTCTGCCCTTCACGATAGCGCCAGCGTGAAGTGTGCTGCGAACAGGGCCGTCATTAACGCGAACAAAACCAGAAAGACCACGCGAAGCATTTGGTCAAACTTCGCGCGGCGTCCTGCCGTTGCCAGCACCATGAAAGTGGGAAACACCACCATTGCATAGCGCGCCTGCGATTGCAGCAGCACCGAAGAGAGCGCGACGAACACCGCTAAAAGTGTGTAGCAAGCAAGCGCGTATGCCCGCCTTTTCAACAGCACCAGCCCGCAGATAATCGTGATCGTTGCCGCCCAGAAATTGAGAAAGTGTGGATTCCAGGGCCCGACAAGATCTAAAGGGTGTCGTAGGTAGCCCAGCAAGGGCAGCAGAAAAAAGCCGGTGGTGCGACCCCACGCCGCGACCGCGCCTTTGAAGGCCAGCGCGTTTCCGGTGATCGCTTGCAGGTGGATCATGAACCCCAACAATCCGGCCGGAACCAAACAAAGGGAGAGCAAACTCTTGCGCGGTGGCCAGAAATTTCGATAGGTTTGCCAGTAGAGTACGACGAGTGCGGGAAGCAACAGAATGCCGGTCACGCGCGTGGCCGAAGCAAGCGCGCCACACAATCCGGCAATCCACCAACGCTCGCGCTTGGCGAAGTAGAAACTGGCCGTGGTCAATAAAAGAAATAGCGACTCGGTGACCGGGAGTGAGAAGAAATAGCTCACTGGAAAGATGGCAAGATAAAAGATGGTGCGACCGGCTGCGTCCTCATCAAGTCCGAAGGCCAGCGCGGTCTTGTGTAAAAAAAGGAGCGCGAAGAAAAAGAAGAGATGCGAGATAAACATCCCGGTCAGAGTGAATTCGCCCGTCACCCATGAGGCCGCGCGCAAGACCAGTGGATAAAGCGGAAAGAAAGCCCAGTTGTGAGGGGTTGTGTTTTCAAAAGCGCGCCGTTCGTAGCCGTTGGCGGCAATACTCACATACCAGTTCGCATCTGCGGTGGTAGCTTCTTCTTTAAGAATCCGCGAAACCGGAACCTTTCTGAGCGACAAGTTGGCATCCACTACGCCGGGGTTGAAAGGATCAGGCCTGGGTTCAATCTGGCCCGTGAGGATAAAGATGACCAGGACGATGGTGCGCGTCAGCCAGAACACGTAAAGAGTGGCGCGCGTGCTTGGCCCACCCAGAGCGCGGCCCACGACAATCGCCAAAGGAAGTCGAGCAAATCGCCGGCGCACACGCATGCGCCAGGAAGGCATTGGGTCTTCGGTGCGAGTCTCGGCCTCAGAACGTCGCGGCGGATTCTCATCTGTGCCTTCCTCTAACGCGTTTGTCATCGCGAATTCCCTTCAACGAGCCCGCGCTAGCGGGCGAAAGCATAAAGCCCAGGGTGAAGCGAAGCGGAACCCTGGGTAAAGAGGGAGGAATTTCCTAGGCAAGCCTTGAGCAACATTCCCCAGGGTTCCGCTTCGCTTCACCCTGGGCTTCATGCCTTCGCCTGCTCCCCAGGCTCGTTGAATGGTTCAACTGGAGCTCGAACACCTCATCGCTCGACTTGTATTTTGACGCGCGTCGTTACGGATCCTTTGTCATGAAACCACGCCACCTGTTCCTGTACGAGATCGAACTCTAGAATGTAGGCGCCCGGTTCCCTGGGAGCGGTAATGAGCAACGGCACTTTCGTTTCCTCGCCGGGCTTGAGATCGCGAGGGAGCCCGTGGCGGCCGTCCATGTCGGTAACGAGTTTTTCACCGTCGGCCTGGAGCCAGCGATTGGCAACCGCAAGATAAAACTTATTCGCCGAAGCGTTATTCACAGCGGCACCGCGCGCATACCAAACCACGTCGCTCGCATTCTTGATGTTCACTTGAACGGCTTCCTTTTGACCGGTGCGCAGTCTCGCCGGTGGATCGACAACCGATATGACTGCCTTAAAGCCATTGTCTGGCAAAGCCGAGGGAACATCGCCGCGCGCTGCGGCAGGGGCCGGCGGTGCGCCATTTGACGCGACCGGTTGAGCCTTGCTGCAGCCCCAAGCTGCGAGCGAGCCGCCGATTACTAAGGCGAATAGAAAGTTTCTGATTTTCATTTGTAACTGTTTTCCTTTTCGCAGCAAGCTAGCTTTGCACAGAAAGTCACCCGGTATACACAGACGGCAAGCCGCTGGCAGACTAAGCTCTTCCTGCTGGTCGGGCTTCTGCTTGTTCTGCAACTCACTTTCCAACTCCTAGAACTCTGACGGGCCAGCGCAGCGTTGGTGAGCCGCGTTGATAGAACCAGGTAACCCCCTCGTGGACCATATCTATTTCCAACAGATACTGTCCCTCGGTTTGCGGCGCTCTGACGGTCAACGTGAGTTCTGCTTGATCGCCACGCTTGAGATCCTGCGGAATGGCGCTCCGGCCATCCACATCGGTGATGACTCGCATGCCGTCCGCGGTTAGCCAGCGATCGCCGGCAGTCACGACATTCATCCAGCCAACCGCCACATGTGAACGCCACACGCTGTTGCCCATATTTCTGACAGTGAGCTTGAGATCCTTCTTTTCGCCGGATGTCATCACGCTCGGTTGTTCCGCTGCCGAAATCTCTGCATGGTAATCAGCATCGTGATCGGAAGCAACACTCCCCGCGCTGTTGTTTTGCACAATTGTGTTTTGCCTGGGGCTGGTCTCCTCTCCACTTGCTCGCGCGACTTCGATAAGGAACATATTTATCAACCCAAGCGGCGAGTAGAAGGGAATTGCCACTGGCACAGCTTCCTTTGCCACCAGCCCTCTTTCCCGGAGTGCAGCCTTGGCGGCCTCCAGATCTTCGGCAAAGGCGAGCGTGAACATCTGCCTGCCCGCTACGCTCGCAAGCGCCTGGTCAAACCGGGCGCGGCCCGCATCAGTTAGAAAATACTCGCCGGTGTTCACGCCAATCATTGGCGCGTGAGGTTGTAGCATCATCTCCAGGCTGCTCGTCTTCATGCTGCTCACGATCCAAACTTCTACATGGTCAAACTTGTCTCTTGTCTCGGGGCTGAGAAAATCTCGCAACGAGCGGTCGCGGAATAAGTAATGGGCCTCGCTTCGATATGGACCGGGTTGCGTGAAGATAGTTGGTCGCCCGCCCCACTCGGTTTCTGAAACGTAATACCCCGCCAGGCACGCTTGAAAGATCAAGGCCCCGCAGAGCAAACACGCCGCGAGTAGACCCGCGCGCCTATAATTTGCCTTCGTAGTTTGCGCGAGTCTGGCGGCCAAAGCGAGCACAACGATCGCGGCCAGTATCTCGGCGTAGAGAGCGTAACGAATGTAACCAGTGCTCGCGCTCCAGAGCAGTGAACTGGCGATAACGACATAACAAAGCGTGCGCAGTCGCGCATCGCGTCTGGTAATGATTAGGCCTATCAGCGCAGCGGCGAACCCAAAAGAAATCCGGCCTGAATAAACAGCGAGTTCCGACAACCGTTCGGGTTTGAAGCTAATCAGAATTGGCCACCCCACCTTTTCCCATAAACCCGATGCGCCCCAGCGCGGATCCCAGGTGCTGCTGGCGGGCCAGTAGGCCGACTTGAAGAATCCGTTGTAGACGGGGAATACGACGCTGCCGGTCTCGCGATAGAGATAGGCGCTAAACGGCACTAGCGGAAGAATGAAGGCCAAGGCGCAGAGCAATGTCGTCAGCGCAAGTTCCTTGAGCGCTATCGGTATTTGCTTGTCAGCGCCGCGCCGTCTTAGAGGGATTACGCGATACGTGCAGAGCAGCACGATGGGCAACGCGATTGCTGCGTTTGTCAGTTTGAAGGCGACGCTCAGGCCCAGCAACAGCGCTACCAGCGCAAGATTGCGCCGCTTGTTTTGCCACTCCGCGTGACGCAGGGTGAGGTAAGTCGCTTCGAGCAGCAGCGGCAGGGCCAACAGGTCGGCCATGTAGTTGTTGATCTCAAACAGCAGATGTTCGGCCATCAGCGCTAGCAGCACGCCACCGGCGCGCAGCCACGGATTCTGCAAAAAGGGTCGCAGGAGTTTATCAACGATTCGCGCGACCCAAATCATCGCCAGCAGGTTAGCGATCGTCCCCAGGCGATAGCCGAGCGCGTGGCGAAATATTCCGGTCACCATGTCAGGCGCGGGATTGTAGGGAGCGGGAGTGGGAAAGAATTCACCCGGCAGGTAAATGAATCCGCGCAACGCGCGTTCGCCGTGCAGCAGGCGGTAATTCAGAACATCAAACGACACATCGGGAAAGACGGCGCGCATCGAGTAGATAAAGACGAGTGGCAGGACGGCCAGGAACCAGAAGGGAACGGCGGCGCTTTCTCGTTCTGAGGTTTCCTTCGTGGAAATATAGAGCCAGCCGATGATCGCCGCGACGACGGCCGACGCGATCCAGGCCGCCAGGTTGTTGTCGGTGAGCCACCAAAGATACTGGCGCGTGAGAACGGCGAAATAAAGAACGAGCAGGACATCGCCGGGGAGTTCCAGCTTAGAGAGAACTGCGCTGTGGCGCCGCAGAGTTGAAGCAGGCTTGAAAGTTTTGTCCTCGGCCATGCTAGAGCGTCTATGGTCTGTTGCCGCCGGTTGCCGACTGTTCTCGACTATTCGCGGGCGTGCGGCGTGTATCCGACCGAAGTTCTTCAGCTAGTACCTGAAGTTGATGTTCGAACTCCTGGGCGCGCCGCGCAATGGAATGCAGGACCAGGCCCACTGTAATCGAAAGCAGGCCACACAACACGAGACCAACTGCGAGCGCCGCCGCAGGCAACCGAGCCAGCCCGTGGTTGACGAATTCGACGATGCCGATGAGACCGGGAATGAGAGCGAGCACAAGCAGCGCCAGCCCCGTCCCGCCGAAAAACGTCAAGGGTTTGTAGTCGCGAAAGAGGGCCAGGATCGTGTTGATGATAATAACGCCATCGCGGAAAAACTTGATCTTGGAGTGGCTGCCGGGGGGCCGATGGGTCAAGTTGATCGGAATCTCAATGATGCGAAAGCCGCGTTCTATCGCTTTGATTGTTAGCTCAGTTTCTATCTCAAAGCCGCCGCCGAAAAGCGGCAGCCGCTTGACGAATTTGCGATTGAAAGCGCGATAGCCTGACAAAATATCCGTTAGCTTAACTCTGAAGATTAAATTCAGGACTGCCAGCACGAGTCGATTGCCCAGAGCGTTGAGTTGTTTGAACTCGCTCTTCGAATCAGCGTGTAGCCGGGAACCGACGACCATATCCGCCTCGTCACTGAGAACAGGCGCGAGCAGGCGGTGGACCGCAGCAGCCGGGTAGGTGCCATCGCCATCGACGATCACGTAGACGTCAGCATCTACCTGGCGAAACATTGACTGCGTGACGTAGCCCTTCCCCTGCCGCCGTTCATAGAAGACCTCGGCGCCGGCCGCTTGCGCGCGCGCCGCAGTTTGGTCCGACGAGTTGTTATCGAAAACGTAAATAGCCGCTGCAGGAAGTTGGGCGCGAAACTGAATTACAACGTCGCCTACGGTCTGTTCTTCGTTGTAGCAGGGAATTAGAATAGCAACTCTGGCCGGCGCGGAACGAAGATCGTCGCGGCGAATGTCCACATCGCTCGGGTAAGTGGGAACGATTTCTCTTATCTCCGCGGGTTGTTCTGCTGACATTCTGCTCCGGTTCTTTCTGCGAGCTTGCGACTGAATGAAATGAAGGGCGCGCCGGTGGAACAAGATATGATAAAGTCCGCGCCGCCCGCAACAACCGCGCTCCAGAGGGTAGAGTCCGAATTCCACAATTCTCTCGGCGCAGTCTCTGCGAACTCTGCGCTTCCGCGGTGAATGGTCTTGCAATGCATTAACCGCAGAGACGCCGAGTACTCGCTCAGGAGCTCGTAAAGTTTGTCGAACTATACAATGAAGCTTCTCTCAGGAAAGACGACTACCCGCCGCGTCCTTGGCGAGATTCTGATCCTACTCAACTTCTTTACCTTGACGGCGGCGATGACCTGGCCCTGGGTGACACGCCTGCGCGATGCCGTCTCCGACCAGGGAGATCCCTACATGATTGCCTGGACGTTGTGGTGGGATTACCACCAAACGTTTACAGATCCACTCAATCTTTTTCACGCCAACGTTTTCTATCCTTACAAATACACGCTCGCCTTCAGCGAACACGAATATGGCATCGCGGTGCTTTTCTTTCCGCTGTTCGCACTGGGTCTGCGCGCGCTGACAGTGCAGTCGATCGCCACGTTCTGTGGCTTCGCTTTTTCTGGTTACGGAGCATTTCGTCTCGGCCGCACTCTTACTCGCTCAAACCCCGCCGCCTGGATCGCCGGAATCATCTTTGCGTTTGTCCCCTATCGCTTTCACGTTTTGTCCCATCTTCACTACTTGTTTGCCGGGTGGATACCGCTGCTGCTCGAAGCGCTGGTGCTGTTTTCGCGGGAGCGAACGTGGCGGCGCGCCACCTGGCTGGGCGTTGCCTTCACCATGAACGCCATGACCTGCGCTACGTATTTTATTTTGACACTCGTGCCGCTAGGCCTCTCTGGAGCATTCCTGATTCTCCACTATGGCATCGAGCGCGACCGCGCCTTTTGGTTGCGCGGCGCGACTGCGCTCGGCGTGGCTTCGCTGGTCCTCTTGCCGTTCATGTTGCCCTATTACTTCGTTATGAAGCTGTACGGTTTTGTGCGCAGCGTTGACGATGTGGCCGTCAACTCGCCGACGCCCATACACTGGCTGGTGGCCGAGGACCGAAACAGATTGTGGAGAGGACTCGGCCGCGGAATTGCAGACAGCGGCAAACACAAGCTATTTCCTGGACTGCTCCCGCTCCTGCTGGCGCTGCCCGCTTTCCTATGGCCGACAGGCGATCCGCGGGCCACAGTGCGTTCACCGAACACTTCTCGGAAAAGACCGCTGACTACATTGGACGTTGCCTCGTTCGCTGCAATTGTGGTCGCCCTGCTCGCCGCCGGTTATCAGGGGTCAACGGCAAAGTTCCTCGGGACCGAAATCTTCAAAGTTGTTACTACCGCACGCGCGCTCTTCGTTCTGCTGGTGGTGCTAGTTGTTCGCACGTGTTTCGCTTATCCAAAGTCGCTCGGTTGGACGAGAGAAAAGAACCTGATCGACTCTTTGCGCACGGCGAAACGCGGAGACACCTTCGCGCTTGCTCTCATCTGGATCGTCTGCGGCTTTCTCGGCTCGCTGGGGATGAACTTCTTTCTAAACCGAGTGCTCTACGACTTTGTACCGCTCTTTCGCGCCATCCGCATTCCGACGCACTGGGCCATGATCACCTACGTCGGGCTCGCGGTTCTTGCCGGCCTGGGAGCGCAGCGTCTGGTTGAGCGTCTAAAAACCTGGCGACCGAATATGCGGCCGTTAGTAGTCAACGCGATCTTTGTTGTCATCGCGGTAGCTCTGCTCTTTGAATTGCGAGCCGCGCCGCTGCGTTTTGTTCGGGGCGAAGTTTATCCCGACGAAATCACTTTGAGGCTGAAGCAAACGCCAATGCGCGGCGGACTCGTGGAACTGCCTCACGATTTGGGATTGGCTCTGCCACATCGCTACATGCTGCGCGCCGCCGATCATCAGAAGCCACTAGTCAACGCCACCTCGAGCTTCATATCGCCGCTTACCTGGGAGATTCAGGTGACCAGCGAGACCAGCCCTATTCCGCTGAAGTTTCTCGACTTGCTGGAAGGCATTCCCGCTTCGTATTTGGTGATCCACAATTCCGATATCGCTCCCGAACGCCGCGCCGACTACGATTCGTTTCTCGCCCGCGCCGTCGCGTCCCGTCGCTTGCGCTTTATTCGCAGCTTCGGCGATCGCGATGACCTCTACGCGGTCGTGAAGACTGAGCCGCAAGCTGAATCGGAAGCGCCAATGCCTTTCGCCGTCGCAGCCACGGATTGGGAAGAGTTAATCAAGAACGATCCGGTCAACTTACTCGGTCAGTATCGATCATGGAGTCAGGCCGTCTATCGCTTCAATGTTGCGTCTTACGGCCAGCTGCCGCGCTATTCAGAATTCCTGAGTGACATGCACACGGTCAGCCGCGGCATAGAGATCGACGCGCCGGAGGCGCAGGCGAAACTCAACGATCGAATGCGTCAGTTTGCTGAGAGTTGGGTTAAGAGCGCGAAGTTCCAGACACTTTACAAAGACATGACCGAAGAGGCGTATGTTGACGCGCTCATGAGAAATGCCGGAATCAAACTCGAGGCTGCGGAGCGCGAGACCCTCAGAGATAAACTAAAACGCGGCGCGATGACGCGTGGCGAAGCAATACTGAATATCGTAAATAGCGGAGCGTTTGCAGAAAAAGAGAACACGCGCTCGCTCGTGTTGCTTCACTACTTTGGGTATTTTCATCGCAATCCTGATGATCCCCCGGACAATAATCTGAACGGCTTCAACTTCTGGATTAAGGAGGTAGAAAAATCAGGAGAGATTAGCAGGCTGGCACGAGCGTTTATGGCGTCTGGCGAGTATGAACATCGCGGGAAACAGTAAACAGCAAATCCGGGCTTCCGTCTTCAGGCGTTTGCTGTCTGCTGTTTACTGTTTGCTTCTGTAGACGCGAAACTCCCCTCGTTCAAAAATCATTTCACAATCTGTGCAGGGCAACTCGTGGCTGATGACAACAGCACCGGCTGGCGGTGGTATGTCTTTGGTGGCGCGTTGGAAGTTATTCAGATCCAGCCCGCGCAGCGTCGCGTACCAATAAGCGTACATGTAAGCCGCCGGTGTTTTATCCAGCAGGTAAATGGGCCGCTCGGGTTGCGCGAGGGCCGCGTCGAGCACTTGCGGATAGTAACTATCAAAAGCGTCCACGCGCGGCGCCGCAGTTTGAAACTGATACTGGAAGACGGCCCCTTGCGCGATCGTCAACACGATTAACACAGCTAACAGCGCCCGCCGCTCTCTCTGCGCATTAAGGAATTCAATTGCCGGCACCATCAGCACCAACAAAAAGATCGGCAAAGTTATCAGGCGCAGCGTGTGAAAGTGGTCGAGCGTGAGCGATGCCGGAATTGCGGAGACAGCCAAGCCGTAAAGAATGAAACGCCACCACGCTTGCCGCCGGTGATACAGCAAAACCAGAATCAGACCGAGCAAGCCCAAAATCACGACGCCGGCCAGCAGACTTCCCATGCCGGGGAGGTGGTGACGAGGCTCAGGGTCTCCAGCAACCAGCCAACTCCAGGGACTGAAATCACGCGCGTAGTTTTTGATAAACCGCAGGCCGATCTCGCTGCGCGAGTCTCCGGGTTTCACGTAAGTAACATACTTGAAGCGTTCACCCAGCGTGCCAGGGTTTCGCAAACTGAAAATGGCGAGCGGCAGCAGCGTCAGCGCAAACACAATCCAAGTGAGGGTCACGCCGCGCCAACGTCGCCGCGTTACAAAGAAGACGAGGCCGAGCGCAAACAGCGGGGCGAGTAAGCGGCCCGCCGAATAGGAGTACACCATTAGGCCCAACAGCAGACCGAGACCGGCCGCGCTGGGCCACTGCCATTCCTCGCGTTTCGCTGCGCCGTGCAGAACTAAAAGGAAAAGCGCCAGCAGCGCTGGAAGTAGAGTCACCTCGAAGACCAGCCGACTGATTTCAAAGAGCCAGGGCGTGATGCCGGCGGCAATGAAAGCGATGAGCCCTGCGGCGCGCCGGTTCGTTATGCCCGCTGCGAGCAGTCCGAGCAGGATTGCGGCTGACAAACCGAGGACGCCGCTGAGCATTCGCGCCACGAAAACGCTGGGCCCGGTGAAACGAAAGAGCACGGCAAGCGCATAGATGTATACCGGACTCTTGTATTCCCCAAAGGCGCGGAAGTAGAGCGGAAGTATTTGCCCGTGTTCGTCAACTCCGTGCTGCG